>NZ_JBEXXO010000024.1:0-132166 GCF_040630435.1 Streptomyces sp. NPDC005803 | reverse complement strand
CTTCATGGCCCAGCGCCGCCCCGGACCCCGCTCCTCAAACGCCGGAGGGGCTGAAGGGGGCGGGGCTGAGGGGGTGGGGCGGATGGGGCCGGAGGGGTGGACGGGATTCCGGGTGGCTGATCGGGCCGGAGAGTCTGCAGGGGCGGGGCTCAGAACGGCTGGGGGACGGTGCCCGGCGGGTGGGGCGTCGGTGGGCTGAACGCGTGGGGCGGGGGGCGTCCTCTGCCGGTCGGGCGGAGGGGCGACGGTCGTATGTTCGGACGCGGGCCCCGGGCACCGGCCCGCTCCCGATAGGCTGGGCGGATGACGCGAGCCGAGCAGCCAACGGTCGTGAGCCCCACCTCCGACACACTTGCCGCAGACTCACGCGAGCGCGCCGTACGAGCCCTGTTGCGTGTTCCCCCGCTGAAGCGGTTGTGGAGCGCCCAGCTCGTCGGCAGTACCGGCGATGCACTCGCCCTTCTCGTGCTGGTGTTGCTGTCGCTGCAAGCGGCGGTCCTTGAGGGCTCATTCGGATCCGGATACCGCGGGGCGGCCTTCGCCGTCGCCGCCGTCTTCGGGGCCCGGATTATTTCCACCCTGCTCTTCGGAGCCGTACTCCTCGGGCCGCTGACGGCCCTCGCGGCGCCAGGAGGGCCGCTCGACCGGCGGTGGCTGATGATCGGCACCGACGGGCTGCGGCTCGCGCTGCTGGTCGTCGCGCCCCTGTGGATCGACTGGACGCCCGACAACGCGCTCATGATGATCCTCATCACCGTCTTCGTCGCCGGAGCCGGTGAACGCCTGTGGACGGTGGCCAAGGAGAGCGCGGCCCCCGCGCTGCTGCCCGCTCCGCCGATCGAGGGCGCCGCCGTGCGCCCGCTGCCGGACCACCTCGACCCGCTGCGCCGGCTCTCCCTGCGTACGGACTTCGCCGCCGTTCCCGCCGCCGCGGCCGTTCTGCTGGTCGCCACGCTCGTCGGCAATCTGCTGGGCTCGGGCCTGGAGTGGTTCTCCTTCCACCAGGCGGCGCTCGGCTCGTACGTCGCGGCCGGGCTGTTCTCCGCCTCCCTCTCCATCCTGTACTTCCTGGAACTTCCCGGTACGCCGACGCCCCGGCCGCGCTCGCCCCTGGAGGGGCTGCGCCGGCCCGCCGCCGGCAGCGGACCGGACAAGGGCCGCACCGGCGCCGTCCCGCTGCTCGTGGCGACCTGTGCCGCGGTCGCCGGAGCGATCGCGGCCGCCGCGGCCGTCTCCGTACTGCACGCCGCCGACCTCGGCGGCGGCCCCGTCACCCTCGCCCTGCTGATCCTCGCCCTGACCGGCGGTACGGGTGTCGGCATCCGCACCGCGGGGAAGGTGCTGCCCGCCCTGTCGCGGCGGCGGCTGCTCTCCCTGGCCACCGCCGTCACCGGAGTCGCCCTCCTGGCGATGGGCCTGGTGCCGGACACGACGACCGTCGTCCTGATCGCCCTGCTCGCCGGATACGCGGCGGGAGTCGCCGCCAACACCGGCCACGTGCTCGTCGACCAGGAGACCGAGGAATCCCGGCGGTCCCGGACCACCGAGCACCTCCAGGCCGTCGTCCGGGTCCTGATCGCGCTCGGCGCGGTCGGCGGCCCGCTGGTGGCAGCCGCCATCGGCACCCACCGGCTGACCACGGGCGACTTCGTCTTCGCACACGGCGGCGCCGCCTTCACCCTGATGCTGATCGGCGCGCTGCTGCTGCCGGTCGCCGCGATCGTCCTCGCGAAGACGGACGACCGCTCCGGGGTGCCGCTGCGCCGCGATCTGCGCGAGGCCCTGCGCGGCGGCGACCCGGCGGTCGCACCCGCCGCGACCGGCTTCTTCCTCGCTCTGGAGGGCGGTGACGGAGCCGGCAAGTCCACCCAGGTCGAGGCGCTCGCCGAGTGGATCCGCGCCAAGGGCCACGAGGTCGTCGTCACCCGTGAGCCGGGTGCGACCCCCGTCGGCAAGCGGCTGCGCTCGATCCTGCTCGACGTGTCGTCGGCCGGGCTCTCCAACCGTGCCGAGGCCCTGCTGTACGCCGCCGACCGCGCCGAGCACGTCGACTCGGTCGTGCGTCCGGCCCTGGAGCGGGGCGCGATCGTCATCTCCGACCGCTACATCGACTCGTCCGTCGCCTACCAGGGCGCGGGCCGCGATCTCGCGCCGACCGAGATCGCCCGGATCTCGCGCTGGGCGACGAGCGGGCTCGTACCGCACTTGACGGTGCTTCTGGACGTCGACCCCCAGACCGCGAGGGAACGGTTCACCGAGGCGCCCGACCGGCTGGAGTCCGAGCCGCCCGAGTTCCACGCCCGGGTGCGCTCAGGCTTCCTGACGCTGGCCGCCGCCGACCCGACGCGCTACCTGGTGGTGGACGCCGGTCAGGAACCGGAGGCGATCACCACGGTCGTACGCCACCGGCTCGACCAGCTCCTTCCGCTCTCCGAGGCCGAGATCAAGGCCCGGGAAGAGGCGCGCAAGGCCGCCGAGGAGGAGGCCAGGCGCCTCGCCGAGGAGGAGGCCGCGCGCAAGGCGGAGGAAGAGCGGCTGGAGCGCGAGCGCCAGGAGCAGCTCGCCAAGCTCCGCGCCGAGGAGGAGGAGCGCAAGCGCCGCGAGGAGGAGGAAGCGCGCCGGCGCGAGGCCGAACGTCAGGCGGAGGAGGCCCGGCAGCGCGCCGAGGAAGCCCGCCGGGTCGCCGAGGAGGAGCGCGTCCGGATCGAGGCCGAGGAGGCGGCCCGCGAGGCCGAGCAGGCGCGGCTGCGCCGGCAGGCCGCGGAGGAGGCCAGGCTCCGCCAGGAGGCGGAGGCCCGGCGTCTGGAGAAGCAGCGCAAGGCGGAGGAGGCTCTGCTGCGGGCCGAGGCCGCGCGCAGGCAGGCGGAGGCCGAGGCGGCTGCCGCAGCGGAGAGCGCCCGCGCCCAGGCGGCGGCCGCCCAGGCGGAAGCCGATGCCGAGGCGGCTGCGGCCGCGAAGGCCTCACGTGACGCCTCGCCGTCTTCCCCGTCCTCGCAGTCGTCGCGGTCCGGGTCCTCCGCGCCGTCCGTCCCGGACAGCGAGCTGACGGTGCCGACCCCCATCGTCAACCCGAACGAGGTCACGCAGCCGGTGCCCTCCCCGGTGGATCCGTCGTCCGGCTCCGGTCGGCCCCGCGGCGCGTCGGCGTCCGCCCCCTGGCCTTCCGACGAGGCCGAGACGGCGATGATCCCGAAGTTCTCCGACGCGTCCGGGCCCGCCGGTGCCGCGGACGAGACGGCGGTACTCCCGCCGGTACGGGACGCCGGACGTGACTCCGGCCGCGACGCCGACGCCGCGGACCGGGTGCCGCGCGGCATCTTCCGGGACGAGCGCCCGGCGGACTCCGCACCGGAGGGCGAGAACGAGCGCACCCGTGAGCTGCCGCAGATCACCGACCCGTACGCGAATCCGCATACCGACCGGGATCAGCAGGAGCCCTCCGGCCGGTCGCGCCGCCCGCGCCCGGACTGGGCGGAGGAGACCCCGCTGGACGATCTGCCGACGCTGGCGGACGAGCTGCTGGGCGACCACGACGACGAGGGCCCCGAGCCCAAGGGCAGGGGACGCCGCCCGCGCCGCTGACCGGGTATGCCGATGGTCCCGTGCGAACAGCGCGGGACCATCGGCATGCGGGGTCCGGGCAGCGGGTCCGGGCAGCCCGTACGGTCCGGACCCGGCTCGGGCAGCTCCCCCGACGTCGTCCCTCACAGCTGTCTGCCGGGATTGTCAGACCCGTCCCGCACAATGGGAAGCCGGATCGACGACCGTCACCGACAGCCTTGGCGAGATGCCCCCCACAGAGCCGACCGGAACCGAAGAAGAGTCAGACAGCCAGACAGCCAGACAGCCAGACAGAGCCGCACAAGCCTTACAGAGCCACCCCCAGCCGCGCCGCCGTCGCGCGCGACGGCGCGGCCTCACACCACCGGAAGGGCGGTGACCCATGTCCGTATGGGACGACCTGGTCGGCCAGGACCGCGTGCAGGAGCAGCTCGGTGCCGCCGCCCGTGACGCCGACGCACTGGTCACCGCCCAGTCCACGGGGGAGCAGGTGCCGCCGGGTTCGAAGATGACCCACGCCTGGCTGTTCACCGGGCCGCCCGGTTCCGGCCGGTCCACCGCAGCCCGCGCCTTCGCCGCCGCCCTGCAGTGCACCAGCCCGGACCGGGCCCTGGGCGGGGCGCCGGGCTGCGGCTTCTGCGACGGCTGTCACACGAGCCTCATCGGCACGCACGCCGATGTCGACGTGATCCGCACCGATCTGCTCTCCATCGGTGTGAAGGAGACCCGCGAGCTGGTCCGCCGCGCCCAGCTCTCGCCGGCCGTCGGGCGCTGGCAGGTCATCGTCATGGAGGACGCCGACCGCCTCACGGAGGGCGCCGGCAACGTGCTGCTGAAGGCGGTCGAGGAGCCCGCCCCGCGCACGGTGTGGCTGCTCTGCGCGCCCTCGCTGGAGGACGTGCTGCCCACGATCCGGTCGCGGTGCCGCCACCTCACGCTGCGCACCCCGTCGGTCGACGCCGTCGCCGATGTCCTGATCCGTCGGGACGGCATCGACCCGGAGCGGGCGGCCGCCGCCGCCCGCGCCACCCAGGGGCACATCGGCAGGGCCCGCCGCCTCGCCACCGACGAGCGGGCCCGGGCCCGCAGGGCGGCCGTCCTGAAGCTGCCGCTGCGCGTCGAGGACATCGGCGGCTGCCTCAAGGCCGCGCAGGAGCTGATCGACACCGCCACCGACGACGCGAAGCAGGCCTCCGAGGACGTCGACGTCAAGGAGACGGAAGACATGAAGGCCGCCCTCGGCGCCTCCGCCGGGGGTCGGATGCCGCGGGGCACGGCAGGGGTGATGAAGGATCTGGAGGACCGGCAGAAGCGCCGCAAGACCCGTACCCAGCGCGACAGTCTCGATCTGGCGCTCACCGAACTGACGGGCTTCTACCGCGATGTGCTCGCGCTGCAGCTGGGTTCGCGCATCGCCATCGCCAATGCCGACGCCCAGGACTCCCTCGACCGCATCGCCCGCTCGTCCACGCCCGAGCGCACCCTGCGCCGGATCGAGGCGGTGTCCGCCTGCCGCCGGGCTCTGGACCGCAATGTGGCCCCGCTGCTCGCGGTGGAGGCGATGACGATGGCGCTGAGGGCCGGCTGAGGCACCGGTCGCGGCCGGCTGCGGGACGTAACCGCGGCACAGTCCGACCGGCCGCCGAATCACCCGAAAGAGCAGGGAATCGGACGAGCCGACACCCGGCGGCTACGCTCCGGACATGGACACCAGGCGCCCGCTCCGCACCCTCGCCATCGCGCTCGGCACTGCCGGCCTCCTCATCTCCGGCTGCAGCAGCGGAAGTTCCACGACGGGCGCCTCGTCCCCGGCGCAGGCGGCCTCGGCCAGACCCTCCGCCGTGCCGGCGGCGCTGAAGCCGTTCTACGCCCAGCACCTGAAATGGCGGGACTGCGGTGTCACCGGATTCCAGTGCGCCACGATGAAGGCGCCGCTCGACTACGCGAAGCCGGACGGTGCCGAGATCAAGCTGGCGGTGTCCCGCAAGAAGGCCACCGGCCCCGGCAAGCGGATCGGCTCCCTCCTGGTCAACCCGGGAGGTCCCGGCGGATCGGCCATCGGCTATCTCCAGGCGTACGCCGCGATCGGCTACCCCGCCCAGGTGCGCGCCCGCTACGACATGGTCGCCATCGATCCGCGCGGAGTGGCGCGCAGCGAACCCGTCGAATGCCTCACCGGTGCGCAGATGGACGCCTACACGCAGGTCGACCAGACCCCGGACGACGCGGCCGAGGTCACGAAGCTGAGCAGCGCCTTCAAGAAGTTCGCCACGGGCTGCGAGCAGCGCTCGGGCACGATCCTGCCGCACGTCTCCACCGTGGAGACGGCCCGTGACATGGACGTCCTGCGCGCGCTGCTGGGAGACGAGCGGCTGCACTACGTGGGCGCCTCGTACGGCACCTTCCTGGGCGCGACGTACGCCGAGCTCTTTCCCGGGCGGGTGGGCCGTCTCGTCCTCGACGGCGCGATGGACCCCTCGCTGACGTCGGCCGAGATGAACCGGGACCAGACCGCGGGGTTCGAGACCGCGTTCCAGTCCTTCGCGGAGGACTGCGTGAAGCAGGCGGACTGCCCGCTCGGCACCACGTCCGCCGACGCGGCGACGAACCTGAAGAAGCTGTTCAGCGACCTCGACGCGAAGCCGATCGCCACGGGTGAGTCCCGCAAGCTCGGAGAATCCCTCGCCACCACGGGCGTCATCGCCGCCATGTACGACGAGACGGCCTGGCCCCAGCTCCGCGAGGCGCTCGCCGCTGCGAAGGCGGGCGACGGCTCGGGCCTGCTCTCCCTGGCGGACAGTTACTACGAGCGCGAGCCGAACGGCTCGTACGCGAATCTGATGTACGCCAACGCGGCCGTGAACTGCCTAGACCTCCCGCCCGCCTTCGCCACCTCCAAGGCGGTCACCCAGGCCCTGCCGGCGTTCGAGAAGGCCTCCCCGGTCTTCGGCAAGGGCTTCGCCTGGGCCTCCCTGAACTGCGCCTACTGGCCCGTCCCCGCCACCGGCGCCCCGCACCCCCTCAAGGCCGAGGGCGCCGCCCCGATCGTGGTCGTCGGCACGACCCGGGACCCGGCGACCCCGTACAAGTGGGCCCGGTCCCTCGCCGGCCAGCTCTCCTCCGGCACCCTCCTCACCTACGAGGGCGACGGGCACACGGCGTACGGCCGCGGCAGCGACTGCATCGACACGGCGATCAACTCGTACCTCCTGGAGGGCACCGCGCCGGACGACGGCAAGAAGTGCTCCTGACGCCACCGGGCCCGCCGCTGACCAGCGATTACGGCCCTGGGACGGGGCGGTACGGAGCACCCCTCGAAACTGTGTAGACTTGGCGACGCTGCTGATCGCACAATGTGCGACAGGGCGTGCCGCCTTAGCTCAGTTGGCCAGAGCAACGCACTCGTAATGCGTAGGTCTCGGGTTCGAATCCCGAAGGCGGCTCGGATTAACCCCAGGACTCACTCGCCGTGACCTGGGGTTTTTTCATGCCCGGGGCATGCCGAGCCGCACGACGGGGATGCCGTGGAAGTGCTTGCGTGAGCGATGCGTGAGCGGAGCCGTGCGGGGACCTATTTCTTGGGCTTGCGGCGGGTGGCCTTCTTGGCGTACTTGGCCTGGGCTTTCGCCTTGTCCTTCTTCGGCTTGCCGTCCTTGCCAGCGTCGGCCTCCTTGGCCGCAGCCCTCCTGGCCTTCTCCTTCTTCGCGGCCTTGCGCGCGGCCTTCTCGGCCTCGGCCTTTCGCTGGAGGGGGACGAGCTTCGCGGTGGCCTCGGCGGCGCTCTTGCCGACGTGGGGGAGGACGCTCTGGTAGATGTCCCGCGTGATCCGGGTGTCGCTGTGCCCGAGGGTGTCAGACACGATCTTGATGTCAATGTCAGCGGCGAGCATGAGGGTGGCTGCGCCGTGGCGGAGGTCATGCAGGCGGATCGGCGGAAGGCCGGATGCGGCGACGAGCCGTTCGAAGAGGTCGGTGACCTTGCCCGGGTGGAGCCAGGAGCCGTCTTCCTGCGTGAAGACGTGGCCGGTCTCGACCCAGGCCGTGCCCCACTTCTCGCGGGCCTTGTCCTGCCGCTCGCGGTGGCGCTTCAGGACGTCGACGGTGTCGTCGTCGAGTGCGACCACGCGGGAGCCGCTGTCGGTCTTGGGGTCGGACGCTTCCACTTCCCAGCCGTCCTGCACGAGTTGGGAGGAGACGGTGAGGAAGTGGGTGTCGAGATTCGTCTCCGACCACGGCTGCCCGCATGCCTCGCCACGGCGCAGGCCCCGGAAGGCGATCAGGTGCCACATCGCGTACAGCCGGTCTTCGGCGACGAAGTCGAGAAAAGCACCGGTCTGCTGAGGAGTCCAGACCATCACGGGGGACGGCTTCTCGCCCGTCTGCTCCCACTTGGCGACCCGCTCGTTCGTCCACACGAGCGCCTTTGGCTTGCGCACGGGGTCGATCTCGACGTGGGCGGCGGGGTTGAACGTGATGATCTGCTGCCCGATCGCGTCGTTCAGGGCCGCTCGGAGGGTCGCCTTCACGTGCTGACGGGTGGCGGGGCCCGTGATGCGGCGGAAGGGCGGCATCTCGTCGATCGCGGCCTTCATCGCCTTACGGCGGGCACGGTGCTCTGCGCCCTTCCATGGGATGGTCGCCAACTCGTCAAGCGCGGCTCGGCGTTGGGCGTTGTCCTCCAGGATCTGGGCATTGGCGTCGCGGATTTGGGTGAACATCTCGCTGAGGTGGCTGACACGTAGCCGGTCCAGGCGCCGGTTGCCGATGCGCGGCTTCAGGTGGACGCGGATGTCGGTCTCGTAGCGGTTGAGGCCGGACTTGCGTATGCGCTTGCCGGCCAGCCAACGGTCGAGCCATTCGGCGACGGTCAGGCTGCCGATGAGGTCCTGACCGGAGTTGAGGCGCCGCCGCGTCTCCTCGACCTCGGGCAGAGGAGACCGCTCGCGGCTGACCTCGGCCAGCATCTCGGCGATGAGTTCGGTGCCCTCGGGGTCGTCCGAGTCGGCGAGCCCGAGGAGCGCGCGTACGTGGTCGAGATCGGCCTGGGCCGCCTTGAGGCTGCCGTATCCGCCACGGGCGAAGGAACGACGGGTGCCGTCCTCGCGGGGTGAGAGCTCCTGGCGTACGGAGTAGGTGCAGTGGTTCCTGCTGTTGCGCTTGGGGCAGGAGGCGCCGAGTTCCTTGCCGGTCTTCGGGTCCCGGCAGGAGCAGCGGCGGTAGGTGGAGCCCTTCAAAGATCATTCTCCTCGGTGGTGTCGGGGTCGGTGCCGGTCGACTCGATGGCGCTGATGACGTCGGGCCACAGGTGTGGGGGTGTGACGCCCTCTTCCTCGATGAAGGCGCGGACCCGGTGCAGGCGTCTGTTGGCCTTCTCGGCGGCTACGGCGGCCTGCGCCTGGGCTCGCAGGGCCTCGGCCTTTCGATCCGCGTTATGGGCGGTCTTGGCCTGGTAGCGGGCGTGCTCCTCTTCTTGCTGTGCGCGGCGCATCTGCTCCTGCGCGGCGTGGTGGGCCCGGAAGTAGCGGAGCATGTCGTCGTCCGCGCCGAGGTCGGTCTCCTCCCCGGTGAACCAGCGCAGCGCGTCCAGTGACGTGGTCGGGTGTTGGAGAGGGAGGCGTTGTACGTCCTCGACGTAGCCCACGGGATAGAGCAGGCAGATGGGCGGGGTGTTCAGCGCCTCGGCCAGCACCATGACGTCTACCAAGGGCAGGTTGGAGCGGCGCCCGGACTCCATGTTGGCGATGACGTTGCGAGGGATCGGATGGCCGACCTCCTCGCACTTGTCGGCCAAGTCCTGTGCGCTCCAACCCAGTTCCTTCCGTCGTCTGCGGACCTCGGCGGCCACGGTGGCCATGACCTGGTCCACCCACTCCGGGACGTCGTCCCCGTCGTCGGCCTTCTTCTCTCCAGGATGACTACGATGCTGTGTCATGTAGACACATTAGCTCGCTTAGCGTTGATTCCAAGACCTGAAGGCGGGCGCGGAGGTTGCGTTCGCCATGGGCTCAGTCATGGATGGAGTACGCATGCGCGAGAACGAAGACGCCGGACGGGCGAAGGGGATGAGTCGCGAGGAGCTTCTGGGGCTCCCGGCGGCCATTGACCTGGAGACGGGCAACCGGGCGCTGGGGCTCGGTCGGAGCAAGGGCTACGAGCTGGCCAAGCGTGGCCAGTACCCGTGCAAGGTGCTCAGGCTCGGCAACGCCTACCGGGTGGTGACCGCAGACCTGTTGGCCTTGCTGGGGCTGGCCGCGTGAGGGGCCTGGTGCGTCATAGGCCATTCTGCGCTGAGCTGACACAGAAGCGCTGGACTGTGGCATGGCGTGGACGTACTGTCCGTGGCCGCTCGCGGTACCAAAACCCCCGTGAGCACGGGGAGAGCCTCCGGCGGTGCAACGCCGGAGGCCCCGAGACTCCCCAGCAATCCCGTGAGATCCGACCCGGCGGCAGGGGCGTGCAAGCCCGACACCGCCAGACGAGGAGCCGCCCAGTGCAACCCGAGAACCCCGACTCCTATTCCGCCTCCGCCCGAGCGGCCTGGCCCGCCACAGCCATCCCCGGCCGGCCCGGCGCCCACCTGCGCCCCTCCCAGGGCGACGTTTTTACAGCGGACGCGTACGAGGGTCCGGTCGACGGCAGCAGCGAGGCGGACCCGGCGAGGGGCCTGGAGGCCATCCCCGACGGGGAGCCGACGCCGGGCTCGGAGCTACTGGATGAACTCCGCTCCCAGATAGCCCAGTTCGTGATCCCACCCTCTTCCGAGGCGCTGGACGCGGTCACCCTGTGGGTGGCGGCGACGCAGCTCCAGCCCGCGTGGCAGCACGCCCCACGACTGGCAGTGGTGGGTCCTGCGAAGCGGTGCGGTAAGTCGCGGCTCCTGGACGTGCTGACCGAGACGGTCCACGAGCCGATGCTCACCATCAACACCACACCAGCGGCCATCTTCCGCTCGATCAACGAAGAGGAGCCGCCGACGCTGCTGGTGGACGAGGCCGACACCATCTTCGGCCCCAAGGTCGCGGAGAAGAACGAGGAGACACGCGGCCTCCTCAACGCCGGCCACCAGCGCGGCCGGTATGTCACCCGGGTCGTCGGCAACGACCACACCCCGCACAAGTTCGCCACCTTCGCGATGGCGGCCATCGCGGGCATCGGTGACCTGCCGGACACGGTCATGGATCGATCGGTCGTCATCCGCATGCGCCGCCGGGCCGAGGGCGAGAAGGTCAAACCCTTCCGCTCGCGACGCGACATCCCCGCTCTGCACGAGCTACGGGACCGCATCCGCGCCTGGGCCCTCCCACTGCTGGAGGATGCCGCGATCCTGGAGCCGGAGATGCCGGTCGAGGACCGAGCCGCCGACACCTGGGAGCCCCTGGTGATCGTCGCCGACCTGGCCGGCGGCCGCTGGCAACGGCTCGCGCGGATCGCGTGCGCCCGAATGGTCGCCGCCGAGGCGGCGGCCGAGGAGGACCACCCGAGCGGGGCGCGCATCCTCGCCGATATCCGACGGGTTTTCTTCGCCCAGCGAGAGGCGGACAGCCTCTCCACCGAAGACCTTCTGCACCACCTGAACGCGGATGCAGAAGCACCGTGGGGAGAGCGCGGACGCTTCGGGCTGACCTCGCGGGAGCTCAGCGGGATGCTGCGGGACTACGACATCCGGCCCGGCAATGTACGCATGGCCGACCGGACGCAGCGCAAGGGCTACATGCGCAACAAGTTCCTCGACGCCTGGCGACGGTACTGCCCGGCCGTCCACCCGGTCGACGCTCGTCGCGACGAAGACTGACCCCCACCTCACTGGTTGCCGTACTTGCCGTCCCTGCCGTGATCGTGCAGGTCAGGGCATACACCAGCAGGACGGCAGTCGAGGGCAAGACGGCAACGAACGCGCCTGAGCACGTGCAGCCAGCAGAGGGATGGCGTCCTGATCCGTCTTGCCCCGTCCCAGGCGTCCTCGCCGTATCGCCGCAGGTCACAGTCCTGCTTGCCGGGACGGCTGCGATAACGCAGTCGTCCCGGCAGGAGACAAGCCGTCCCAAGGTGGAGCCCGAACCGAAGCCGTCGCCTCCCTATCCCGAATCGGGACAAGACGCTGGCGCTGCCCGCCAGGACGGCACGTCCGGAGCGCTGCCGTCCCGCGCTGACCTGCACGTGCAACGGCCGAGACGGCTAAGACGCCCTACACCACCACCCCCGGGAGCTTCCGCTTGACCGCCCCGCACCTCACCACGCAAGCACCCCAGCCACGAGCCGACGTCCGCAGCGAAAGGCAGCCGACGAAGCGGGTTGACGCCGAGCAACTCGTGCTCGGCGCGGCTGGCCTCGTCATCGTCGCCCTGACAGCCGGAGCGTTCTGGCTCTCCTACGCGCACCTCGCCGACGTCGCCAGCCAACACGGGCTCGGAGCAACCCCCATCCGCCGCTGGGCCTGGCCCGCCACCCTGGACGCGTTCATCGTCGCGGGCGAACTGCTCATGCTGCGCGCAGCGCTGCGCCGCATAACCGACCCCTGGGCAATCGCCGTGACCGTTGCCGGATCAGTCGGCTCCATCGCGTTGAACGTCGCCGGGGTCAGCGGAACGGACAACGCGCGCAGCGTCCCGCTCCTCGACTACGTGGTCGCAGCCGTTCCTCCGGCCGCCGCGATGGGCGCCTTCGGCGTCC
This sequence comes from Streptomyces sp. NPDC005803, assembly GCF_040630435.1. NCBI lineage: Bacteria > Bacillati > Actinomycetota > Actinomycetes > Kitasatosporales > Streptomycetaceae > Streptomyces > Streptomyces sp. NPDC005803. Next base: position 119,936 of record NZ_JBEXXO010000024.1, on the reverse strand, counting down.
TGATGCGACAGATCCACCAGCTCGTCGCACCGCCCGACGACTCCTCGGACAGGAGCTCTGTAAAGGCGCAGGAACGATCGGTCGGCGACATCAACCACAGCCACCGGCCAGACGCCGCTCCTGATAGTTCGCCGGTCTCCGGTGACGAGCGGACGGAACCTGCGCCCCAGGTTCCGGAGAGCAAGTCGAGCGGTGGTCGTCCGCCGAAAGCGACCATCGCGGAGCTGGCGGACATCGGACGGACGACCGGTCATCAGCACGGCAAACTCACGCGCGGCCTGCTTCGAGCGGCAGTGAAGGACCGGGACCTGACGATCGGCAGTGAGCGGCAGACCGAGGTGATGGAACTACTTCGGCCGGAACTCGAAGCAGCCGGCATCGAGGTCTCCAGGCGCTGACCCCGGCCTGCTCGGGTGACCGGAACCCTTCCGGTCACCCGAGCATCGGCCAACCCGCCGCAGATTTCCACACCTGTGGACAACGCGACGACCGCGCCGCGCAAGCATCGCCACCCCGCACGCCCAGCCGTACATGGAGTATCTCCCTTGACGCACAACCAGCACCTGCCTGACGGCACCCCCGCTGAGCCACCTACGTCGCCGCAGTCCCCTACGCTGCTGGAACGTCTACGGCGGGCGTTCGGACGGACGGCCCCTGGCGGAGCCAGTAGTACCCCGAGTCCGACTCAAGGACGGTCTTCGGGGGTCTCCGCCCCAGGGGTGGCCGAGACGGCCCGGCGCCAAGTGGCGCCGGGCCGGGAGGTCGGAGCCGAGGGCGGCCCCGACCAAAACGAGCTCCATACCGTCCAGCAGCAGATCCTCCACCCCACACCCACCACCGAGCCGCCAACAGGTGAGCGAGAAGCGCAGAGCGTCCAACCGGCGATCCGTCGTTTCACCGGCACCAAGCGGACCGTCCGCGTCGGACCGCTGCGGTTCACCGGCGACGAGCACGCCAGCCTCCAGGAGGCCGCCGGTGAACACGGCTACAAGGGGGAATCCGGCTTCGCCGCCGACATCGTCCTCGCCTTCATCACCGGTCGGTTCACCGCGAACCTGCCGCTGTCCGAGGACCGTCGCCGCACCCACATGTTCCGCGCCCAGGTGCTGCGCGAACTCAACCGCATCGGCGTCAACGTCAACCAGATCGCCCGCGCCCTCAACAGCGACCTCACCCCACCCGACGTACGTCACCGCCTCGACGAGCTGCACCACCTGCTGGAACTGATCGCCGAGGCCCTAGGAGAACCCGCCGACCCCAGGAAGGACCAGGCCGCGTGATAGCCGCCATCAAGCCGACTGGGGCCAACACCCGTGGCCTGCTCGCCTATCTCTACGGCCCCGGTCGGCACGACGAACATCTTGATCCGCACATCGTCGCGGGCTTCGCCATGCTCGGCATGCCCGATCCCGGCCGGAACCCCGACGCCACCCTCACCCAGCTCACCCGCCACCTTGACGAGCCCGTACGGCTCCGCAACAGCGAGTTCGGAAAGAAGGTCACCGATCACGTCTGGCACTGCCCCGTCCGAGCAGCCCCCGAGGACCGGCCCCTCTCCGACACGGAGTGGGCCGACATCGCACAGCGGATCGTCGAAGCCGCAGGCATCGCACCACCCGGAGACGACCTGGCCTGCCGGTGGATCGCAGTACGTCACGCGGACGACCACATCCACATCGTCGCCACCACCGTCCGCGAAGATGGCCGCCGTCCCAAACTCCACGACAGCGGCATCCGCGTAGGCGACGCCTGCCGCCAGGTCGAAAAGGACTACGGCCTACGCCAATTGAAGATGGGCGACCGCACCGCCGGACGCCGCCCCACCCAGGCCGAGATGCACAAGGCCGAACGCCTCGGCTGGGAGCAGACCAGCCGCGATTGGCTCCAGGACCGCATCCGCGCCGCCATCCCCCACGCCGGCAGCGCTGATGAACTCCTCGCCTACCTCGAAGCCGACGGCATCGCGGTCAAGCCGCGCCGCGGACCGTCCGGAGACCTTCTCGGCTACGCCGTCGGCCGCCCCGGCGACCTCAACAAGGCCGGCGAACAGATCTTCCACCCCGGCGGCAAGATTGCTCCCGACCTCACCCTCCCCAAGCTGAAGGCCCGCCTGGAAACCACCGCGCCAGAGGAACACCCCACCGCACGCCGAGAGCGCCGCACTACCCCCTGGCACCGGGCCACTGACGCTCTCGACATCCTCCATGTCGGCATGGCCGACGACTCCCACGCTCAGGCCCACATCACCGCGCTCGGCGAACTCATCGAGGCCACCGCCCAGAATGCCCCCGCCCACTTCCACGCCGAACTGCGAGCCGCTTCACGGGCGTTCGTCCGTGCTCAGCGCTCCCAAATCCGAGCCGAGAACCAGGTCGCCCACACCCTGCGCACGGCGGCCCGCGACATCGCACACACCGCCACCGGCCCCGACGGCAGCGCCCTGGCGACCCTGCTCGCCGCCCTCGTCTGGGCCACCGTCGTCGCCGCCCGCTGGCACGAAGCGAAGAACCACGCCCACCAGGCCGAAGCCGTCCGCCAGGCTCTCCACCACCTCCAGACCGTCACCGACCGAGCCCTCACGCCCGTCATCGACAGCCTCGCCACTCGCCATCCGAACGACCAGGCCAGTCGCTCCCTCGTCCGCGATGTCCGCGCAGCCATCCCCGACTACGCCGACCGCATCCTCACTGACCCTGCCTGGCCGGCCCTCGCCACCGTTCTCGCCGATGCCGAAGCCGGTGGCCACACACCCCACCAGCTCCTTAAGGAAGCAGCCGCCCAGCGCGAACTACACACCGCCCGTCAGCCCGCCCGCGTCCTGATCACTCGCATCCAACACACCAGCCGGAATCCCGTGCCCAACCGCCGGGCGGAGGCTGCTCGCCGGCGCTCGACCATGACGCCTTCGGTGTCGGCTCACCTGAATCCACAACCTGCAGCGGCACCCCCGGCACCCGCCGAACGGCAGTTCGGACGGCGCCGATAAGTCCCAGTCGGTCTGACCGACGGCGACACGAACGGCCAGCCCTTCAGGCACCCAGCTCTTCCTCCATCGCCACGGCCACGGCTGGCCAAGGTGCCTTCAGCTCGCCGAACAGCCGCCAGTAGCGGTACGACGCGCGAACCAGGGAACTGACGCCCAACCTCGCCACACCAGGATCGACCGTTGCGATCACTCGGCGAGTGATGCCGCCTGCTCCTCGCGAGGCGGGACGGATGCCGTGCCCGAGGAGGAGAGTGGCGGTGCGGACGGCATCCAGGGTCGGTGGTGGGGCCAGGGATGAGAACCTGCCGAATACGAGATCCCTCCACCCCAACCGAGTCCGTGCCCAGGCCAGGCGCTCAAGACCGGTACCGAGGTCCACGGCCAGACGGGCAGGGTTGTCGGCGTTCCACAGGAGAACGATGTCACCGACAGGCAGGTCCAAGTGCTTGAAGCGAAGTGTGATGCCCTCGACTTGGCGGCGCTTCCAAGTGGTCAGTGTGCCGTGGACGCTGATGTGGCGCGCGTGGAAACCGAGTCGTGACAGCACGCTGAACCAGCCGTCCAAGATTCCTCCGTACTCGTCCATGTGCTGGATCGGCTGGACACGGGAGACGTTGACGAACGAGGTCAGGAACCCTGGCCGAAGATCACCCGATGTGTCGCGCTGCCCGGTGAAGCGGACAACGGGCTGAGGCAGGAAGCCGCTGCGGTAGGTCACCGGACGCCCGTCCTTGAGATAGGGATCGAGGGCTTGGACTGCCGAGATCGTCAGCTCGGTCTCGCGGCCCCACCGAAGCGGCAGACAGGTGTCCTGCGGGACGCCTAGCGCCGCGAAACCCGTCGTGAGCCCCGCCAGTAGTTCCTCCCACGACGGCGCCTGACGAGGCGGACGGTATGGGGAGCCTCTGTGTGCGTGCTCGATCTTGACCTGTCTGTCGGAGACGGTGAACTCCCAGTGGGCCCCGAGGATGCGCTGAAGGACCTCAGGTATGAGGACGCCTGAAGGAGGTGAAGGCACGAACGGGCGTTCTCTGGGATGACTCGACATCACGGCCGACTCGCCATCGCCCTGAAGTGGCGGGCCGGATCGAAGCGGTCCATCCCGATCTCCTGGACCTCCGCGTACTTCAGGTCCTCAGCCTTCTCGATCGCCCGCGCGAGGAGTTCCGCTGCCGTCTCGTCGTCCACGACAGGGTCGGCCACCGCCACCACGCCGGTCTGATCGCACAGAGCGGCTTGGGCGCATGTGCCCTCACGCCAGGTGAGCGCGGCCATGGGGGTGCCGGCGCGGAGAGACTCGCCGAAGACCGCGGCGCCGGCCTCCACGTATGCACGGGCGTAGGTGTAGACGAAGACGGAGGCGTCGCGGATAGCAGCTGTCTTAGCGGGGCCGCCGAGTTCACCGACCCACTTCACGTGGTCCGCGCTGAAGAGGCGTTGGTGGCGTCGTACGTACGCGTCGTCGAAGACGGGTCCGACGATCTGGATCCGGCGTCCGAGGATCTGGGCGGCTCGGACGGCGATGTGCGGGGCCTTTTCCTCGTCAATCCGGCCGAGCCATACGAGGTCGCTACCGGCGACGGCGGGCGGCTCTTCCTCGTCCAGGCCGAGGTGGACAGCGAGTTCGGGGATCGGTCGGTGGGCTGCGTACCGCTCGATCATCTCGGGCGAGTAGCAGTAGAGCCGTGACCGCTTGCCGTCGAAGGCCGTGTCCGCGTGCTGGAAGACGGGCGAATGCTGGAACGTGGCCATGTCGCAGTCCAGCTTGTTCCAGGTACGCGTCCAGGCCGGCAGCGACGGGTATTCGTGCCCGACGACCAAGAGGTCGTATCCGGCGCTGCGGAGCTCGCGCTCGGCGAGCGATCCGGGAGTGAGGTCCTCCAGGCGGACCGGCTTACGGACCCAGTCGTGCTCCAGGTCCGTGAGCCAGCCCGGCCCGAGGAGGTGTACGTCGGCGCCTGCGGTTCGGGCGCCTACGGCGACCGCCCACAGCCATCGTTCGATCCCGCCGTATCCGGCGGGTGGAAAGGCGTAGCTACCGGGGAAGTCGCAGACGCCGACGAGCACTTATGCCTCCGGTGTTCCGTCCGCCGAGAGTCGGCGGAAGCCGAGGTACGGGAAGAGAGATTCAGGGAGGACGAGCGAGCCGTCCTGCTGCTGGCACTGCTCAAGGAGCGCGGCCAGGGTGCGGCCGACGGGCAGGCCGGACCCGTTGAGGGTGGCGACGAGCTTGGGCTTGCCGTCCTCACCGCGGGTGCGGATGTTAGCGCGGCGGGCCTGGAAGGTGCCGAAGTTGGAGATCGAGGAGATCTCCCGGTAGGTGTTCTGGCTCGGGATCCAGACCTCGATGTCGTACGTGAGCTGGGCGGAGAAGCCCGTATCGCCGGCGGCCAGCTTGACCACGCGGTAGGCGAGGCCGAGCTCCTTCAGGCACGCCTCGGCGTGGCCGACCATCGTCTCCAGCTCGGCGTCCGCGGTCTCCGGGTCGACGATCTTGACCATCTCGACCTTAGAGAACTGGTGCTGGCGGATCAGGCCGCGGGTGTCGCGCCCGTACGAGCCCGCCTCCGAGCGGAAGCACGGGGTGTGCGCCGTGAGGGCCAGGGGCAGCTCGGCGGGCGGGATGATCTCGTCGGAGTAGAGATTGGTCAGCGGGACCTCGGCCGTCGGGATGAGGAACAGGTCGCGATCGGCGGCGCCGGTCTTGAACAGGTCCTCCTCGAACTTCGGCAGCTGGCCGGTGCCGGTCATCGTCTTGCGGGTCACCAGGTACGGGACACCGTGCTCGACGTAGCCGTGGCGGCGCGTGTGAATGTCGAGGAAGAGCGTGGCCAGCGCGCGCTCCAGGGCGGCGCCAGCGCCGCGGGAGACCGCGAAGCGCGAGCCGGACAGCTTCGTGGCGCGGGCAAAGTCGAGGATCCCGGTGGCCTCGCCCAGGTCGACGTGGTCCTTCGGCTCGAACGAGAACGCCGGCGGGTTGCCGACGCGCCGGATCTCGACCGCGAACTCCTCGGAGTCGCCGTCCGGGGCCTCGTCGTCGGGGAGATTCGGGATGGTCAGCAGGAGCTCGGTGAGCTCCTCCTGGACCTTCTCCTGCGCGGCCTCGATGTCGCGGATCTGGTCCTTCAGCTCGCGGGCGCGCTCCTTCAGCTTGGAGATGTCCCCACCCTGCTTGGCCGTCTGCTGGACCTCGCTCGCCACCCGCTTGGACTCCGCCCGCAGCTCGTCGGCCGAGCGGATGCTCTGGTTGCGCCGGGACTGGAGGTCTTCCAGCCGGGACAAATCCAGGGCGTAACCGCGACGAGCGAGCCGACGTACCGCTTCGGCACCCATTTCAATCAGGGCGCGGGCATCATGCATGAGGAAGATCCTTCTTATCCGGCGAGTGGGATGGGGATACCGCATCGACGGTAGCAACCGCCGACCCCTCACCGATCCGCAATATCGACGCGTCACCATCGGCGGTGATCTCGCGCAGAGTGGCCGATTCAAGATCATCCAAGAGCTCCGTGACCAAGAGGGAAAGATCGTCGTCGCCGATGGCGAGCGGCTCGATGTAGGGAGCCTCGGGGAAGAACAGCGGCATGGCCTCGCCGGCCGCGCGATCTCCATGCCAGTGGAGGACGGAAACCAGCAGGCCGTGCCCGACCAGGACGCGGGGCGCTGGGTGCTCCAGAGCGGCGAGGACGCCGGTGAGCAGCCTACGTATGCCCCCGTGCTGAGACTCCGCGGCGCCCGGCGGGCGCTGACGAGGACCGTGCTCGTCGAGCCAGGCCGCATAGTCGAGGAAGGGCTTGCCCTCGAGCTCCCCGTAGTCGAGTTCGTTCAGCCGGGCGTCTACAACCAGCTCGGGCGAGGGGACACCCATGAGTAGCGAGGCGGTCTGCCGAGCCCGTGGAAATTCGCTGGTCAGCCAGGTGGCCACGGAATGGAGCGGGAGGACGTTCCACGCACGGCCGAGTGACTGGCGGCCTTCGTCGGTCAGGAGGATCTGCTTGGTCGGGTCGCCGTTGACGAGGTACCGCTTGCTGTAGTCGGTCTGGCCATGGCGAAGGATGTACGTCGTCACGATCCACTCCGAGGGGTCGTCGCTGTCGCCAGAAGATCGCTGAGCACGGTGGCCATGAACGTGGCGCGTGCGTCGCCGGACTCCACGTAGAAGAGGAGGCCGTGGACCGCCAGGAGTCGGCACCAGGGTGCGAGCACGGGGACGGGGATCCGAGACGTACGTGAGGCGACGGCCAGCCGTGCGGTCGTCCCGCGTCCGAGCTCGTAGTAGACGGTCCAGAACGCCCAGTCGAACGCGGGATCGCCCACCATGGGGAGCGGATCGATCAGCCGGGGGTGTCCCCGCCAGTCGAACAAGACGTTCTCCCGGTACAGGTCGGCGTGCAGCACCGTCGCTCGGCGGGAGCCCTCCTCCAGATCGGCGACGGCTGCGAACCCTGCTTCGACGAGGGGATGCCAGCCACCAAGGTCGAGTTCGCGCATCCGCCGCTCGATCTGCGGACGCACTTCGTGGGCGAGGTAGTCGGTGAGGAGTGGAAGCTGCTCCGACCGGAGTCTGTCGCGCCCCAAGGTGTGGAGCCCGTGGACGGCCGCCGCCACCATTTGGAGCTCCCGCCGCGGCCGATCCGCGCCGCCGGGTTGCCCTCCGATGACTTCGAGCGCGGCCACGCCCAGATCGTCCGCGGCCTCCACGACCTCCGCCGTCGGGCCACGGGCCCAGAGCCGTGACGCTTCCACCTCATGGCGAAAACGAGATGGATCAACCCATGCTTTGAGGAGCAGCGGACGCCCGTCGGGACGGGCCGCGGTCGCGATCACCGAGGCGTGACCGGCGTCGTGGTACGCCACGAGCGTCAGCTTCCACCTCCCTGCCGCACGTGCCAGCAGCCCCGGGACAGCGTCGAGCCACGGCTTGACCGCGGGCCCGTAGTGCGCGAGCAATCGTTGTCTGCACCCCGCGGGGATCTCTCCGAGCGTCCGCCTCGTCATCAGCTCAGCTCGATCCCGTCCGAGACGAGCTCATCCGTCAGGGCGGGGAACTCGCCCAGTACCTCCGCGACGAGGGCCTGCACCTTGTCGACCTCGGCGTCCGGGGCGGAGAGGCGGACGAGGATGCGCCAGGGTTCGTCCAGACGCTGGCCGGTAGTGCTGACCAGATGCACTTCCGCATGCCCGTCGGTGTTCTCGTGCAGGCGGTGGGCCAGGCGCTGCGCGGCGATGTTGTAGAGCTTGCCGACGTGGTAGACGGGGTTCTTGCCGTTGGCGCCCTCCAGGTTCATCGGCCGCAGCGGCGTGATCAGCCCGTTGACCCGGTTACCGCGCCCGACGACGCCCTCGTCCCCCGACTCGATCGAGCTCCCGGTGTAGGTCAGGTACAGCTCGTCCTTCTCCGGGACGTCGCGGGCGTTGAGCCGGAAACGTGCCTGAGCGTCCGGGAGCCGGATGCCGGCCAGCCGGTGGCACTCGGCGAGGACGGTCTCCTTGTTGCGGATGTACTCGGCCCGGCTGGCGACGAGCCGCGACTTCTGCGGCACGCACAGGACGATGTCGGCTTCGTCGCCGTCCCAGAAGCCCATGAGCTTGACGTCGGCGCCGCACCACGCGTGGGAGAGGGTGAACTCGCTCTCGCCGGAGAAGTGGTTCACCAGGTCGCGGACGAACGACTCGAAGGCGTTCTCGGGGGCCCAGCCGGTCCCCAGCGACGTGTCGTTCGAGAGCCGCACCCGGCGCTCACGGAGGTCGTCGACGGAGCGGGGATTGAACCAGCGCGTGCGGTCGGGGGTCCCGTCGCCGGTGAGGACCGCCCCTGGGCTGGAGTTGCTGGTGATGTTGAAGACGATGTCGAGGTGGTCCGACACCTCGGGAAGCCGCTCGGCGAAGAACGCCCGCACCTCGGCCTCGACGATCTCCTCGACCGGGATCGTCTCGCCCCCGCACATCGGTGCCGCGCGACCGTTGACCAGGACGCGGACCGGGGCGGTCATCTCGCCTGCTCCGTAACGGACTTCGCTGGCGCCGCCGAGGAGAGCGAGCTTGTCGAAGTTGTGGTGCAGCACGGCGCCGAAGCGCGCGACGGTGTGGTGGCTGTAGGCGCGGGACAGCCGCTCGGCGAGGTGATCGGCGAGGGTGTCCGGGTGGCCGAGGCCCTTCCGCTCGACGATGGTCGTCGCGTCCGGTCTGGCCATGGCGGTGTCGATGACGAGGTGACTGTTGCCGATGATCGTGCTCGTACGAGGCATCACGAACTCCCGTTCAGGGGTGGGAAGAAGGAGATGAGCGCAGGCGTCAGCACGCCTGGACGAGCGGTGCGGTCGAGATTCAGCGAGGGACTCCGGCAGCGCGGAGATGCGCCACGATCGCTGCGAGCGACTGGTATGCGGAAACGGCTTGTTCTTCAGCGGTGAGTCGGATGATGTCGTGGGTCGTGACGAGGTCGATGTCCTGGGTCCGGCGGCGATCGAGCCAGAGGAGCAGTCGCCAGGCGAGCACCGGCCCGTGGAACGGCAAACGGTCCGCGAGATCGACCGGAATGCGCACCGGGGCTTCGTCCTCGTACAGCAGGTCCCGTACGAGATGGAAGACGACGTCGGTGTAGTCGAGAACGGCTGGGCCACAGGCACTCGCCTCCCAGTCGACGACGTGCAGGCGCTCTCCGTCGACGAGGAGGTGCTCGGGCTTGAGATCGCCATGTAGGTGAACGATTGGGTGGGCATCGATCGTTTGGAGGGCCTCCCGCAACGCAGCCCACCAGGGCATCCACCGGCAGCGGGCCGAGAACTGATCCAGTAGGAACTGGCTCGCGGAAACAGGGCTGCCAGTCCGTGCCGCCCAGCCGGGGCCAGGAGTAGCGCCGGCAGTGGGCCGGTGAAGCATGCCGCTCACCGCCACGACGTGACCGATGTAGTCCTCAGTCGCCTTGCGGGTGACCACCGAGCATGGTGTCCCGCGCACCGCCCGGAACACTGTCCAGGACCCGGCCTCTCCGCATCCCGTAGCGAGGACGGTCGGAACCGAGATGCCGCGCAGGGCAGCACGCTGGACCGTGGTGGCCTCCCGTCGACGTCGGCCGTCGGGGTCGATGCCGACGTAGACCTTCAGCACGGCACTGCCGTCCGTGGCGAACCGCGTTCTGGAGTACGGCTTGAGGACAGCCACGCCGAACGGCCCCAGCCCGTGTCCGCCCCACGGCTCCGCCGACTTCGTGCTGCGCATCCTCCACACACCTCCATCCCGTTCGAGAAGCAGAGCTGATCTCCAAAGTCCGCTGGAATGAACGGAGTTACCGCCATCGCCCTGCGGCTTTCTCGGTCTGCTGCGACAGTAGGCGCGGCGCCCCGCAGCACCCCGGAAAAACCTTCCGGGGTCGATTCCGGCCACGAGGTGATGCTCAGGACATGCGAGGGATGACAGAGAACCTGACCATCGGCGAACGCGTTGCCTGGTACCGGCGCCGACGCGGACTTTCCCAAGAAGTCCTGGCCGGCCTCGTCGGCCGCACCACGGACTGGCTGAGCAAAGCGGAGAACAACCGGATCGAGCTCGACCGCCTCTCGGTGATCACTTCACTCTCCGAGGCTCTCGACGTCTCGCTCGGGGATCTCCTCGCCGAGCCGACGCTCCTGGAGTGGTCGAGTGACAGCGGCCGCCGTACGGTGCCCGCTCTGCGTGACGCGCTCATGGACTACAAGCAGCTCACGCCCCTGCTGGGGCTCCCACCCGACGAAGAGCCGCCGACCCTGGCGGGCTTGCGGGACGCAGTGAAGGAAGTCCTCGACGCCTACCAGGTGTCTCAGTACGGCTTCGCGACCCGACGGCTTCCCCTCGTCCTCGCCGACGCCCTCGCGGCCTCCCGCTCGTATTCAGGGCGTGAAGGGGAGGAGGCCCATGCCGAACTCGCCCTGGCCTATCACGGTGCGGCCATGGTGCTGGGCAAGGTTGGGGAGTCAGAACTGGCGTGGATCGCCGCCGACCGTGGCCTTGCGGCAGCGCAACAGAGCGGCCAGAGCACGGTGACGGGCTCGCTCTTCCGGGCGGTCACGCACTGCCTGATGGCCACTGGCCGCTTCACCGCGGCGATCCAGCTGGTGAACGACGCGGCGGCCGTCATGCAGCCCGGCCTGGGCACCGCGAACGACGAATACCTCTCGGTCTACGGCACGCTCTTCCTCGCCGGCGCCATGGCGGCCGCCCGAGCGGAGGACCGTGCGACCACCCAGACCTTCCTCCGCGAAGCGGATGAGGTCGCACAACGGCTGGGGGCCGACGCGAACCACCTCTGGACGGCCTTCGGCCCGACCAACGTGGCCATCCACTGCGTCGCCACCGCCGGAGAACTCGGCGACATCCAGATCGCGGCCGATCTCGGGCAGCGCATCGACACCAGCGGCTTGCCTGTAGAACGGCGCGTGAGGCACAGCCTGGAAGTCGCCCGAGCCCTCAGCGCCTGGAACCGGACCGACGAGGCCCTGGCCACTCTGCTGGACGCCGAGCGAGCCGCACCCGAACAGGTACGCCACCACTACCTGAGCCGCGAACTGGTCATCGGCTGGATCCGCGGCACCCGAGGCCGCCCGTCCCAGCCGGTGGCAGACCTGGCCCGCAGGCTCGGCGTGGTCGGCGGTTAGAGTCCGTCCCGTGAGCGAGAACGAGCACGAAGCGAAGATGGCCCACCCGCGCATGGCCGCCGGCGCGCTCTTCTTCGACGACGCCGACCGGGTCCTGCTCGTCGAGCCCTCGTACAAGGACTATCGGGATATCCCCGGCGGGTACGTCGAGACGGGGGAGTCCCCCCTTCAAGCCTGCGTGCGCGAGGTCCAGGAGGAGCTCGGCATCAAGCCCGGAATCGGCCGCCTGCTCGTCGTGGACTGGGCGCCGAACCCCGGGGAGGGCGACAAGGTCCTCTACCTCTTCGACGGGGGACGCCTCACCGCGGATGAGTGTCGGCACATCGAGCTTCAGGCCGACGAGCTTCGCGGTTACGCCTTCCACGACGCCCGAGAGCTGCCGGACCTCACGATCCCTCGCCTCGTGCGCCGCATCACTGCGGGCATTGAGGCCCGTGCCGACGGGGCGACTACCTACCTGGAGCGTGGAGCGGCGCCGGAGGCGGCCGTGTAGCGAGGGCGCGTCGGGGCTGCCTCGCCAGACAGGTCTGCCTGGCATGCCGCTCGCCCATCGGTGCCTGATGTTCCCTGGCCGACGCGACCACGTGTGTCAGTGGGACACGCTAGCCTGCTTGCGTGATTACAGGTGAGCTGAAGAGCAAGATCGACCGACTCTGGGACGCCTTCTGGTCTGGCGGGATCTCCAACCCATTGGAGGTCATCGAGCAGATCACCTACCTGATGTTCATCCGGCGCCTGGACATCCTGGAGCAGGCCAAGGAGAACAAGGCCAATCGCACCGGACGGCCGGTTGAGAACCCGATCTACACGGACGACACCAAGATCCTTCGCTGGTCGGTGTTCATCAATGAGTCTCCCGAGAACATGCTCACGCGGGTACGTGACGGCGTCTTTCCCTGGCTGCGCACACTGGGCGGCGAGGACTCTACATACGCGCACCACATGAAGGACGCTCGATTCACCATCACGACCTCGAACCTGCTCGCCAAAGCCGTCGACATGATCAACGGCATCGACATGGGCGACAAGGACACCAAGGGCGACCTGTACGAGTACATGCTCAGCAAGATCGCCACGGCAGGGCAGAACGGGCAGTTCCGTACACCCCGGCACATCATCCAGTTGATGGTGGAGATGATGGCCCCGCAGCCGGGCGACGAGATCTGTGACCCAGCGTGTGGCACGGGTGGCTTCTTGGTCGCCTCTGCTGAGTACGTGGAGCACACTCACCGCGAGGCGTTGTTCGAGCCAGCACAGCGTCAGCACTTCAACGAGAGCATGTTCCACGGGTTCGACTTCGACAGCACGATGCTCCGCATCGGCAGCATGAACATGCTGCTGCACTCGGTAGAGAACCCCGACATTCGCTACCGCGACTCGCTCGCTCAGAGTGCGGCGGGCGAGGCCGATCGGTACTCCCTCATCCTCGCCAACCCGCCCTTCGCTGGCAGCCTCGACTACGACGCGACGGCGTCAGACCTGCAGAAGGTTGTCAAGACCAAGAAGACCGAGCTGCTGTTCCTCGCCCTGTTTCTGCGTCTCCTCAAGCCCGGTGGCAGGGCAGCAGTCATCGTTCCGGACGGGGTACTTTTTGGCTCCAGTAAGGCGCACAATGAGTTGCGGAAACTGCTCGTCGAAGGTCACAAACTGGACGCGGTGGTCAAGCTGCCCGGAGGCGTCTTCAAGCCGTACGCGGGGGTCTCTACAGCCATCTTGTTCTTCACCAAGACCAATAGTGGCGGCACGGACAACGTGTGGTTTTACGAGGTTAAGGCGGATGGCTGGAGCCTGGACGACAAACGGGTGCCGCTGTTGACAGAGGACAAGCTCGGCCCACTCGTCGCCGACGTCACGCTGGGCGAGGATGAGCACCTTAAGAATAACTTGCCTGACGTGCTTGCCCGTTGGCGACGTCGTAACGGTAGCGAGCAGGAGCGGGCGCGTACGGAACAGAGCTTCTGTGTTCCCAAGAGTGACATCGTTGCGCAGGGCTACGACCTGAGCCTTAACAGGTACAAAGAGATCGTCCACAAAGAAGTCGAGCACCGCGCCCCCAGTGAACTCATTGACGAACTGGCTCAGCTTGAGGCTGAGATCCAACAGGGGATGAGCGAGCTGAAGGGGATGCTGGGATGAGCGAGTGGCCCCGTGTAGCACTCGGAGATCTGTGTACGGTTGCAGCAGGTGGTACCCCAGCACGCGCCAATCCGGATCACTATGGTGGCGCTATCCCCTGGGTAAAGATCGGCGATATGCGACAAGGGTGCATCACGGCCACCGACGAAAGTATCACAGAGGTTGGAATCAAGAATAGTTCCGCCAAGATTCTTCCGGCTGGAACGGTTCTGATTTCCATCTTCGCAACAATCGGCCGTACGGCAGTCTTGGGCGTGGATGCTGCAACCAACCAGGCTATCGCGGGGCTCACGCCGCATGACCCCGAGCAGCTTTCGCCGGCATTCCTTCGGCGTTTCCTCGACAGCATCGTCTCTATGCTGGAGGGGAAGGCTCAAGGGGTCGCGCAAGTCAATATTAATTCCACCATTCTCAGGGCGCTTGAAGTTCCTGTCCCTCCTATGAGGGAACAGCAGAGGATGCTGCGACTATTGGATCACGTAGATGCATTGCGTGCAAAGCGCCGCAAGGCTGTCGCTCTACTCGATGATCTCACTCGGTCAACTTTCCTTGAAATGTTCGGAACTCGGGATCAAAGCTGGCCGTGTGTCACTGTGAACGATGTAGCAAAAGCTGTGAAGGGGTCCATCCGTACAGGCCCCTTCGGTAGCCAGTTGTTGCGTGAAGAATTTGTCGACTCTGGCGTGCCAGTCCTTGGTATTGACAATGCGGTAACCAATGAATTTGCCTGGCAGGGTCGCAGGTTCATCACCGGGGAGAAGTATGAGAAGCTGGCTCGGTATAGGGTTTACCCCGGAGACGTGCTGATCACCATTATGGGCACATGTGGTCGTTGCGTGGTCGTTCCAGACGATATCCCCGTCGCTATCAACACCAAGCATTTGTGTTGTATTACGCTGGATCAAAGTAAGTGCCTGCCGGAGTTTCTACGCAGTTACTTTCTGCTGCATCCAGAATCTCAAAGGTATCTGCACAGAACTGCAAAGGGGGCGATCATGAAGGGTTTGAATATGGCTATCATCAAGGATTTGCCGGTCTCGCTTCCCCCGATTAGCAAACAGCGGGCTTTTGTGGAAAAGATTGAGTCCGTGAAAAGGGTGAGGAGTTCGAATATGGCTCATCTGGCCGAGCTCGACGCCCTATTCGCCTCGCTCCAGTACCGTGCGTTCCGTGGCGAGCTGTGGGCGGAAAACCTCACACTCAACGCCTAATGGCGCCACACTCCGAGCAGCTACCACTGCCGCACAAGCACTCCGGCGAAGGGCTATTGGCGTGAGTAACTTTGGGTTCCTCCAGGCTGAATGGCCTGAGCTGCACCGAGAGGCCGTGCACGCCGAGCGGCTGGCGTACGCAGACCCGCGAGCTTCCGCCTTCTATGCGCGGAGGGTGCTGGAGCTCGCGGTGACGTGGATGTTCGAGGCGGACGACACACTCAAGCTGCCATACCAGGACGACCTGGCGGCGCTGATTGCTGAGCCGACGCTGGTGAAGGTGGCTGGCCCTGCAATCAGGACGAAGATGGACGTGATTCGGCGGCAGGGCAACGCCGCCGTGCACCGTAAGACCCCCATCTCTCCGAAAGATGCGGTGCGCACGGTCGCCGAGCTGTTCCACGTCCTGTACTGGATGGCTCGCACCTACACCCGGGACCAGTCCCAACTTCCCGCGTCTACGCTCGCGTTCGACACGGCGCTGATACCTAGACCAGTCCCAGCCGAGGTGCGGATCGCCAAGCAGGCTGAGCTGAAGGCGCAGGCGGAGAAGTACGCCGAGCAGGATGCCGCGCTGGCCGCCGAGCGGAAGAAGAACCAGGACCTCGACGCAGAGATCGCCGATCTGCGCGCTCAGGTCAAAGCGGCCAAGGCCGCGAACGAGGCGCAGCCGGACACCCACGACTACAACGAGGCCGAGACTCGCTCGCTCATCATCGATCTCCTCCTCAAGGAGGCCGGCTGGGCGCTGGACCAGCCGAGGGACCGTGAGTACCCGGTCACGGGGCTGCCGACCTCGGCCGCGCCCTCCGGTAAGGGGAAGGTCGACTACGTCCTTTGGGACGACGACGGCAAGCCCCTGGCCGTCGTCGAGGCCAAGCGGACCACCCGCGACCCGAAGCAGGGCAAGTACCAGGCGACGCTCTACGCCGATGCCCTGGAGGCGCAGTTCAAGCAGCGGCCGGTGATCTTCTACACCAACGGCTATCGCACGTACCTGTTCGACGACCTCAACTACCCGCCCCGCGAGGTCCAGGGCTTCTACACCAAGGACGAGCTGCGCCTCCTGATCCAGCGCAGGGCCAGCCGCCGAAACCTCGCCAAGCTGCCGATCAACGAGCAGATCGCCGGCCGTCACTACCAGTCCCGCGCCATACGGCGGATCGCCGGCTCCTTCGAGAAGGACTCGCTGCGCCACGCACTGCTCGTGATGGCGACCGGTTCCGGTAAGACCCGGACCGTGATCGCGCTCAGCGACCTGATGATGCGCGCCAACTGGGCCAAGCACATTCTCTTCCTCGCCGACCGCAAGGCCCTGGTCAAGCAGGCCACCAACGAGTTCAAGAAGCACCTGCCTGGTGCCAACCCCGTGAACCTGCTGGAGGAGAAGGACCCGCATTCGCGCGTGTTCGTCTCCACCTACCCGACCATGATGAACCTGATCGACCAGACCGACGCCGATGGCCGCCGCATCTTCGGCCCCGGCTTCTTCGACCTGATCGTCATCGACGAGGCGCATCGTTCGATCTACCAGCGGTACGGCGCGATCTTCGACTACTTCGACTCGCTCCTCGTCGGTCTGACCGCGACGCCCAAGGACGAGGTCGACCGCAACACCTACCGTCGCTTCGAGCTGGAGGACGGCGTGCCCACCGACGTCTACAGCCTGGACGAGGCTGTGGCTGAGGGGTACCTGGTGGCGCCGCGGGCCGTCGATGTCCCGCTGAAGTTCCAGCGCGGCGGCATCAAGTACGACGACCTGTCCGACGAGGACAAGGAGAAGTGGGACGAGACGGAGTGGAACGAGGACGGTGATGTCCCTGACGAGATCACCACGGAGGAACTGAACAAGTACCTCTTCAACGCGGACACCGTCGACAAGGTCCTGCAGACCCTCATGACGCACGGCCTGAAGGTCGACGGCGGCGACAAGCTCGGCAAGACCATCATCTTCGCCGCCAACAACCACCACGCCGAGTTCATCGCCGAGCGGTTCGACAAGAACTACCCGCATCTCAAAGGTGCCTTCGCGCAGGTCATCACCTACCGCAAGGAGTATGCCCAGAGCCTGATCGACAAGTTCTCCGACGCGGCGGAGCTTCCCCAGATCGCCATCTCCGTGGACATGCTGGACACCGGCATCGACGTCCCCGAAGTCGTCAACCTCGTCTTCTTCAAGCTGGTGCGCTCCAAGACCAAGTTCTGGCAAATGATCGGCCGTGGTACCCGCCTCGCGCCCGACCTCTTTGGCCCGAACCGGAGCAAGGACGGCTTCCTGGTCTTCGACCTGTGCCAGAACATCGAGTTCTTCAACCAGAACCTGATGCGCGCCGAAGGCAAGGTCGCCCCCTCGCTGAGCCAGCGGATCTTCGAGCGCCGAGCCGACCTGCTTCTCGCCCTCGATGACAGCTCCGCCCGCGACCACCAAGCAGCCGCAGTGATCGCTACGCGGCCTGAGTCCGACGGCACCGTCAGCGACTCCGGTCTGCGCTGGGACCTCGCCACCCGGCTGCATGACGAGGTTACGGCGATGAACCCGGAGAACTTCCTGGTCCGCCCGCACCGTGAACAGGTCGAAAACTTCGCCGACTTCGACACCTGGCTGGAGTTCACGCCCGACGCACACGGCGAGGTCGTCGACCACCTGGCCGGACTCCCGACCGCCTTCCGAGACAAGGATGACGTCGGCGAGGAGGCCAAGCGATTCGACCTGATCGCGCTTCGCCTTCAGCTCGCCGTCGCGAACGGAGACCCGGGCTTCACCCGGCTACGGGATCAGGTCCAGGAGATCGCGTCCACCCTGCTCGATCAGCTGACCATTCCCGCGATCAAGGCCCAGCAGGTTCTGCTCGACGAGGTTGCAGGCGACGAGTGGTGGCAGGACGTGACGCTGCCCCTGCTGGAGACCATGCGGCGCCGTCTGCGCGGCCTCGTCAGACTGATCGAGAAGACCAAGCGCGGCATCGTGTACACCGACTTCGAGGACGAGCTGGGCGAGTTGACCGCTGCCACGCTCACCGGCATGGAGATCGGTACCGACCTCACCCGCTTCGAGCAGAAGATCCGTATCTACCTCAACACGCACCAGGACCAGCTCGCCGTCCAGAAGATCCGCCGCAACAAGCAGATCACGGCTCTGGACCTGTCGGAGCTGGAGAAGATCTTCGTCGAGGCCGGCCTCGGCACCTCGACGGACATCGAC
The DNA here is from genome assembly GCF_040630435.1 of Streptomyces sp. NPDC005803. Classification (NCBI taxonomy): domain Bacteria; kingdom Bacillati; phylum Actinomycetota; class Actinomycetes; order Kitasatosporales; family Streptomycetaceae; genus Streptomyces; species Streptomyces sp. NPDC005803. Next base: position 101,768 of record NZ_JBEXXO010000024.1, on the reverse strand, counting down.
TACATCAAGGACGCCAAGGGCGGCCTCGGCCTGTTCCTCCGGTCACTGACTGGCCTGGAGCGGGAGGCGGCGGCCCTGGCCTTCGACTTCTTCCAACAGGGCAAGACGCTCACGGCCAACCAACTCCGGTTCGTCAACGAGCTGATCGACTACCTGGCGCGCAACGGCACGATAGACGTTGATGCACTGTACGAGTCGCCGTTCACCGCGCTCGCCCCGACCGGCCCCGAGGCGATCTTCCCGGAGGCCGAGGTGGACGTCATGGTGTCCGTCATTCATTCGATCCGCTCGACCGCTGTCGCTGACGAGGGCGTGGCGTAGCCAGCTCGGTAGAGAGGAGAAGCCATGCGCGAAGAAGTCACTGAGGATTGCCCCGGAACTGGGCAGCGGGGCGTATGGACGAGAGTGCCCCAGGTAACGAGTGGTACGTGATTTGCCCTGTCTGCGGGATGAAGTGGGCAGGAGGCAGTACCCTCATCGACCCGCACAAGGACTGGCGGAAGCGCTGAGAATCCGCTCGGGTTGCGTGAGCGGTGCGTGAGCGGACGGGTAAGCATCCAGCAGACTCGGGTGTCACGCCTGCGTGGTCGGGAAGTCTCTGACCAGGCAAAACCGGACCGATCGTGATCACGGATGACCCCCCGTCACGATCTTGCAGGCCCTCGTAATGCGTAGGTCTCGGGTTCGAATCCCGAAGGCGGCTCCGCTTAAGCCTCAGGACTCACTCGCCGTGACCTGGGGCTTTTGCTTTTGCTTTGGCGGATGTGGATGCGGTGGCGACGTCGAGCGCGGGACCGGTGCGTGCCGGCCGTCTCAGTTCTGGTCTCGGTGGGGCCTGAATCCTGCGTCGGGTCGCGGGAACGAAGAGCGCGCCCAGGCGGCGCGTCGAGTCCTTCGCGTGCTTCCGAGGGCGCTTCACGCCTCGTGACGGAGTACCGCACGGCCACCGGGGCGACGTCTTTGCCAGGCTGAGGTCCGGTGGCCCACGGCGACTGATCACAAACGCGCGATCCGGAGCTGATCACCGACGGTCCGGCGCGGTTCGGCGGGACAGGGACGGTCTGTTCGAGGTCCGCCCCCTGGCCAAGACGCCGGGTCGCCGTCGATCAGCAGCGGACTGCGCCGCCGCGCCGCTCAGGCGTTGCCCCAGGCGTCAAGGAATCGTTCGCGGTCCTCACGCGTCTCCTGCTTCCGGCGACTGGCGAGCATGACGTGCCACGCGGAGTTTTCGGCGTCACGTAGCCACAACTTCCCGAGGTACCGGGCGCCGCCTCCCACGAAGGTGTCCTTCAGCGCGTCCCCGATCACTTCGGCCACGGCTGCGCGTCGCTCGTCGTCCAGCTCGCCCACAAAGCTGAGCACGCGGAAGGCGATACCTCCTTCGTTCCCGTTGAGCAGGTAGTCGAAGAAAGGGCCACCCGCGTTGGCGGGAACGATGTTCCAGGCGGCCTGGCCTCCCGCCTCCCCGAGCGACGCCCAGAACTCGCGCCCCTCGGGAGTGCCCGGCAGGGGGAGCGCGGCGAACAGGTCGACCAGGTGGCCGTTGGCCGCCTGGTCGTATGCGACATCGCAGGCTGTCGCGGCGGCGATGCTTGCGATGTGGCCCGTGTTCAACTCCCCACTCTCCGGCCGGTCCAGTGGAGTGTTGAGCTGGTCGGTGAGGTGCTGGGCCAGTTCGTCGTCCTCGTTCGGGTAGCGACGGACGATCACACGTTCCCCCAGGTCAGCGTCGGATGGCTCGCAGGGTGGATCCTCTGCGGCTATCAGCATGCCCAACTGGGCAGTGATCTACGGGGGCGAGCGGACAACGTCCGGAAGCTGCCGTGCTTGTCGAGCCGAGGGGTCCGTCCGCAGCGCGCGTCCCGGGCGTTGTAGTGCTTTCACCGGGTGGGCCTGGCGAGTCCTCGTGGGACGAGGACGGGCCCCTCTCCGGAAGGACCGGCAGGTCCGGAAGGGAGAGGGGCCCGGCGCGATACCCGTCAGCGCCAGCGGAAGGAGGCGTTGTTGTTGTACGTGTTGACGAGGTTGCCCTTGTCGCGCGGCGGGGCCACGTCGGAGGCGCCTGCGTAGTTGGAGTTGAAGTACGAGACGCCGGTCTTGCTGTCGTGGCTGTTGGCGTAGGAGGCGGCGTTGTTCTTCACGTGCGTGCCGACGCCGTTGGTGCCCTGGCCGCCGTCCGAGAAGTTCATCGGGTAGCCGGTGCCGCCGTAGTTGTCCCAGTTGGCGACGTTCTCGTAGGTGGCGGTCCAGCCGCCCTTCTGGTTCGAGTTGTACCAGAGGCAGTAGTCGACATCGATGACACCGCCGCACAGGCTGTCGGGGATGCTGTCGGCCTGTGCCGGTGCGGCGGTGGCCAGCATGCTCAGGGTGCCGGCGGCGGCGAGGGCGGCGGAAACAGCGGACTTACGTATACGCATGGATTCTCCTTGGGACGGTCGGCTCGGGTGGTCAGCGCCAGCGGAAGGAGGCGTTGTTGTTGTACGTGTTGACGAGGTTGCCCTTGTCGCGCGGCGGGGCCACGTCGGAGGCGCCGGCGTAGTTGGAGTTGAAGTACGACACGCCGGTCCTGCCGTAGTCGCTGTTGGCGTAGGACGCGGCGTTGTTCTTCACGTGCGTGCCGACACCGTTGGTGCCCTGGCCGCCGTCCGAGAAGTTCATCGGGTACCCGGTGCCGCCGTAGTTGTCCCAGTTGGCGACGTTCCCGGTCGTGGCGGTCCAGCCGCCCAGCTGGTTGGAGTTGTACCAGAGGCAGTAGTGGCTGTCGACGACACCGCCGCACAGGCTGTCGGGGATGCTGTCGGCCTGCGCCGGTGCGGCGATGGCCAGCATGCTCAGGGTGCCGGCCGCGGCGAAGGCGGCGGCCACGGCGGACTGACGAATACGCATAACGCTCTCCTTGAGTGGTGTTGCCTGAGTGGTGCGGTCAACTGGACTCGCCGAGTTCGGCCGCGGCACGCTTGAGCTGGTCGGTCTTGTGCCGCTCGATCCGGGCGAAGGTCTCGGGGTCCTTTTCGATCTCCGTACGCTGCAACTCGGACTCGACGTCGAACCAGGCACGGACGAGTCCGGTCTTCTTCTTGCATTCGACGTCCGCTCGGGCCGTCGAAATCTCCTTCTGGTTCGCCTTCTTGGTGGCGAAGGCCGGGTCGTCGATGGCGTCCATGGGTGAGGCGTAGCGGTAGCCCTTGGCCGCCATGCACGACGACCAGGTACGGAAGGCGGCGAGCACCCGGGGGTCCTTCTGGCTGCGGGCGTAGCTGCTCAGGTTGAGGGTGCGGGCCGCCTCATCGGGTCCGAACGCGTCGGCGCCGCCCGCGAGCCGCTTCTTGGCCTTGCCGATGCAGCCGCCCCCGGTGTCGAGCGAGCCGTCCGCGAGGGGCTCGCCGGACAAGGTGACGCGGGCCGCGTCGCTCAGTGACTTGACGGCGCTGTCCCGGCCGGCCGGTGGCGCCGGGAAGTGGTAGCCGTAGGCCTGTGCGGTGTGGCTGTTGGCGATGCCGTAGCGGCGGTCCATGGCGCCGATGTCCGGGGACTGGCCGTCGTCGGGCCGGTAGGTGAAGCCGGCCTCCTTCATGCAGTCCACGGCGAGGCTGCTCATGGCCCGGGTCAGCTGGGCGATCTCCGGCTCCGAGAAGATGTACGCCTCCACGGGCAGGGCCAGGTCCGCGGTGAGGCTGGACGACGCGGGCGCGATGGAGTTGTCCGGCTGCGTGGGCACGGCCTTGTCGTCGGAGTCGCCGCCGCACCCCGTGAGGAGCAGGGAACCGGTGAGCAGGGCGGTCACTGCCGCCGTCGTCGTCTTTCGCACATTTCTTCCTTGCGGGCCTGGAGGGGTGGGGGGGCGGATCAGCGGCGGAGGGCCTCCGCAGGCTGGATGCGGCTGGCCCGCCAGGCGGGGTAGAGCCCCGCGAGCAGCCCGGTGACCAGGCCGATCGCGGGGGCGGCGACGACGGTCGCCGGATGGATGACGGGGGTCCAGTCGCGGACGACCGCCATGGCGACGACGGTGACCGTGCCGAGGCTGGTGCCGACCAGGCCGCCGAGCGCGCCCAGCGCGCCCGACTCGGCCAGGAACTGGACGGTGATGTGGCGGCCCCGGGCGCCCAGGGCGCGGCGCAGTCCGATCTCGCCGGTGCGCTCCAGGACCGCGACCAGGGTGGTGTTGGCGATGCCGACCGCGCCGATCACCAGACAGATGCCGGCCAGCAGCATGAACAGTTCGTCCAGGTCGGAGGTGACGCTGCCGCGCAGGCTCCGCGGGTCCGGCGGAGGCACCGCCTTGAAGTACTCGGGGTGGGCCGGATCGAGGGCCAGGGCCGTCTCGGAGGCGATCTGCCGGGCCGCCCCCAGGTCGGTCGCGATGAGCATCTGCGCCCGCGCGCCGCTGTCCGGGCCGCCCCAGATCCGCTCGGCGGTGGTCCGCGGGACCACCACCGACAGCAGCAGGTCGGCCTTGCGCTCGACGTCCGCGAGGATGCCGATGACGGTGAAGGCGTGATCGCCCACGAAGACCGCCGGCGCGGTCTCCAGGGTGGTGATGCCCAGCCGCGCGGCCAGCCCCGAGCCGATCACCGCCACGTTCTCGCCCCGCCGGTCGTGGTATGCGTCGAAGGTCCGGCCCTGCTCCAGGACGGGACCCGCCGCTTCGAGGATCCCGGGGGAGGCCGCGACGACCTCCGTCCGTTCCCCCTCGTCGCCGGCCCCGGGAGGCGCGGCCGACACGAGCTCCTCCGATGGCAGCCGCACCGGCCAGTACACACCCGCCTTCCGCACGCCGTTGAGCGCCTCGATGCGGCGGTCCGCGTCGGCAGGGAAGGCGTTCGCCAGGTATTCGGGCTGATCGCCGCCGGTGTCCTCGACGGTCACCTGGGTGGCGGTCAGCTCGTTGAAGCGGGAGTCGATCTGCGAGGACGTGGTGGCGGTCAGGCCGAGGACGGCGACGAAGGTGCCGACGCCGAGGACGGTGCCGAGGGCGGTGAGCGCGGAGCGCGCGGGGCGTTGCAGGATGCCGGCGGCGCACTCGGAGAGCAGGTCGCGCCGGCTCAGATGGGACCGTTCGCGTCTCGGGGCCCTGCGCGGACGCGGCTTCACGCGGCCACCGCCTGTTCGCTGAGCACGCCGTCCCGGATGGTGACGGTGCGCTGGCCGCGCGCCGCGACGTCCGGGTCGTGCGTGATCACGAGGAGGGTCATGCCGTCGTGGTGGAGCTCGTCCAAGAGGTGCAGAATCGATTCGGCGGTGGCGGTGTCGAGGTTGCCGGTCGGTTCGTCGCACAGGAGCAGCGAGGGCCGGGCGACCAGCGCGCGGGCGACGGCGACGCGCTGCTGCTCACCTCCGGACAGCCGGGTGGGCAGCGCGTCGGCCCGGTGGCCGAGGCCGACCCGCTCCAGCGCCTCGCGGGCCCGCCCGGCGCGGCCGCGGCGCTCGACGGAGTTGTAGACCATGGCCAGCATCACGTTCTCCAGCGCGGAGCGGTGCGGCAGCAGGTGGAAGCTCTGGAAGACGAACCCGATCCGTCGCCCGCGCAGCCCCGTGCGGTCGGCGTCGCCGAGGGCGGCGGTGTCGATGCCGTCCAGGAGGTAGCGGCCCTCGGTGGGCGCGTCGAGCAGCCCCGCGATGTTGAGGAAGGTCGACTTGCCGGAGCCGGAGGGGCCGACGACCGTGACGTACTCGCCCCGCCGGACGGCCAGTTCGCACTCCCTCAGCGCACGGACCGGCGGCGGCCCGGGGTAGGTGAGGCCGACGCCCCGGAACTCGACGACCGGGGGCGCGACGTGGTCGTCGCTCACCGTGCGACGCCTACGACGACCTTGTCGCCCGCGACGAGCCGTGCACCCGCGGCCGGGACGACCTCGGTGAAGCCGTCCCCCGAGGTGCCGGCCCGGACCTCGATGCGGCGCCGGACGCCGGACGCCTCCAGAACGGTGACGCTGGTGCGGGAGTCGGCTCCGGCGGAGAGGGCGGACACCGGGACGACGAGCACCTTCTTGCCCGAGGTGGCGGCCTCGATGGTCAGGCGAACGTCCTGCCCGGCGAGCCGGGCCGGGAGGGGGGAGTCGGGCTTCACGGCGACGGCGTACCCCTGGCCGTCCGCGGCCGCGCCCTGGTCCCCGCCCTCGGCGGCGGTCGGGACGTCGGCGACCGAGGCGACCGTGGCGGTCACCTTGTCGCCGTAGACCTCGGACTGCACCTCGACCTTCTGGCCGGGACGGACCAGGTCCTTCTCCTGGGCGCCCAGGGATCCCTTGACCACCAGCCGGCCGGCGGAGACGGTCGCGAGCTTCTCGCCGACCTCGCTGCCGACCTTGGCGGTCATGGAGTCGACGCGGGCCGGGAAGCCGGAGAGGAAGACCACCTCGGAGGCGGGGACCATGGGGCCCGACTTCGCTTCGGCCTCGGCGAGGTGCGTCCGCGCCTCGGCCAGGTCCTCGCGGGCGTAGCGGACCGCGTCGGCGTCCCGCTTCTTCCCGGGCTCGGTCCTGAGCAGCCCGTCGAGCTGGCGCCGGGCCTGCTTCACACCGTCCTGGGCGGCCTCGACCGGGTCGCCGTCCGTCCCCTCGGCCACGCCCGAGGCGGGGACGGGCTCGTAGCCGATGGCGGAGTAGAGCGCGGCGACGGCCTGCTTGGTGCCCGGGCCGTAGGTGCCGGACGGGTCGGATCCGGTGGAGTGGCCCACCGACCTCAGGGCCTGCTGGAGCTGGCGCACGTCGTCGCCGTGGCTGCCGGGCTTGAGGTCGCGGTAGACGGGGAGGGCACCCGGCAGCGCGAAGACCGGCCGGCCGGAGACCTCCACGAGGACCCGGCCCGCCGGGAACGTCTGGCCGGAGCGGACCATCACCTTCGTGACGACGGGCGCGGTCGACCCGTCCACGGTCGAGCCGACCGGGGCGAGGTCGACCGTCTGCGAGGCGGAGACGGTGCCGCGGGTGACGACGGTGTCCGCCAGGACGCGCCGCTCGACCGGCGCGGTGAGCACGTCACGGGCCGGCGGCCCGGCGTCGGCCGCGGCCTGGGCGGGCGACTTGACGAAGGCCGAGGTCCACAGGGCGGCACCCGCGAGCACCACGGCACCCGCCGCCACGGCGGCCACGGCACGCTTGCGCCGGGACAGCCCGGTCCGCTCCCTGGCTTCGGACATCATTCCCCCCAATGTTGCGGCCACCGAGCGGAGTTGGTCACGTTCCGCAGCCATGTCCGAGCCGAAGTCGATCACTCGGGCTGAGCAGCTGTCAAGGAAGTTTCTTGGCCATGGCTTCACCGGAGCGTGACCGTGTGGTGACGTTCTTGACATTTGTCCGCGGTGTCCGCGTCGTGCGGTGGGGGACTCACCGGGCGCGTAAGGACGGGTGGCGCGACATCAGGTTCACCGCTCCGGTACGGCTGGTGTGTGGGCGGCCGGGGTCTGAGGTCGAGGTGGCGTAAGGACGGGTGACGCAACGTCAGGCCGGCCGCTCCGGTACGGCTGCCGGGTGGGGGCCCGGGGCCTGAGGGCGAGGTGCGCGGGCCCCCTGGGCCGCCTCGGTCGAGCAACACCTTCCGGCTTTCCCGGTGGACGTCGGGCTGGAGGCCCCGAAGGTCCGCGACCCGTACGCGGCCGACGCGCGGAGGGGGTGATCGCCGCCGGAGTCGGCCGGGGTGGCCCGCCCCTGCTCCGTCAATGATCCAGGCAGACAGTCTTCTGGGTTCACGCCTAAAAATCTGTGTCGGCTGGAGTAGACATTGGGGTGTCGTGTGGTTATGGTTTCTCACGTAGTCAAGAGGAACGGCGAGGCCCGGCAGAGACGAACTGCCGGGCAGCAGTACCCAGCAGTTCCCGTTCGCAGGACGGTTCGGTGGTGGAGTTACGGAGCCATGGATGGTGCAGGGCGGCGACGGAACTGACGACCGGACCGGGTGGCCCGCAGTGATCAGGGGCCGCCACAAGCGGTTCACGTAGAGGTAGTACGCAGCAGTGCATGCGAAGCAGCACCTTGGTGAAGGCGTCGGCTGCGGACGCGCGCACCAGGAAGTTCCGCAGTGGGGTTCCAAGCCGGAGCAGACGCAGGACGGGCGACGGGGCTGGCTGCGGAAGTGGCGCTGTGAGAGGCCACCAGTAAGGGAAGGGCCACCCGTAAGTACGGAGTGGCTGGTTCAGAGGGAAGGAAACGGAGGAGCCGAGCGCCATCAGGATCGCCCGGGCTGACGATATGGGCCCGGGTACCGCAGGACATCGATAGTGAGGTGGTCTCCGGTCAAGCAACCGCGATCCCCGCAACCCGCCCCTCTCTCCCGGGCGGCTCTGCGGAAACAGAGAGCCGGCGCAGCCGATCAAGGCCGGCTGATGGTGTAGCAGGTCCTTCGGGGCCCCGGTGCCGATGGCACCGGGGCCCCTCCACGTGTGTCCCGCACGAAGGCCGGAGGGCAGCAGGCGACTCGTTCGGCCGCCTCGACGACGATGCCGGCCCCCCTGCACCCTGGGCCGCCGCGGCCTTCCGGCGCGGCGGTGTGTCAGTGGTCGGAGTAGCTGAAGTCGCCCATGGTCCAGGCGCTGACGTCCTCGATCGCCACCCGGTACATCCCGCCCGTCTCCGGAATCCCTACCGTGCCCTGCAGGATCCGAGCCACATGGAAGTGCAGATGTGTGGGCGGTCCGTCCGCGGGCGCCACGGTGGTGAACATGGCGGAAAAGTCACTCAGGCGGGCCGAGTCGGCCAGGACCTCCGAGACCCGTTGCCTCCAGACGGCTTCGGGAGCCAGCCGGCCGGTGATGACAGCACCACCGGCGACCACGGTCAGAGGCATCTGATTGCTGTGCCCGGACTCCACCAGGGCGGCAACGTCAACAAGCAGCGCGTCAGGCTTCGACATGGCACCGATTATATTCCTCGATCATCGGGTACCTCTTCCGGTGCCGGTCAACGGCGAATCGCGCCCCGAGCAGCGGATGCGCTGCGCCGAGTCGGCGACCGAGCGCGCCGCGCCCGGGGGCCGGCTCGCCCCCATGCACCCGTGCATGAGTACCCGCCGGGGTGAAGGCATCCGGGGTGCGGCATCGGCGTACTCATGCGGGTGCGGACAAGCGCGATGGCGGTGCGGCAGGCCCGCCGCCATGGGGAGCTGCGGAGCGGTGGAGTCGGAGCGGGGCCAGGGCGGATGCTCAGACCCCTTCGGTGCAGAACACACACGCCTCCCAGAAGGGCAGTGCGCACAGCACCCGATGGCGTACGCACGAGGCCATCGCGGCCTCCTGCGGGCCGGGGAAGACGTCGGCGTCGGCGTCAGCGTCGGCGGTCGCAGGGTCGAAGTCCTCCACCATCGCCCGGTACGTACGGAGGTAGCCCTCGACCCGGGGTGGCTCGTACGTCAGTTCCTCCCACCGGTGGCGGGACAGGGCCAGGTCGAGGACGCGCAGCAGGAAGTCCTTGGCCGCGGACCGCTCCTGCGGGGTCTCCCCCCAGTCGAGGTCCGCGAGTCCGAAGCCGACCATTCCGCGCCCCATCATGTTCTGGTCCTGGAGCGTCAGCAGGGCGGCGAAGCGGAAGTCCCACGGCTCGTGGGCCAGCTCGGAGACGGCGAAGGTGAGCACGTCCACGAACACCGCCGTGCCGCCGTTGGTCATCTCCAGGTACCGGCCGTCACCGCCCTCGAAATTGTTCATGTCCGTGGCCCCGAGTGGGGGAGGCGGAGCGCACTCATGCCGATCCGCCGTTGCTCTTCAGCAGCTGGGCGTTGACCCACCCGCCCTGCGGCGAGCAGAGGAAGTCCACCAGGTGGGCGGTGTCCTTCGGGGTGCCCAGGCGGCCCAGCGGGGTGTTGCGGACGAGGATCCCCGAGAGTTCGTCGTTCATCCAGCCGGTGTCCACGGGGCCCGGGTTGATGACGTTGGCGGTCACCCCCAGGTGGGCCAGCTCGTGGGCGGCGGCCAGTGTGATGCGGTCCAGGGCTCCCTTGCTGGCGCCGTACGGAAGGTTGCCGACCGTGTGGTCGCTGGTGAGGGCGACGATCCGGCCGGACCCCGGCTCGGAGCGGAAGCGGAGCCCGTACTCCCTGATCAGCAGCCAGGTGGCGCGGGCGTTCACGGCGAAGTGCCGGTCGAAACTCTCGACGGTGGTGTCGAGGAGGCCGGAGTCGACCGACTCGGCATGGCTCAGCACGAGGGCGGTGACCGGCCCGAGCCGGCGTTCGGCCTCGTCGAAGACGCGGGCCGGGGACTCGGGGTCGACCAGGTCCGCCTCGATCGCGGCCGTGCGCGCGCCCCGTTCGGTGAGGGAGGCGGTGATGGCCGCGGACGCGCCCTGCTCCTCGCCCCAGCTCATGCGCCGGTCGTAAGGCGTCCAGTAGGTGAACGCGATGTCCCACCCGGAGGAGGCCAGTTGGCGGGCGATGCCGGCGGCTATGCCGATCGTGCGGCCCACGCCGGTGATCAGTGCGAGGGGGCGAGGTGCCGCGGAGGGCTGCGGGCTGTGCTCGGCTGTGGTCACAACGGGGAATCCTGCGTCACCGGCGCTCGTCCCGGCAACGTCTTTCGGGCCGGCCGCGGGCGCGGAGGACCACCGGAGCGGGCTCAGCCCCGCAGGTACGCCAGTACCGCCAGGACCCGGCGGTTCGTGGTGTCGTCCAGCGACAGGTCGAGCTTGGTGAGGATGCTCCCGAAGTGCTTGCTGACGGTGCCCTCGCTGACCGTCATCGCCGTGGCGATCGACGCGTTGGACTTGCCCTCCGCCATCAGGGCCAGTACCTCCTGTTCGCGCGCGGTCAGCCGTTCGAGCGGGTCACGGCGGCGACGGATCAGCCGGCGGACCACCTCGGGGTCCACCACCGTGTCCCCGGCGGCGACCCGGTGCAGCGCGTCGATGAACTCGTCGACGTTGCCGATGCGTTCCTTGAGGAGGTAGCCGACGCCCGTACCGTCGGCGGAGTCGAGCAGCTCCTCGGCGTAGGCGCGCTGGACGTACTGGCTGAGGACGAGAATGGGCAGCTCCGGCTGCCGGGTGCGCAGCTCGATCGCGGCGCGCAGCCCCTCGTCGGAGAAACCGGGCGGCATTCGCACATCGGTCACCACGATGTCCGGGCCGTGCTCGGCCACGGCCGCGATCAGCTCGCCGGCGGTGCCCGCGCCCGCCACCACCTGGTGGCCGAACCGCTCCAGGAGGCCGATCAGCCCCTCCCGCAGGAGCACACTGTCCTCGGCCAGTACGACGCGCACGCGCAAGTCCTCGTATCCACAGGTGACATGGGGCCCGCAGTCGAGACGCCGTGGGCACGCCGAGCGGACTGGACACTAGCAGGTGGCGGCCGTCGCGCCCCGGGACGCGGGCAGCCATGCCCAGGCCCCCGTACCGCCGCCGCGGCGACGGCCCCCGTACCGCCGCCGGGGCGACGGCCCGGACCCCCGTACCGCCGCCGGGGCGACGGCCCGGACCCCCGTACCGCTGCCGGGGTGACCGGCCGGTCCCGGAGCGCGGACCACCCGGTGAGGCCCACCCGGCAGGTGGAGCTACCTCCACCCCCGGGACTCCCGCTCGCTGCGATGTGCCCCGGAAGCGCCGCCGGTTGAGTGGTGCCCATGAATCACGCAGCTGTCCGACTCCGTTCGGTCACCCGGTCCTACGGCAGGAACACCGGCGCGGTGACCGCGCTCGACGGGGTCAGTCTGGACGTCCCCCGGGGCACGTTCACCGCCGTCATGGGCCCTTCCGGCTCCGGCAAGTCGACCTTGCTCCAGTGCACCGCCGGGCTCGACCGGCCCACCGGCGGGCAGGTGTTCCTCGGCGACACCGAACTGACCGGACTCAGCGAGCGGAAGCTGACACTGCTGCGCCGCACGCGCATCGGGTTCGTCTTCCAGGCGTTCAACCTCCTGCCCTCCCTCAGCGCCGAGCAGAACGTCGCCCTGCCGCTGCGGCTGGCCGGACGCCGGCCGAAACGGGCCGAGGTCCTCGACGTGCTGGAGCGGGTCGGGCTGCGCGAACGGGCCGCGCACCGGCCCGGTGAGCTGTCCGGCGGCCAGCAGCAGCGGGTGGCCCTGGCCCGTGCCCTGGTCACCCGGCCCGACGTGCTGTTCGGGGACGAGCCCACCGGCGCTCTGGACTCCACGACCGGCCGGCAGGTGCTGACGCTGCTGCGCACCATGGTCGACGGCGGCCAGACCGTGATCATGGTGACGCACGACCCGGTCGCCGCCTCCTACGCGGACCGGGTGCTGTTCCTGGCCGACGGCCGGGTGCGGGACGAACTGTCCTCCCCGTCCGCCGAGCAGGCCGCGGCGCGCATGACGCGGATGGCGGCGGTCCCGTGCTGAGCCTGGCGCTGCGGGGCATGCGGACCCGCTGGGTGACCTTCGTCGGCTCCTTCCTCGCGCTGGCCCTCGGCGTGGGGATCGTCGCCACCACCGGGATGGCCCTCGCCGCCACGCTCGACGCGCCCCGGCACGGCCCCGAGCGGTTCGCCGCCGCCCCCGTCGTCGTCCGGGGCGAGGACCGGTTGCGGGTCCGGACCCCGATCGGCGTCCGGACCCGGGAGCTGACCTCGCCCCGGCCCGTCCCGGCGGGCCTCGCCACCGCGCTCGCCCGGCTCGGGCGTACGGCCGAGGACCGCACGTTCCCCGTCTCGGTCGCCGGCTCCCGCCTGGACGGGGACGGCGGGGGGACGGTCGGCCACCCCTGGCCGGTCGCGGCCGCCACCCCCTACCGGCTGGCCTCCGGGCGGGCGCCGGCCGCCGCCGGAGAGGTGGTCGTCACCGCGGGGAACGGCTCCGAGGTGCGGACGGGGGACCGGATCAGGGTCGTCACCCCGGCGGGGACCGCCGTCCGGACCGTCGTCGGCACGGTGCGCCCCGCGGGGTTCGAGACCGCCCTGTTCTTCACCGCGGCCGAGGCCGCCCGGATCTCCCCGGTCATCGACGCCGTCGTGGTGCACGCGGATGCCGCGGCCGTGCGTGCGGTCGTGGACCGGGAGGAGCGGATGGCGGTGCTCACCGGCGACGACAGGCGCCGGGCGGACCCCGACCCGGACCGGGACGCCGAGGCGCTGACCTCCGTGAACGCGCTGCTCGGCACGGCCGCCGGCATCACCGCGTTCGTCGCCGTCTTCGTGGTCGCCTCGACGTTCTCCTTCGCGGTCGCCCAGCGCCGCCGCGAGTTCGGCCTGCTGCGCACGGCGGGCGCGACTCCGGGCCAGGTGCGGCGCATGGTGTACGCCGAAGCGGTCGTCATCGGCGTCCTGGCGTCGGCGGCGGGGTGCCGACTGGGCGTCCTCGGTGCGCCCCGGCTCGCCTCCTGGATGGTCGGTGAGCAGATCGCGCCCCGCTGGTTCGCGATCGGCGGCCAGAGCTGGCCGCTGCACACCGCCTTCTGGACCGGACTCGCCGTGGCACTGGCCGGCGCGGTCGCCGCCTCGCGCCGGGCCGGGAGGGTGGGGCCGGCGGAGGCGCTGCGCGAATCAGCCGTCGACAGCGGCTCGATGCCGTTGAGCCGGGTGCTGCTGGGCGCCGCCGCCTTGCTGACCGGGGCCGTGCTGCTGGGGACCGCTCTCGTCCAGGACCCCGGAAGCGTCCTCAAGCGCAAGACCTACATCATCCAGCCGATGCTGCTGATCGTGGGGTTCGCGCTGTTCGCCCCCGTGCTCGTACGGCCCGTCACCCGCCTCCTCACCTGGCTGCCCGCCCGGCTCCCGGGTGCCACCGGCGTCCTGGCGAGGGAGAACGCCTCGGCCGGGCTGCGCAGAACGGCCGCGATCGCGGCACCCGTGATCGTCACCGTGGCGCTGGCCGCCTCGCTGCTGGGTACGACGGCGACGCTCGAGGAGGCGAGGGCCACCGAGGTGCGCACCCAGGTGACCTCGGACTTCGTGATCACGGCGGACCGCGAAGGCGCCGCGCTGCCCCCGCGGTTCGTGGAGCGGGTCCGGCGGATCCCCGGCGCCGTCGTCAGCGCCTCGCGCTCCACCTCCGTGACGGTGCTGGAGGAGGGCACGGCGCTGGTCGGCTCCGAGGCGCGGGCCGTGGACCCGGCCGATGCGGCAGCGGTGTCGGCGCTGCCCGTGGTGGCAGGCAGCCTCGCCGGTCTCGACGACGGCTCCCTCGTGGTCAACGAGGAGTGGATGACCACGACGGTCGGCGAGCACGTCGGCGTCTGGCTGGCCGACGGCCGCAAGGTCACCCTGCGGGTGGCGGCCGTGCTGAGCACCGGAACCGGCGACAACGGTGTGTACGTGACCCCGCGCAACGCCGGGGGCGCCGCCGTCGACCGGATCGACGTCAAGGTGGTCGGCGACACCGGGCGCCCGGCCGTGGCGGCGCGCCTGGAGGCGGCGGGGCGGGCGACGGGCGCCAAGGTGGCGACCAGGGCCGAATGGCTGGCGCAGAGCCACCGGCGGACCGGTGGGAACACCCGCCTCGGAATGCTCATGATCCTGCTCATCGCTCTCGTGTACACGGGGATCGCGCTGGCCAACACGCAGGTGATGGCCACCTCCGACCGGGTACGTGACCTGGCGGTGCTGCGGCTCGCCGGGGCGACGAAAGCGCAGGCGCTGCGCCTGGTGGGGGTCGAGGCCCTGGTCGTGGTGGCGGTGGGTGCGGTGCTCGGCGGGGCGGTGGCCGCGCTGAATCTGCTCGGCGTACGGTCCGCGCTGCGCCTGCTCGGTGTCCACTCGGCCGTGGTCACGCCGTGGGACGCCATCGGCACGGTCCTCGCGGTGAGCGCGCTGCTGGCCGTGGTCTTCGCGGTGCTGCCCGCCTCGCTCGCACTGCGCACCCGGCCGGTCGAACTGGCGGGGACGCGCGAGTAGCCGAGCCGGGCCGGGTCCGGTCGAACGGTCGGGCGGGCGCGAGTAGCCGGGCCGGGCCGGGTCGAACGGTCGGACGGGCGCGAGCAGTCGGGCCGGGTCCGGTTGAACGGTCGGGCGGGCGCGAGTAGCCGGGCCGGGTCCGGTTGAACGGTCGGGCGGGCGCGAGTAGCCGGGCCGGGCCGGGTCGGACGGTCGGGCGGGCGCGAGCAGTCGGGCCGGGTCGGGTCGAACGGTCGGGCGGGCGCGAGCAGTCGGGCCGGGTCCGGTCGGACGGGGCTTCAGGCGGAGAGCGCGGTGACCAGGGCCACCGCCTCGCCGATGAGGGCTCGTTCGGCCGGGCTCATCGTCGGGTTAGCGGCGCGGCGGGCCGCTACGTCGGCGAGGTGCCGGGCCGGGATGCCGCCCTCCGCCTGGAGGTGGGGCATCAGGGCGGTCAGCAGTTCGCGTCCCCCGGCGGCCGCCGGATGGGCCGGATCGACCGCCACCTGGGCCAGGATCAGCGCCGACATGGCCCGGTCCAGGGCCGGCGGCCCCTCCTCCGTGTTGCTCCAGTCGATCACCACCGGGCCGTCGGGGGTCAGCATCACGTTGTCCGGATGCAGGTCGAGGTGGAGGATGCGGTCCTCGGGGTCCTGCGAGAGCCGGGCGGGGACGGTGTGCAGATCGGCGAGCAGCCCGGCGAGTACGGCGGAGCCCTCGGCGCCGTCGATGTCGCCGCTGAGCAGGGCCTCCAGCATCGTCGGTCCGGTCAGCCGCTGCAGGACCAGATCGCCGGGTCCGGCCGACGGGGGCTGCGGGCCGAGCCGGGGGACCGGATAACCCGAGGCCGAGAGGTAGGACATGACCGGCAGTTCGCGGGTGGCGTCCAGTCCGTCGCGGTAGCGCCGCAGGACCCACAGCTCGTCCAGTTCGTATACGTCGGCGGAGCGCCCGCTGCCCAGCATCTGGCCTATTCGCATGGGAGGAACCTACTCGCGCGGGCCGCACGCGGGGAGATCCGCCGAGCGTGTTCCGCCGTATCGCAGCCGGTCGTGACAGCCCCATAACGCGACGCGATGAGGCGGACGGGATCTCCTGAAGCTGACGCCCACGCGGCTACGTTGACGGCAATCCCCCGAAGTCAAGGCGCGAGCGCGCCGACGGCGCGGGGCGGCCGGCGAGCTCGTCGCGGTCGCGGCCGGCGAGGTCCGTCACGAGCGTGGCCGCAGTAGCCTGGAGTTACGCGCGGGACGGCCCGAGGAGGCCATGACCCATGGACATCCTGATCACCGCAGCGGTAGTCCTCGGCATGATCGCCGTGGTGGCGCTCGCGATCCACACGCTCAACGCACGGCACCACCACCGGCATCTGGCGGCTGCCCGGTACGACCACGGCCTTGCCGCCTTCGACGGCTCGAAAGGCGGGGCCGAGGACGTCACTTCGCGTCCGAGTACCGTTCCACCACCGCCGTAGTGAACGGGAAGCGCACGGGTGTGTCGCCGAAGACGGTCCGTCCGGCCAGTTCGCCGGCCGCCCGGATCGCCTCCACGACCGTCTCGGCCTCCTCCTGGGGGCAGTGGACGATGACCTCGTCGTGCTGGAAGAAGACCAGTTCGGCGCGGAGCCCGGCTGCCGCGATCGACTGCCGCAGCGCGGCCAGGAGCACCAGCGCCCAGTCGGCCGCACTGCCCTGCACCACGAAGTTACGCGTGAAGCGGCCCCGGGCCCGGGCGTCGGAGGAGGCGTACCCCGGAGTGAATCCGCCGTCCGCCGCGCCGGAGCCGTCCACCCGCGGATCGTCGCTCTCCTGCGGGATGCCGGCTTCCCCCTCGTCTCCGGCACCCGTGGCGGGCGGGCTTGTGCGGCCCAGCCAGGTCCGTACGAGACGGCCTTCCTCACCGGCCTTCGCGGCGTCGTCCACATACGCCACCGCGTGCGGGAACCTGCGGCGCAGCGCGGCGAGGTTCTTCAGCCCGTCCCCCGACGTCTGGCCGTAGACCGCGCCGAGCAGGGCGATCTTCGCGTGGTCGCGGTCGCCGTGGAAGGCCCGGTCGGACAGTGCGGTGTACAGGTCGCCGTCATGACCGGCCACCTCCATCAGGCCCCGGTCGCGGGAGATGGCGGCCAGCACCCGCGGCTCCATCTGGTCGGCGTCCGCGACGACCAGCCGCCAGCCGTCGTCGGCCACCACCGCCCGCCGGATCACCTTGGGGATCTGCAGCGCCCCGCCGCCGTTGGTCGTCCAGCGGCCGCTGACCGTACCGCCCGGCTGGTACTCGGGGCGGAAGCGGCCGTCGCGGACCCAGTCCTGGAGCCAGCTCCAGCCGTGGGCCGTCCAGATCCGGTACAGCTTCTTGTACTGGACGAGCGGCCGCACGGCCGGGTGGTCCAGCTCCTCCAGCTCCCAGCGGCGGGTCGAGCGCACCTTGATGCCCGCCTGCGCGAACGCCTTCACCACATCGGCGGGGAGGTCCGGGCGCACCCTGCGGCCGAACGCGGCGGACACCTCGTCCGCCAGCTCGGCCAGCTTCCGGGGCTCGCCGCCGCCCGCGTACCGCTCGCCCAGGAGCTCGTGCAGCACCTCGCGGTGGACATCGGCCCGCCAGGGCAGGCCCGAGCGGTTCATCTCCGCGGCGACCAGCATCCCGGCGGACTCGGCGGCCGTCAGCAGACTCATCCGTCCGGGCCGGTCCGTGGCGTCGTGGCGGGCGAGCTGGTCCGCGTACACCTGGAGGAGGGCATCGAACGACAGCTCCGCCCCGGAGCGCGGTTCGAACAGGGAGGACTGGGAGCCCGGCACCGCGGCGCGCGGCGGCGGATCGGCTGGCACCGGGCCGCGCAGCAGGCGGGCGTGGGCGGCTGCGGCGGAGCGGGGTTCGCCGAGGCGGCCCTCGTGCCCCAGCAGGAGGGCTTCGGCGACCTCGATGTCGTAGCAGCGCGCGACCGCGACCCCGGCGGCCAGCAGCCGGGGGTAGACCTCGGCCGTCGAACGCCACACCCAGCGGGTGACTCCGGGGCGGGAGCGCACGGCCTCGGCCACATCCGGCTCGGTCACGACCGGGGCGGTGGGGCGGCCGGCGCGGTCCAGCGGGGCGAGGCGCGCGCCACCGCTCTCCGTGACGGCCACAGCCCAGCGTTCGGTCATGGATTCGAGTCTGGCACCCGGCACTGACAGCGAGGCGGGGCGCGCGGGCGGGCGCCGGCTGGAAGGATGGATCAAGGCCTGGGGCCCGCTCCGGATCCGCTGCGCCGAGGAGGCCCGGGGCCTGGTCCGGATCCGCTGTGCGAGGAGGCAGACGACACGATGGAAGCGATCGTTTTCGAGGAGTTCGGCGGGCCCGAGGTGCTGCACCCCGCCCGGGTGGAGGATCCGCATCCCGGACCCGGGCAGGTGCGGGTGAAGGTCCGGGCCGCCGCGGTCAACCCGATGGACTACAAGATCCGGCGGGGCTGGATGGAGGACGTGTTCCCGACCTCGCTGCCGGCCGTCCCGGGCGTCGAGTTCGCCGGGGTGGTCGACGTGACGGGTGAGGGGGTCGACGGTGTCGCGGTGGGCGACGAGGTGCTGGGCTGGAGTGCCACCGGTTCCTACGCCGAGTACGCCCTGGCCGACGCCGCCCTCGTCGCTCCCAAGCCCGCGGAGCTGAGCTGGCCGGACGCGGCCGCGCTGACCATCGCGTCGAGCACCGCTCAGCGGGTCCTGGACGAACTCGCCGTGGACGAGGGCGAGACCCTGCTGCTGCACGGGGCGGCCGGAGCCGTCGGATCGGCCGCGGTCCAGCTGGCGGCGGCCCGCGGCGCGACGGTGATCGGCACGGCCTCCCCGGGCAACCACGACTATCTGCGGGTGCTCGGCGCGACCCCGGTGGAGTACGGGGACGGGCTGGTGGGCCGGGTGCGCGAACTCGCTCCCCAGGGTGTGGACGCGGTCTTCGACGCGTCGGGGCGCGGCGCGCTGCCGGACTCCATCGAGCTGCGCGGCGGCACCACCGACCGGATCGTCACCATCGCCGACCCGGACGCGGCGACGTACGGCGTGGCGTTCTCCGGCGGCGGCTCCCGGTCCAGGGTGCAACTGGCCGAGCACGCCCGGCTCGCCGCCGTCGGCGAGCTGCGGGTGCCCGTCGCCGAGACGCTCCCGCTCGCCGAGGCGGCCAGGGCGCAGGAACTGAGCGAGGCGGGGCACGTACGCGGGAAGGTCGTCCTGCTGCCGTGACCCGCGGGCGGCGGGGGAGCGGGTGAACGGAGAGCGGGTGAGGGAAGGGCGGGCGACGGGGGAGCGGACGACGGGGGAGCGGGCGACGGGAGAGAGGGGTCGCCGCGAGGGTCACCCTGGCGGTCGTGTGCCAGCGGTCGTGCGCCGGCGGTCGTGTGCCGGCGGTCGTGTGCCGACGGGCGTGTGCCGGCGTTCGTGCACCGGTCGCGAACCGGCGATCGCGAACCGGCGTTCGTTGTCCACAGGGTGTGGATGAATTCCGCCCGCCCCGCCCTGCCTACCCTGAACCCATGGAACCGGTGATCGACCAGGCCTTCGCGGCCGCCCTGTACTCCGACGGCGACGCCGGCCTCGACACCGGCGCGTCCCTCCTCGCCGCCGACCCGGCGTCCGACGCGGAGCTGCTGCGCCGGGGCGAGGAGTTCGTGCGGCGCGCCTGGGACCGGGGCTGGCTGCCCGCCGACCTCGTGCGCATCGTCCGCCGTGAACGGGACGAGCACGCGGCCGGTCTGGCCGCCGGGCTGATCGGTGCGGAGGCCCGGCGGCACGAGGTGCTGCCGCCCCGCTGGCAGGCCCAGCTGGACGAGCTGCCCGCCCCGCCGCCGGCGGGGCGGCCGGACCGCTTCTCGTACGCCTCCGCACTCCTGGGCCTCTACCGCCTGCTGCTCCGGCTGCCGGCGATCGAGCCCGTCGGGCCGCCGCCCGGCGCCTTGCGTGACAGCCTGCACCTCCCGCCCGCGCACGACGAACCGCGCATGCTGACCCGGATCCGCGCGCTGCTGGCCAAGGCCGAGGCGACCGGCTTCCCCGAGGAGGCGGAGGCGCTCACCACCAAGGCACAGGAGCTGATGGCCCGGCACAGCATCGACGAGGCCCTGCTGGCGGCCCGTACGCACAGCGGCAGCGTGCCCGGCGCCTGCCGGATCGGGGTGGACGCCCCGTACGAGACGGCCAAGGCGATCCTGCTCGACGCCGTCGCCTCGGCGAACCGCTGCCGGGCCGTGTGGAACAGCGACCTCGGCTTCTCGACGGTGGTCGGCTTCGAACCGGACCTGGAGGCCGTGGAACTGCTCCACACCTCGCTGCTCGTGCAGGGCACCGCGGCGATGACCCGGGCCGAGGCGGGCCAACGGGCCGGCGGCCGCAAACGGACCAAGACCTTCCGGCAGTCCTTCCTGATGGCCTACGCCCAGCGGCTGGGCCGCCGGCTGGCCGACGGCACCGCCCGCGCCACCGCCGAGGCCGACGCCGAGGGCGCCTCCTTCGGCGCGCCGTCCGCCGGGGCCGGTCTGCTGCCCGTGCTCGCCGCCCGGGACGTGGCGGTCACGGACACCGCCGAGAAGATGTTCCCCGAGACGACGACCACCCGGGTCCGCGGTGCCACGGACCTGGACGGCTGGACCCACGGGACGGCCGCGGCGGACCGGGCCAGGATGGGCGGGAGCACACCGGAGATCTCGGGCTGAGGCGACGGACCCGCCCCGGAGGGCTGCCCTCGGGGCAGGGGCCCTGCCCTGCCCTCCCCCGACGGCACCCCAGACCCGACGGCACCCCGCCCCCGGCGCCTCCACTTCCGGAACCGACCGGCGCAGCGGGAAACGGCACCCGATAACTCGGGGCATATCGGCAATTCCGGTTAGGCTCTGGGCATGAGCTGGCTCCGGGCGCTGAGGGAGACCGCCCGCTCGGGGCTGACGATCGAGAGAAAGCGCCTCGAACCGCTGATCGCCATCCGCGGCGCGGCCGGACTCGCCCTGGTGCTGGGGGTGACGCTCGCCCTCTTCGGGCCGGTCGTCGCCGCCAGTTCCGCGTTCGGCGCGTTCCAGGCGGCCATCGCCACCTTCCAGCGCAGCTGGCGCCCCCGTCCGGTGCTCGCCCTGGTCTCCGGGTTCAGCCTGGGCGTGTCGACGTTCCTCGGCTACGTCACCGGCTCCCATCTGGCGCTCTTCATGGTCCTGCTGGTGCTCTGGACCTTCGTCGCCGGACTGGCGTGGGCCGCGGGCCCGACGGGCGGCATCATCGCCGCGTCCAACGTCGCGATCATGCTGGTGACGATCACCCTGCCCACCTCCGTGGCCGAGGCGGCCCTGCACGCCCTGATGATCACGTTCGGCGGGGTGGTCCAGGCGGTGCTGATCGTGCTGTTCCCGGTCCGCAGATGGGGTGCCCAGCGTGATGCCCTGGCCGACGCGCTGGCCGCCGAGGCCGACTACGCCCGCAGGCTGCGCCACGACCCGGTCGCCCACTTCGACCCGGTCCCCCTGATGGAGGCCCGCAGGGCCGCGGCCGTCACCGCCCGCCAGGCCCGCCACCGCCCCGCCGAACTGCACGGCTCGCGCGGCGTCGCCGAGCGGATCAGACCGGTCCTCGCCTCCCTCGCGGACCCGGCGATGGGCGTGCCGTCCGAGGGCCCGGAACGCGACCGGGTCCGTGAGCTCCTCGCCGCCGCCGGCTCCCTGCTCGACGCGGCCGCTCGGGCGATCCGCCACGGCGACCCGGTGCGGATCCCGGCGCCCGCCGTCGCCGCCCTGAAGACCCCCGACACCGGCGCGTTGCTCACCGGCCCTCCGCTCCGCGCCGCCGACCGGCTGAGCGCCCTGCTCTCCGACGTCATCGAGGCCGCCGAGGGCGACGGCACGAAGGAGGAGCGGGCCGGGGCGGCGGGGGCGGCCGACGCCATCGAGGCCGGGCGGGGCGGCCGGATCCCCGCCGCGCACCAAGACCGGCCCACCCTCCTGCGCCTGGTCCCGGTCGTGGTCAGGTCGATGCGCCGCGAACTGAGACCCGGCTCCCCGATCCTGCGCCACGCGATCCGGATCTCCGCCGTCGCCGCGGTCGGCTAC
Source organism: Streptomyces sp. NPDC005803 (assembly GCF_040630435.1). Classification (NCBI taxonomy): domain Bacteria; kingdom Bacillati; phylum Actinomycetota; class Actinomycetes; order Kitasatosporales; family Streptomycetaceae; genus Streptomyces; species Streptomyces sp. NPDC005803. The sequence continues at coordinate 79,960 of NZ_JBEXXO010000024.1, read as the reverse complement.
CTGCTGGGCCGGGCGCTTCCGTACGGGCACGGTTACTGGGCGCCGATGGCGGCCGTCATGGTGATGCGGCCGGAGTTCTCCCGGACGTACGAGCGGTCCGTGGCACGCTTCGGCGGCACCGTCGTCGGGGTCTTCGCCGCCAGTGCGATCGTCCAGGCGGCCCACCCGCGCACCGGGCTGTCGGCCGCGCTCGCGGTGGCCTGCGCCCTGCTGATGTACCTGCTGATGCGCACCGGTTACGCCGTCGGCCAGGCCTGTGTCGCCGCGTACGTGGTCTTCCTGCTCGGCATGGCCGGCGACGACCTCTCGCAGACCGTGCTCGAGCGGGTCCTGCTGACCCTCTTCGGCGGGCTCCTCGCGATGGTCTCGTACGCCGTCTACCCGGCGTGGGAGACCCCGCGGTTGCGGGGCCGGCTCGGCGACTGGCTGAAGGAGGACGGCCGGTACGCGGCCTCGGTCGTCGACCAGTACGCCGATCCGGCCGCCCGCGGGCACGAGGACGTCCGCCACGCGCTGCTCGCCACCCGGAACGCCCGCGTCGCCTGGCAGGAGGCGGTGGCCACCGCCCAGCACGAACCGGTGCGCCACCGCGGCCTCTCGCACGCCGCCGCCGACGACACGCAGCACGCGCTCGTCCAGCTCGGCCGGGTCGCGATGCTGATGGAGGCGCACCTCCCGGAGGGCGGCGCCACCCCCGTACCGGCGGCCGCCCCGCTCGCCGAGGCGCTGCGGCGGGCCACCGAGCAGGGGGCGAAGGCGGTGCGGGAGCGGCGCGTACCGGACTGGACGGCGGTGCGCAGGGCGCTGGAGACGTGGGACGAGGAGGAGCGGACGCGCGAAGGAGGGCCGGAGCCGGTCGTACGGAACGGGGCCGGCCTCCTGCTCGAAGCTCTGGAGGAGTTCTCCCAGGGCCTGGACACCGGCTCGCGGTCCCACGCGTCCGACGACGACTGAGAGGCTGCCGCCCGGACGGGCGACGGGCGGATCGGGGGGCTGCCCCGGATCACGGGATCGGCAGGTCGGGCAGGCCCTCCAGCGAGTCGGCGTCGGTCTTGGCGAGGGTGTCCTTGGCGCCGCCGTCCCACGAGACGACGACGGTCCTGCCGTCGTTGGACTCGACGGTTCCCACGGTCCGGCCGGTGTCGCCGTCGGCGCACGTCAGCGTCAGCGCCGGCTTGGCCGCGTCCTCGGCGGTGCCGGAGCAGACATGGGAGTCGGCGACGACCACGGCCTTCCCGGATGCGACGGACAGCACCACGGCCTTGCCGTCGGTCTGCCCGGCCCAGGCGCCCTCCAACTCCTCGAGGCCGCCGGCGTGGCCGTCCGTCCCGGAGCCGGTGTCGCCGCTGTCGCTGCCGGTGGGAGCCGGGGCGGCGGTGGAACCGGCTCCCTTGTCCGCGCTGTCCTTGCCGGTGTCGCCGCTGCACCCGGTCAGGGCGAGAAAGGTCAGCAGTCCGGTGGCGACGACGGTGCCGGTACGTACGACTTTGTGCATGCTGAATTCCCCCTGGATGACGAATGACCGTCCAAGCTACCAGTGAGTCGCAACCGTGTCGGAACGGTCAACTCCCGGAATGGGGAGCGGAACAGGCCGCTCGTTCGTCTTTCTTCTGCGGAGCGCTGTAACCGGGGGAACACCCCCCGTGCACGTGCATCTGCCCGTGCATCCGCTCATGCACGGGAAATTGAACACAGCTATGATCCGAGACAGTTGACACTTGCACTTTGCAACTCGGGGAGCGTCCTGTGCACCACGTGTACAACGGCATGGCGGCCACAGAGCTTCGCGGAGTCGTCTGGCAGAAGAGCAGGCACAGCAACTCCCAAGGCTCCTGCGTGGAGTTCGCGAAGCTGCCCGGGGGAGACGTGGCCATGCGCAATTCACGCCACCCCGACGGGCCGGCGCTGGTCTACACGCCCGCGGAGATAGAGGCGCTGCTGCTCGGCGTGAAGGACGGCGAGTTCGACCACCTCGTCGCGGAGGCCTGAACCCCTTTCGGTGCTCAGGCCTCGGGCGGAGCGGACGGGCGTCCCGTCCGAACCCGGGTCACGCCGGGTCGGACAGCCGGAAGAGCGCCCAGACGACCTTTCCGCGCGGCGCCGAACCGGCGGAGCTCTCCGCGGTCAGTACGGGTGAGGGGTGCCAGCCCCAGCAGTCGCTGAAGGAGTCCACGAGGAACAGGCCGCGGCCCGACTCCGCGGAGTCCTCGGCCTCGGACGCGACGGGGCTCGCCTGGCTGGGATCGCGCACCGCGCACACCAGCCGCGAGGTCCAGCGCATCAGATGCAGCCGGACGGGCGGGTCCTGGGGCTCGCGCGGGGTGTCGGCGGGCAGGGCGTGCCGCAGGGCGTTGGTGACCAGTTCGGAGACGACGAGCGCGACGTCGTCGAAGCGCTCGCTCAGACCCCAGCCGCCCAGGGTCGCCCGGGTGAACTGCCGTGCCCCGCCGACGGCTTCGTAGCGGGCGGGCAGGGTGCAGGTGGCTGACCCGGAGACGGCCGAGGGATCGATGGGGGGAAGCCCCTGCCGTAACGGCTCGAGCATCGTCGATCCATTCGTCCCCATGCGAGGCACTCCCGGGAATCGCGGCTGTATCGGTACTGCGGGTACACGGGTACAGCGGCACAACACGAACGAGCACGCAGGTGCGCGAGGCCCATCGTTCCCAATGCGCAGAGCAGATGCAAGGGCAGATGCACGTGCACGCGCCGGACCTGTCCGATACCGTGCCGGTTCTTGCTCATTTCTTCCTGTACGTAGTTTCGAGGCCTCCTGAAAGTCTTCCCATTTCCGTAATCGAATGAGTACGGGCTGAAGCGTTTTGATGGCAGAATCCGGCTCTTGGGGTTCGGGGGGACCCCGAAGTCCAGGAAGCGATGGGGAGGGCTGGACCAGTGGCGGCAGGCGAGTCGAGTGGATCCGTGGTGCGGCGCATCCTGCTGGGCTCGCAGCTCAGGCGGCTGCGGGACTCACGTGGCATCACCCGTGAGGCGGCCGGCTACTCCATCCGGGCTTCCGAATCGAAGATCAGCCGCATGGAGTTGGGACGGGTGAGCTTCAAGGCCAGGGACGTCGAGGACCTGCTCACGCTGTACGGAGTCACGGACGAGGCGGAGCGCGACTCCCTGCTCGGTCTGGCCCGGGAGGCCAACGTGGCGGGCTGGTGGCACAGTTACGGGGACGTGTTGCCCGGCTGGTTCCAGACGTACATCGGCCTGGAAGGCGCGGCCTCGCTCATCCGGATCTACGAAGTCCAGTTCGTGCACGGTCTGTTGCAGACCGAGGACTATGCGCACGCGGTCGTCTCGCGGGGCATGCGCGGCGCGCCCGCCGCCGAGATCGACCGCCGGGTCGCCCTGCGACTGGAACGCCAGAAGGCCCTCGTCTCCGAACGGGCCCCCCGCTTCCACGCCGTACTGGACGAGGCGGCGCTGCGCCGCCCCTACGGTGGGCGGGAAGTGATGCGCACCCAGTTGCGCCACCTGATCGACATGTCGGAACGGCCGAACATCACGCTCCAGGTGATGCCGTTCAGCTTCGGCGGACACGCGGGTGAGAGCGGTTCTTTCACGATGCTGCGATTCCCGGAATCCGATCTGTCGGACATTGTCTATCTGGAGCAGCTGACAAGTGCGCTCTATCTGGACAAGGCCGAAGAAGTCGCCCAGTACGAAAAGGCGATGGTCCGGCTCCACGAAGACAGCCCGGGTCCGGAGGAGAGCCGGGATCTGCTCCGTGGTCTTCTCCAACTCTCCTGAAATTTCAGTACGATGACGTACCGACAGGAGTCTGCACCTGCAGTAAGGGATCGCATGTCCTTCTTCCACGAGCTGGCCGCCCAGTACATCGACGGTGAATGGCGCACCGGTACCGGCTCGTGGGACATCATCGATTTCAATCCTTACAACGGGGAAAAGCTCGCCGCCGTCACCGTCGCCACCGCCGACGAGGTCGACCGCGCCTACCGCGCCGCCGAGCGCGCCCAGCGCGACTGGGCCGCCACCGGTCCCTACGAGCGCCGCCGCGTCCTGGAGCGGGCCCTTCGCGTCACGGAGGAACTGGCCGACGGCATCGTCGAGGCGGTCATCGACGAACTGGGCGGTACCCGGGCGAAGGCGCTGTACGAGCTGAGGGCCGCCCAGGACTTCCTGCGCGAGGCCGCCCACCAGGCGCTGCACCCCGGGGGCCGGATCCTGCCCTCCCCGGTGGACGGCAAGGAGAACCGCCTCTACCGGATTCCGGTCGGCGTCGTCGGCGTCATCAGCCCCTTCAACTTCCCTTTCCTGGTGACGATGAAGTCCGTCTCGCCGGCCCTGGCGCTCGGCAACGCGGTCGTCGTCAAGCCGAACCAGAACGCGCCGGTGACCGGGGGCGGGCTGATCGCCCGCATCTTCGAGGAGGCCGGGCTGCCGGCCGGGCTGCTCAACGTCGTCGTGACCGACATAGCCGAGATAGGGGACGCGTTCATCGAGCACCCCGTCCCCAAGGTGATCTCCTTCGCCGGGTCGGACCGGGTGGGACGCCATGTCGCCGCGACGGCGGGCGCGCTCTTCAAGCGCACCATTCTCGAACTCAGCGGCAACAGCGCCTTGGTGGTGCTCGACGACGCGGACATCGACTACGCCGTCGACTCCGCCGTCTTCAGCCGCTTCGTCTACCAGGGCCAGGTCTGCATGGCCGCCAACCGGATCCTGGTGGACCGTGCCGTGGCACCCGAGTTCACCGAGAAGTTCGTCGCCCGGGTGGCCGCGCTCCGGACCGGCGACCCCCGCGACCCGCAGACGCAGATCGGCCCGGTCATCGACACCTTCCAGGCCGACGCGCTGACCGCCCTGGTCGACCAGGCGCTCGCGGAGGGGGCCACGGCGCTGGTCCGGGGCCGTACCCGCGGCAACCTCGTCGAGCCCACCGTGCTCACCGGGCTCCCGGACGGCTCGCCGCTGCTCTCCCAGGAGATCTTCGGCCCGGTGGCGCTGCTGATCGAGTTCGACGGCGAGGAGGAAGCCGTACGGATCGCCGACAGCAGTCCCTACGGGCTCAGCGGCGCCGTGCACACCGCCGACGCCGAACGCGGGGTGCGCTTCGCCCAGCGGATCGACAGCGGAATGTTCCACGTCAACGACGCCACCGTCCAGGACGATCCGCTGGTCGCCTTCGGCGGGGAGAAGGACTCCGGGACCGGCCGGCTGAACGGCGAGGCGGCGGTGGAGGCGTTCACGACCCAGAAGTGGATATCGATCCAGCACGGCCGGAGTGCCTTCCCGCTCTGACCGGAGTGTCGTCCCGCTCCGGATCACCCACCGCTACGCTCGTCGAAGGTGTGAGTGGAAAGGTGGGTGGGCATGTCGGCGATCCGGTTGCTGGTCCTCTGCGCCGTGCGGCAGCACGGCCGGGCGCACGGCTATCAGATCCGCAACGACCTGGAGTACTGGGGCGCCCACGAGTGGTCCAACGCCAAGCCGGGGTCGATCTACCACGCACTGAAGCAGATGGCGAAGCAGGGCGTGCTGCTCGCCCATGAGGTGGCGCCGAGCACGGCGGGCGGCCCGCCGCGCACCGAGTACGAGATCACCGCACGGGGCGACGAGGAGTACTTCACTCTGCTGCGCGCGGCGCTGACCTCGTACGACCAGAAGCTGGACGTGCTGTCCGCCGGGCTGGGCGGCATCGTCGACCTGGAACGGGGCGAGGCCGTGGCCCTGCTCAAGGAACGGGTGGCGGGCCTCGCCCGGTGGCGGAGCTCGGTCACCGGGTACTACACGCCCCCGGCGGGCCCGGAGTCGATCGGCCACATCGGCGAGATCATGAACATGTGGGTGCACTCGGCGGACGCCGGCGCGGAGTGGACCCGGGGGCTGATCGAGCGCATCGAGGGCGGGGCGTACACCTTCGCGGGCGAGGGCGAGCCGTTCGTCGGCGTGCTGGCCGAGGGCGAGAAGAACCCGTACGCGACCGGCTCCGCCGGCCCTTAGTGGTGGAACGACGTCGCCGCGGCGTGGTCCCGGGTCAGCGGATGCGACTGCCCGCGCAGCTCCGGCAGCAGCAGCCGCAGGTCCTCCAGCAGCAGTTCCGCCAGGTCCGACGAGAAGCCGTTGCGGCACACGATCCGCAGCACCGACAGGTCCTCCCGGTTGGCGGGGAAGGTGTACGCGGGCACCAGCCAGCCGCGCTCCCGCAGCCGGCGCGACACGTCGAAGACGTCGTACGCCGTCACCTCCGGCTTGGTGGTCAGCGCGAAGACGGGCAACTCGTCGCCCCGGGTGAGCAGGCGGAAGTCGCCGAGTTCCTCGATCTTGTCCGCCAGCCCCATGGCCACGTCACGGGACGCCTGCTGCACGGCCTTGTATCCCTCCCGGCCCAGTCGCAGGAAGGTGTAGTACTGCGCCACGACCTGTGCGCCCGGCCGGGAGAAGTTCAGCGCGAAGGTGGGCATGTCGCCGCCCAGGTAGTTGACCCGGAAGACGAGTTCCTCGGGCAGTTCCGCGGGTGAGCGCCACAGCGCCCAGCCGACGCCCGGGTAGACCAGGCCGTACTTGTGCCCGGACGTGTTGATCGAGGAGACCCGCGGGAGGCGGAAGTCCCACACCAGATCCTCGTCCAGGAACGGCGCCACCATCGCACCCGATGCCCCGTCGACGTGGACGGGGATGTCCAGGCCGGTGCGCTCCTGGAGGGCGTCGAGTGCGGCGCAGAGTTCGGCGATGGGCTCGTAGCTGCCGTCGAAGGTGGAGCCGAGGACGCCGACGACGCCGATGGTGTTCTCGTCGCAGAGGTCGGCGGCGGCCTGCGGGTCGAGGTGGAAGCGGTCGCCCTCCATCGGGACGAGGCGCGGCTCGACCTCCCAGAAGGTGCAGAACTTGTCCCAGCAGACCTGCACGTTGACGCCCATGACGAGATTGGGCCGGGCGGTCGAGGGGTAGCGGTCCGTGTTCTTGGCCGCCCAGCGGCGTTTGAGCGCCATGGCGGCCAGCATGCAGGCCTCGCTGGACCCGGTCGTCGAACAGCCCACGGCCGCCGAGGGGTCCGGGGCGTTCCAGAGGTCGGCGAGCATCGCCACACAGCGCCGTTCCAGCTCGGCGGTGCGCGGGTACTCGTCCTTGTCGATCATGTTCTTGTCGCGGCACTCGCCCATCAGCACACCGGCCTGGGGCTCCATCCAGGTGGTGACGAACGTGGCCAGGTTGAGCCGCGAGTTGCCGTCCAGCATCAGCTCGTCATGGACGAGGCCGTACGCGGTGGCGGGCGGCAGCGGTCCGTCCGGCAGCTTGTGCCGGGGCGGCGCGGACTCCATCCCGGCGGTCGGGTCGGCCTCCCCGAAGAAGGGGTTGAGCGCGAGCCGGCGCCGCTTCTCGGAGGGTTCGGTGGTGTGGGTGGCGCCCTTGTGGAGCGGCATCGCGGACCTGCCCTTCGCAGCTCTCATCGACAGAACCGAATGAGTCAAACAATTCGGACAGAATCAGACGATACGGATAGTGGGCGACTCCGGCGCGTCGGGCGGGCTGCCCGCGGCGCGCCGTCCCGCTCAGCGCAGCGGCGTGCCGTCCGCGCGCAGTTGCATCTGCGGCCGCCCGGTCACCAGCAGCCAGGCCGGCAGCGTGGCGACGCACAGCAGGGGGAGCAGCCTCATGTCGGAGGCGAGCACCGCCGCCGTGAACAGGCTCAGCCAGCCCTGCCGGGTGACGGCCAGCAGGACGCCCAGCACCCCGCACGTCACGGCGAGGGCCACCGGCACCCCGCCGGCCAGGGCGTGCGCGCACAGCCCGAGCGCGACGCCGCAGAACACCGCGGGGAAGATCCGGCCGCCCCGGAAGCCGCAGGTCGCGGCCACCAGCAGGGCGACGGTCTTCACCACCGCCATGACCGCGAACTCCCCCGCCGACCAGCCGTCCGGATCGGCGGCCAGTACCTTCACCTCCTCCAGCCCCTTGAACAAGGTGAGGTGCCCCCCGAGGGCCCCGAGCAGGCCGAGCAGCAGCCCGCCCGCGGTCAGGGCCAGGACCGGGTGCCGCAGCGCCCGGAAGGCGCGGTGCACGTGGGGGAAGGCGTACACCGCGGCCAGTCCGAGTGCCGCACCCGCGGTGGCGATCACGCACGCGGAGAGCAGGTCGCTCCAGTGGGCGTGGGGGTAGGCCGGCAGCGACAGGTCGAAGGTGGGGTGGGCGGCCAGCGTCATGGTGACCGCGCCCGCCGCCCCCGCGGTGAGCGGCCCGAAGAGCCGGTCCCACAGGGCCCCCGGGCCGGCGCGTGTGGCGAGCGTCTCGGAGAGGATCAGCGCGGCGGCGACCGGGGTGCCGAAGAGCGCGCCGATGGTGCCCGCGGCGGCGAGCGCGACCCACAGCGCGGCCGGGGCGCCGGGGGTCAGCCGGCGGCCGGCCCAGTAGGCCAGCGCGATGTTGGCCGCGGTGATGGGATTCTCCGGACCGAGGCTGACGCCGCCCGCCAGGGCCAGGACCGTCACCACCAGCAGTCCCGGCACCACGCCGGGCGCCAGCGGCGGGTCGACCAGCCCCATGGTCGCCGGGTCGGGGCCCGCCCGGCCGGGCACCGCCCGGATGGCCAGTCCGGTCACCAGGCCCGTCGCGGTGAGCATCACGATCATCCACAGCGAGGAGTACCGGCCGACCGACAGGGCGTCGGGCAGCGTCTTCCAGAGGACGTCCTGCAACTGTTCCGCGAGCAGGCTGACGCCGAGCAGGACGAGGGCCGAGACCACGCCGACGGCCAGGGCGGGCACGATGACCAGCAGGAGCCGGCGTGCGGGGGCCGGCTCGGCGGAGACGGCGGAATCGCCGGCGGATGCGGTGGCCATCGGCTCACCATAGCCATGCAAAACGCCTATAAGCCCCCAAATGGTGCAGTGCTCTCGGCGTTTCGGAGGTGCACCTCACGTCGCGTCAGGGGCGAGGCTCGGACGCGTACCACCCAGGGATGGAGCGGGGAGCCGTGAGCACTCCGTGGGACCGGTCCCCGGATACGCCGGAGTGACGGTGCGCGCCCTGCGCCACGACGACGGCAGCGGACTGCTCGCGCCCGGCGCGCGCAGCCACGCGGGTCGCCGGCGTTGCGACGACGCCGACCTCGGCCGGCCGCGGCGGATCCTGTTCCACCGGGAGCCCGGCTTCGCGCTCGACGGGATCGCGGTCCTGCTCGACGACCCGGACGCGGACCCGCAGGAGCACCTGCGCCGCCGGCACGCGCTGCTGTCGCACCGGATCGCCGGGCGCCCCGCCCCCGGCAGACCGCTCAGTTCCTGCTGATCACCGCGGCGGTTCCGTACGCACAGACCTCCGTGCCGACGTCGGCCGCCTCGGACACGTCGAACCGCATCATCAGCACCGCGTTGGCGCCGCGCGCCCGCGCCTGCTCGACCAGCCGTTCCATGGCCTGGTTGCGGGTCTCGACGAGCGTCTTGGTCAGCCCCTTCAGCTCGCCGCCGATCATGGACTTCAGTCCGGCGCCGATCTGGCTGCCGAGGTGGCGGGACCTGACCGTCAGACCGAAGACCTCCCCGATGACCTGGGTCACCTGGTGGCCGGGTACGTCATTGGTGGTGACGACCAGCACGTCGGACTGTGTCGCCTGACCGCCGCCGTAATCCTCAATGCCCATGGGGTGGCACCTCCTGGGGAAGAGTTTTGCCCCGGTTCGCCCGGTGTGCATCTTCGCGGGGGTCGATGGAACCGGGAGGGGGGCTGCGGCGTTGATAGTTTTGGGCGGCCACGCAGCCGCCATCGACCACATCCTGGAGCCCGGACCCTTGAATACGCTTGCGCTCGGACCCAGCTGGCTGGACCCGGACCACCTCATCGGGCAGTTCGGGCTGATCGGTGTGCTGGTCATCGTCTTCGCCGAGTCCGGGCTGCTGATCGGGTTCTTCCTGCCCGGCGACTCGCTCCTGTTCACCACGGGTCTGCTGGTGACGACGGGCAAGCTGGACACCCCGCTGTGGCTGGTCTGCCTCCTGGTCGGGCTGGCGGCGATCATCGGCGACCAGGTGGGGTACCTCTTCGGCCGCAAGGTCGGCCCCTCGCTCTTCAACCGGCCTGACTCCCGCCTCTTCAAGCAGGAAAACGTCGAGAAGGCCCACGAGTTCTTCGAGAAGTACGGCCCGAAGTCGCTGATCCTGGCCCGCTTCGTGCCCGTCGTGCGGACGTTCACGCCGATCATCGCCGGTGTCAGCCGGATGAACTACCGCTCGTTCATCACGTTCAACATCATCGGCGGAGTCCTCTGGGGTGTCGGGGTGACGCTCCTGGGGGCGGGGCTCGGCCGGATCGAGTTCGTGCACCAGAACATCGAGGCGATGCTGGTCCTGATCGTGCTGATCTCGGTCGTGCCGATCGGCATCGAGTTCCTGCGCGCCCGCGGCAAGTCGAAGAAGGAAGCGGCGTCGGGCGGGGCCGAGGCCCAGGACCCGGCTGCCGGCGGCGGCGCGGCCGCGAGCCGTCGCGGCGGCCGCCACGCCAAGCGCTGACACCTCCGGGGACCGGGAGCGCCCGCCCCCGGTCAGAAGCCGCGCGTCCGCTTGGCCGCGCGGCGGTTCGCTCCGCCGACCGCCCCCGGCACCCGCATGAACAGCCGCGAGATCTCGCTTCCCAGATTCACCCCGATGGCGATGGCCAGCGCCGTCGCCACCGCGGTCGACAGCGAGGCGAGCCCCCGGTCCAGTTCGTTCTGCGCGACGCCCAGCAGACCGAAGTACGTGGCCGAGCCGGGCAGCAGCGGTCCGATCGCGGCCGTGATGAACGGCAGCGACGAGGTGTAGCGGTAGCGCGAGAACAACTGCCCGAACAGCCCGACGAGGCCGGCCGCGGCGGCGGTGGCCGCCACCGCGGAGAGGCCGCCCGTCCGGGCCATCGCGGCGTAGATGATCCAGGCCACCCCGCCGTTGAGGGTCACCGCCAGCACCGTGGCCCGCTCCTGCTGGAGCAGGATCGCGAAGGAGAGGGTCAGCACCATCGACGCCAGGATCTGGATCACCGGCCGGTCGTGGGTGATGAACCGCGCCTCCGGGTCCAGCTCCGCACCCAGTTGCAGCCCTCCGTAGAGAGCGAGCAGCACCCCGGTGACGATGGCGATGAAGAAGTACATGACCTCCAGCAGCCGGGCCGCCGCGGTGATGTAGTAGCCGGTCAGGCCGTCCTGCACACCGGCGACCAGCGCCCGCCCCGGCAGCAGCGCGAACAGTCCACCCGTGATCACCGCCGAGGGCCGCACGTCCGACCAGTGGGTGAGCGTCAGCGCCACGCCCATCGCGGCGGGCGGCATCGCCGCCACGACGAACTGGTAGAACTCCGGCAGCCCGCGCCCGGCACACAGCCAGGCCAGCCGGTCGCCGAGCATCGCTCCGAGCGCCGCGATCAGGAACACCAGGGGCCCGCCGCCGACCAGCACCGATGCGGCGCCCGCCAGCCCGCCGGCGGCCAGCGTGAGCACCCAGCCGGAGTACGGATGCCGGTTGCGGCGGATCTCCGCCAGCCGCCGGTAGGCCTCCTCCAGCGAGATCTCGCCCTCTTCGGTGGTGATGTCGTCGATGAGCCGGAAGACCGCCGCCAGCCGGGTGTAGTCGGTGCCACGGCGGCGTACGGTCCGGCTCGCCGTCACCGGGTCGTCGACCAGCGACGGCTGGTGCGAGATCGACAGCAGCGTGAAGGTGACGGTCGGCTCGCAGCGGTCGAGCCCGTAACTGCGGGTGACCGCGAACATCGCCGCCTCGACGTCCTCGGCCCCCTCGCCGCCGGCGAGCAGCAATTCCCCGATACGCAGGGTCAGGTCGAGCACGCGTGGCACCGCGGGGCCCGCGTCGTCGTGCCGCTGCACCGGTTCCGGAGCCGGACGCTCGGCGACCGGCATCCGCAGCATCGTGCGCATCCGGTCCTGCCAAGGGGCCTCCTTGGTCAGCCGGATCATCGGGACGCCGTGGGCGGGCGTGAAGGCGGGCGGGGAGTTCCGGGCGTCGTAGGTGCGCGGCGGAGCGAAAGCGGAACCGATCGTGTCCGAGCCGGAAGCGGAACCCGTTGCCGGGCCGGACGCCGGGCCCGGTGGCTCGGGTGTCACACCGGAAGGCAGAGAGAACTCCGACGTCGGATGGTCGTCGTCCGACGGCGAGGTGGACCTCCCGACCCCGGCGGGCTGGGAGAAGGCGCTGCGCGCCTCGTCGGACTGGGGCTTCTGGTCATCGGGACCGCCCGGTTCCGCCACCACTCGACCTCGATCCTCGTCGGCTGCGCATCCTCGGCTGCGCTCCTGCCCAGTATGGCCGCGCCCAAGGGTGGGCATGCGAACGGGCGGCACACCCCTGGAGGTGTACCGCCCGGCAGCTGTTCAGAACCGCAAGCGGAACGTCAGTGCGCGCCGCCCTGCGCCTCGAGGCGCTTGTACGAGTTCTCGATCTCGGCCTCGGCCTCGGCGCGGCCGACCCAGTCGGCGCCCTCGACGGACTTGCCCGGCTCCAGGTCCTTGTAGACCTCGAAGAAGTGCTGGATCTCCAGGCGGTCGAACTCCGACACGTGGTGGATGTCGCGCAGGTGCTCCACCCGGGGGTCGGAGGCCGGCACGCACAGCAGCTTGTCGTCGCCGCCGGCCTCGTCCGTCATCCGGAACATGCCGATCGCGCGGCACTTGATGAGGCAGCCGGGGAAGGTCGGCTCCTCCAGGATGACCAGCGCGTCCAGCGGGTCGCCGTCCTCGCCGAGGGTGTTCTCGACGAAGCCGTAGTCCGCCGGGTAGCTGGTCGAGGTGAAGAGTCGACGGTCCAGGCGGATCCGACCGGTCTCGTGGTCCACCTCGTACTTGTTCCGCGAACCCTTAGGGATCTCGATAACGACGTCGAACTCCACGGGTGGCTCCTCCATGATCAACACATACGTCTGGTGGTTAAGTGTCCCCCACGGAGATGTGTGCTCGCGAAAGGGGCTGGTCAACGGTGGCTGAACCGGTGAAAAGACCGTCGATCAATCCGTTTTCGGCGCGGGGCGTCACGGCCCTCACGGACCGGCTGGGCATGCGCAACGGACTGAGCGACCGGCAGTTCACGGCTGTCTCCGCCGTCCTCGGCCTGGCGCTCGCAGCCGGCGCCGTCTTCGCCGCCGGTCCCTGGGACGAGGGTCAGCGTAAGGCCGAGCAGGACTGGGCGGCCGCCCGGTCCCGTACAGGTGGCGCACATCACGAGCCCGCCGCCCCTTCGGGCCCGGCCCCGGCGCCCAGCGCCCCGGCCGTCCTCGCGGCGCTGGGCACCGGCGCCGACGACTCCGCGCCGGACGCCCCCGGGGCCCCGGAGGGAGCGGCGGCAGCCCTCCGCGGCCTGCTGGAGCCCCTGCTGAGGGCCCCCGCGCTCGGTACGCGGCGCACCGCCGTCGTCATCGACACCGCCACCGGCAAGCGGCTGTACGGGCTGGGTGCCGACACCCCCATGACGCCCGCCTCCACCGTCAAGATCGCCACCACGGTCGCGGCCCTGACCGCACTCGGCCCCGACCACCGCATCCCCACCACCGTCCGGGCCTCCGCCGACCTGCGCACCGTGACCCTGGCCGGCGGCGGCGACCCCACCCTCGACCGGGCGGCCCTGCGCTCCCTGGCCGCCGACACCGCCCGCGCACTCAAGGACGGCGGGGTCCGCTCGGTGCGGCTGCGGTACGACAGCTCCGGCTACTCCGGACCCGCACTCCACCCGATCGGCCCCAACGAGAACATCGCACCCGTCAGCGCCCTGATGATCGACGAGGGGCGGCTCGACGACACCTCCAGCGGCCCCGCGCCCCGCAGCGACGACCCGGCCCGCGACGCCGCAGACGCGTTCGGCGAACTGCTGGAGGAGGCCGGGATCACCACCGGGGACGGCGCCGCCCCCGGCCGGCCGGCCGCGAAGTCCCGGCCCGTCGCCAAGCACCTCTCCGTCCCGCTGTCCGCCCTCGTCGAACGCGCGCTGACCAACAGCGACAACGACATCGCCGAGGCACTCGCCCGGCAGACCGCGCTCGCCACGGGCCAACCCGCCGACTTCAAGGGCGGCCGACGAGCCGTCACCGCGCAGCTGAAGAAGCTGGGCCTGCCCCTGAAGGGCGTGAACATCGCCGACGGCAGCGGGCTCGACCGCCACGACAAGGTCACCGCCGCCCTGCTCGCCGGGCTCCTGGCCCGCGCGGCCGACCAGGACCATCCGGAGCTGCGCCCCGTCCTCACGGGCCTCCCGGTGGCCGGCTTCAGCGGCACGCTCAGCGACCGCTACACCACGAAGACCGGCGGCACCGGACTGATCCGCGCCAAGACCGGCACCCTCACCGGCGTCAACACCCTCTCCGGCACGGTCGTCGGCCCCCGCGGCCGGCTGCTCGCGTTCGCGTTCCTCGCGTCGGGCACCACCGCCCCGTCCGAGGCGCAGTCGGCGCTCGACGCGCTCGCGACCGCACTGGCCGCCGGCCGGGGGTGAGGGGCCGGCGGGCGGCCCCGGACCGGTCGGCCACGCCCCGGCACCCACCCGCCGGGCCTCGCCGGCCGAAGCCGGCGCCCCGGCCGCCGAGCCGGTCAACACCTCACCGCATCAAGGGCCGAGCACGTACGGTTGACGCATGACGAGCATCGGTGGTGCCGGGATGGTCGACTGGAAACTCGCGGTCGCGACAGCGACCCGGCTTGTGCGGCCGGGTCCCGAGATCAGCCGCGAGGAGGCCCGCGAGGTCGTCGCGGAGCTGCGCAGGCATGCCAAGGCGGCGGAGGAGCACGTCCGTTCCTTCACCCGGATGATCCCGGAAGGGACCGAACCGGAGGACACCCCGGTCCTGGTCGTCGACCGGGCGGGCTGGATCAGGGCCAACGTCGCGGGCTTCCGGGAACTGCTGCGCCCCCTCCTGGACAAGATGGAGGAGCGGCGCGGCGGCGGTACGGGCGGCGCCGTGCTCGGCGCGGTCGGCTCGAAGGTGACCGGCGTCGAGGTGGGGATGCTGCTGTCGTTCCTGGCCTCCCGGGTCCTCGGCCAGTACGAGACGTTCGCCCCCGTCACGCGCGAACTCCCGGCCTCGGCCGACGGCGGCGGCAGGCTCCTGCTGGTCGCCCCGAACATCGTCCACGTCGAACGGGAGCTGGAGGTCGACCCGCACGACTTCCGCCTCTGGGTCGCCCTCCACGAGGAGACGCACCGCACGCAGTTCACCGCGGTGCCCTGGCTCCGCGACCATCTCCAGGGCGAGATCCAGTCATTTCTCGACGAGACCGACGTCGACCCGATGACCGTGCTCGAACGGCTCCGCGAGGCCGCCCAGTCGCTGGCCGGCGGCCGGCCCGAGGGCGAGGAGGGCGAGGACGGCGGCCGCAGCATCGTCGAGATCGTCCAGACGCCCGCCCAGCGCGAGATCCTCGGCCGGCTCACCGCGGTGATGTCCCTGCTGGAGGGCCACGCCGACTACGTGATGGACGGCGTGGGCCCCGAGGTGGTGCCCTCCGTCGGCGACATCCGGGAGAAGTTCCAGCAGCGCAGGGCGCGAGGCGCGAGCCGTCTCGACCAGGCACTGCGCAAGCTGCTGGGGCTCGACGCCAAGCTGCGCCAGTACCGCGACGGCGAACGGTTCGTGCGCGCCGTCGTCGACGAGGTCGGCATGGACGGCTTCAACCGGGTCTGGACGTCGCCCAACACCCTCCCGACCAAGGCGGAGATCGCCGCACCCGAGGACTGGATCGCGAGGGTGCACCGTAAGGCGGAGTCGTGATCAGGGGCCGTACGCGAGCCGATGACCCGAGGGCAACGCGCCGGTAATCACCCATCCGAGGGACCGTAGAGGCATGGGAAGGCGTGCAATGCTCGATGAACGGGTTTGCTCTGTCACCATCGACGCACTCTGAGTGACGGCGCTTCTTGCCGTCCGCCACTCGGAGGCACCTCTCCAGACCTTCACGAAGGGCACCGGACATGGGTCCCCATCCTGCGGTCGCGGCGATACGCCTGGCGGTCCGCCGCGTACTCCACGACGTACTCACCGAATTCGCCGATCAGACCGAACACACCGGCCACACCGGCCGCGCCCCGCACCCCGAGCTCGCCGAAGCCGGAGCGGGCAGGGGGCGCCCCGCGCTTCCCGAACGCACCGATACCCCCCTGGTGCTCGTGGCATGCTCCGGCGGCGCCGATTCCATGGCGCTCGCCTCCGCCCTCGCCTTCGAGGCCCGGAAACTCGCCGTCCGGGCCGGCGGCATCACCGTCGACCACGGCCTCCAGGCCGGCTCCGACGCCCGTGCCACCGAGGTCGTCGGCCGCCTCACCGCCATGGGCCTCGACCCGGTCGAGGCCGTCGCGGTGCGCGTCGGCCACGAGGGCGGGCCGGAGGCCGCCGCCCGGGACGCGCGCTACGCGGCCCTGGACGCCGCCGCCGAACGCCACGGCGCCGCGGCCGTCCTGCTCGGCCACACCCGCGACGACCAGGCGGAGACGGTGCTGCTGGGCCTCGCCCGCGGCTCCGGCATCCGCTCCCTGTCCGGCATGGCCGCCGCGTCCGGACCGGCCGGCCGCTACCGCCGCCCCTTCCTCCAGCTCGACCGGCAGACCGCCCGCACGGCCTGCCTGGCCCAGTCCCTGCCCGTCTGGGACGACCTGCACAACATCGACCCCGCCTACACCCGCTCCCGGCTGCGCCACGAGGGCCTGCCCGCCCTGGAGAAGGCGCTGGGCAAGGGGGTCGTCGAGGCGCTCGCCCGTACGGCGCAGCTCTCCCGCGACGACGCCGACGCCCTGGACACCTGGGCCGCCGAGGCCGGACGTGACGTACGCGACGACGCGGGCCGGCTGGAGTGCGCCAAGCTGCACGTGCTGCCGCCCGCGGTCCGCCGCCGGGTCCTGCGCCGGGCCGCCATAGAGGCCGGTTCCCCGGCCGGTTCGCTCTTCGCCCGGCACATCGAGGAAGTCGACCGGCTCATCACCGGCTGGCGCGGCCAGCAGGCCATCAACCTCCCCGGCCGCGTCGAAGCCCTGCGCCAGGGTGGCAGACTGGTGATCCGGCAGAGCTGACGCACAAGCGGCTGACATGCAGGCGAGCGGCCGCGCAGGCCCGGGACACCATCCCGGACCCGGCAGGCAAAGAAAGAGACGCGGGTGAACGAGAAGGACATGGGCACCGACCTTCAGTCGGTGCTCCTCACCAAGGAAGAGATCGACGCGAAGCTCGTCGAGCTGGCCGCGAAGATCGACGCGGAGTACGCGGGCAAGGACCTCCTCCTCGTCGGAGTCCTCAAGGGCGCGGTGATGGTCATGGCGGACCTGGCGCGCGCGCTGTCCACCCCCGTCACCATGGACTGGATGGCCGTCTCGTCGTACGGCGCGGGCACCCAGTCCTCCGGTGTCGTCCGGATCCTCAAGGACCTGGACACCGACATCAAGGGCAAGCACGTCCTGATCGTCGAGGACATCATCGACTCGGGCCTGACGCTGTCCTGGCTGATGTCGAACCTGGGTTCGCGCGAGCCCGCCTCGCTGGAGATCTGCACCCTGCTGCGCAAGCCCGACGCGGCGAAGGTCGCGCTCGACTGCAAGTGGGTCGGCTTCGACATCCCCAACGAGTTCGTCGTCGGCTACGGGCTGGACTACGCGGAGAAGTACCGCAACCTCCCGTTCGTCGGCACCCTCGCCCCGCACGTGTACGGCGGCTGACCGCCGCGGCGGCGAACCCGCCCCGGCTCCGGGGAACCCTCATCGTTTTCCCGCCGTTGAGCCTTCGAAGGCGGGTTTGACAGACGTCCTCGGCGGTCCTCGGTGACAATGCTGGGGTACCGTCCGAAGAACAGTCTTTACTCACAGCAGCATTTACCTACGGGCAGGAGGGACGGGGCGACTTCGCTCCGTATGGATGGACGTGAAGCGATACTTCCGTGGGCCGGTCATGTGGATCGTGCTGGCCGTCCTCGCCGTGGTCGTGTTGATGCAGGTCGTCGGCTCGTCCGGCGGCTACAAGACGGTGGACACCGGCAAGGTGATCCAGGCGATCAGTAAGAACCAGGTGGAGCAGGCCAAGCTGACCACCGGTGACGATCACATCCTCAAGATTGAGCTGAAGGACGGCCAGAAGCTCTCCGGCGAGTCCGGCAGCAAGTTCCAGGCGAGCTACATCGGCAACCAGGGCGTTCAGCTCGCCGACACGCTGCAGAAGAAGTTCGAGAGCGGTGACATCGAGAAGGGTTACACCGTCTCGCCGTCGAAGCAGTCCCCGTTCGTCTCGATCCTCTTCTCGCTGCTGCCGTTCGTCCTCATCGTGGTCGTCTTCCTGTTTCTGATGAACCAGATGCAGGGTGGCGGCTCCAAGGTCATGCAGTTCGGTAAGTCCAAGGCCAAGCTGATCACCAAGGACACCCCGAAGACGACCTTCGCCGATGTGGCGGGGTCGGACGAGGCGGTCGAGGAGCTCCACGAGATCAAGGAGTTCCTCCAGGAGCCGGCGAAGTTCCAGGCCGTCGGCGCCAAGATCCCCAAGGGTGTCCTGCTGTACGGGCCTCCCGGTACGGGCAAGACGCTGCTCGCACGCGCCGTCGCGGGCGAGGCGGGCGTCCCGTTCTACTCGATCTCCGGTTCCGACTTCGTCGAGATGTTCGTCGGTGTCGGTGCCTCCCGTGTCCGTGACCTCTTCGAGCAGGCCAAGGCGAACGCCCCGGCGATCGTCTTCGTCGACGAGATCGACGCCGTCGGCCGGCACCGCGGCGCCGGCATGGGCGGCGGTCACGACGAGCGCGAGCAGACGCTGAACCAGCTGCTCGTGGAGATGGACGGCTTCGACGTGAAGGGCGGCGTCATCCTGATCGCCGCCACGAACCGGCCGGACATCCTCGACCCGGCGCTGCTGCGCCCGGGCCGTTTCGACCGGCAGATCGCGGTCGACCGGCCGGACATGCAGGGCCGTCTGGAGATCCTCAAGGTCCACCAGAAGGGCAAGCCGGTCGCGCCGGACGTCGATCTCGGCGCCGTCGCCCGTCGTACGCCCGGCTTCACCGGTGCCGACCTGTCGAACGTGCTGAACGAGGCGGCGCTCCTCACGGCGCGCAGCAACCAGAAGCTCATCGACAACGCCATGCTCGACGAGGCCATCGACCGCGTCGTGGCGGGTCCGCAGAAGCGGACCCGGATCATGTCCGAGAAGGAGAAGAAGATCACCGCGTACCACGAGGGCGGACACGCCCTGGTCGCGGCGGCCTCACCTCAGTCGGACCCGGTCCACAAGATCACGATCCTCTCCCGCGGCCGCGCCCTCGGTTACACGATGGTGCTCCCGGAGGAGGACAAGTACTCCACGACGCGCAACGAGATGCTCGACCAGCTGGCTTACATGCTGGGCGGGCGCGCGGCCGAGGAGCTGGTCTTCCACGACCCGACGACCGGCGCTGCGAACGACATCGAGAAGGCCACCGCAACGGCCCGCGCGATGGTCACGCAGTACGGCATGACGGAGCGGCTCGGCGCGATCAAGTTCGGTGGCGACAACACCGAGCCGTTCGTGGGCCGCGAGATGGGCCACCAGCGCGACTACTCGGAAGAGGTCGCCGCGCTGGTCGACGAAGAGGTCAAGAAGCTCATCGAGACCGCGCACAACGACGCGTGGGAGATCCTGGTCGAGAACCGCGACGTTCTGGACGCCCTGGTTCTCCAGCTCCTCGAGAAGGAGACCCTCGGCAAGGCGGAGATCGCCGAGATCTTCGCTCCGATCGTCAAGCGTCCGGCCCGTCCGGCGTGGACCGGCTCCGCCCGGCGCACGCCGTCCACCCGGCCGCCGGTGCTCTCCCCGAAGGAGCTCGCCCTCACCAACGGCGCCACCACGGCGAACGGCTCGGTCACGGACACGGTTCCGGTGACCGAGGCGACCCCCGAGGAGCGTCCCGAGAGTTAGACGCCGTCCCCGGTGTGGCCCCTGTCACGGGGGCCGCACCGGGCCCGGAATGGATGCCGCGTCCCCCAGGTTTTAGCCTGTGGGGGCGCGGCTTTTCCCTTGGGCCCGTCCGACCCTGATCCGCCGGACAGGCCCTACACCTGTGTGGACGTCCACGCAGGGACAGTTCAGAGGAACGAGGCACAGATGACCGACCCGGTGACGCTGGACGGCCAGGGTTCGATCGGCGAGTTCGACGAGAAGCGGGCCGAGGCGGCCATACGGGAGCTGCTGCTCGCCGTCGGGGAGGACCCGGACCGGGAGGGGCTGCGGGAGACTCCGGGGCGGGTGGCGCGGGCGTACAAGGAGATCTTCGCGGGCCTGTACCAGGAGCCCGAGGACGTCCTGACGACCACGTTCGACCTGGGTCACGACGAGATGGTGCTGGTCAAGGACATCGAGGTGTTCAGCACCTGTGAGCACCATCTGGTGCCGTTCCGTGGAGTGGCGCACGTCGGATACATCCCGGCGACCAGCGGCAAGATCACCGGTCTGTCCAAGCTGGCCCGGCTGGTGGACGTCTACGCCCGCCGGCCGCAGGTCCAGGAGCGGCTGACCACGCAGATCGCCGAGTCCCTCATGGCGATCCTGGAGCCGCGCGGCGTCATCGTCGTCGTGGAGTGCGAGCACATGTGCATGTCGATGCGCGGAATCCGCAAGCCCGGGGCGAAGACCCTGACCTCCGCCGTTCGCGGACAGCTCCGCGACCCCGCGACGCGCGCCGAGGCCATGAGCCTGATCATGGCGCGCTGACGCGGCGACGGGAGCGGGCGGTGGCCTACGCCGCCGCCGCGTTCTTGTTGTCGTCCTCGTCGTCGGGGAGCTTGCAGACGCGCTCCAGGAACAGCGCCGCCGCGATCACCGCGATGCCGGCCAGGACCGCGAAGCCCGCGTAGATGGCCTGGTCGCGGCGGGGCGGCATGTCGAGGGAGCCCAGCAGGAAGACGCCGGTGCCGCCGTACATCCCGGAGACCAGGGCGACGACGAGGGCGCTGGCCTGACCGAAGACCACGGCCCGGGCCGCCATCAGGGGCTCGACGCCCTTCGCGCCCGGCCGGCGCTCGCGCTGGGCGCGCAGCCGGGAGCGGAGGGAGAGCGCCGTCGCCAGCAGGACCACGGCGATCACGGCGAGCACGATGGGCGCGGCCAGCGGCACGGCCGGCAGGGTGCCGAGGGAGTCCCAGAGGCGGGCGCCGCCCCAGGACAGCACCCCGGCTGCGGCGAAGAGGCCGGCCAGTACTCCGAGCCGTAGTTGCTTCACCGGGTGAGCCGCCCTTCGCCGTCTGTGGATGTCCTGCCTTCTCCTCCGAGCCTAACGACTACTCGGGCAGCCGGAGTTCCAGGTCGGTCCGGGGCAGTACGCCGTCGCGGCCGACACCGGCCAGCAGACCGGCGACCGGGCCGACGCCCGGCAGTTGGGCCTCGGGATCGACGTCGTGCCACGGAGCCAGGACGAAGGCGCGCTCCCGGGCCCGGGGGTGGGGGAGGGTGAGGGCCGGGTCGTCGGAGACGACGTCGGCGTACGCGACGATGTCCACGTCGATGGTGCGCGGCCCCCAGCGCTCCTCACGGACCCGGTCGAACGCCTCTTCGATGGCCTGGCCGCGCTCCAGCAGGGAGGACGGGGGCAGCGTCGTCTTCACGACGACGACCGCGTTGAAGTACGACGGCTGGGAGCCGGGGTCGACGCCCCACGGCTCCGTCTCGTACACCGGGGAGACGGCCTTGACCCGGAGGCCGGGCGTGTCCTCCAGGGCGTCGATGGCGCCCTGGAGGGTCTCCAGGCGGTTGCCCAGGTTGGAGCCGAGGGAGATCACGGCGCGTTTGGGGTTGGAGAGGGTGATGTCCGCGGCGTCCACCTGCTCGACCACGGAGGCGGGCACCGGCTGTACGGTCGGGTCGCTCTGCCCCTCGGTAGAAAATGCAGTCATGCTCGGCTCCGGGTGATGGTGACGGTGACGTCGTCGAAGGGGACGGTGATGGGCGCGTCCGGCTTGTGGACCACGACCTCCACCTCCTCGACGCCTTCGTGCTTGAGGCACTGCTGGGCGATGCGCTCCGCGAGCGTCTCGATGAGGTCGACGGGTTCGCCCTGGACGACCGCGACGACCTCCTCGGCGACCACGCCGTAGTGCACGGTCTTCGTGAGGTCGTCCGCGGCTGCCGCGGGGCGGGTGTCGAGGCCGAGCACCAGGTCCACGATGAACGTCTGCCCCTCCTCCCGTTCCCGGGGGAAGACGCCATGGTTCCCACGGGCCTTGAGGCCGCGCAGCGCGACACGATCCACGCGAATCACTCCTGCTGTTGTTGTCGGAGGGGCACGGAACCACGTGCGGGCGGCCGCGTACCCCGGTTCCGAATCTACCCGCGAGCGCCGACAGTCCTCCCCCGCGGGGGCCATGGACACGGCGGTACGGGGCTGGTAGCCGCTGATACCCGGATGCGCCCGGCCCCAACCCCGCCCGGGCGGCTTTTGGTGCCTCCGTGGGCGTGGCGCCCGCTCAGGAGGGCGGGTCCTCGTCCTCTTCCTCACCGGTTTCGGTCAGTACGGGCGAGCCGTGGTGGGACCAGAGCTTCCAGCCGTCCGGGGTGCGCCGGAACACGTTGGTCGCGACGACGAGCTGGCCGACGAGCGGGCCCAGCGAGCTGCCCTCCTCGGCGGGGCCGCCGCTGAGGATGTTCTCGGTGCAGGTCACCAGGGCGGTGTCGCCCGTCATGGAGACCTGGACGTCGGTCAGGAAGAACTGGATGTACTCGGTGTTCGCCATGATCAGGGCGTAACTGCGCAGTACCTCGCCGCGTCCGGTCAGCACCGGCCAGCCGGGGTGGACGCAGGAGACCGTGAGGTCCTCCCCGGGCAGCCAGAGCCCCGTCAGCTCGTCCAGGTCGCCGCGCTCCATGGCTTCGTAGAACGCGGTGTTGGCCCGCTCGACCGCCGCGATGTCGTCGGCGGCGGAGGTCTGTTCGTCCTGCGGCTCGTTCACGCGGCTCCTTCGACCGCGCGGGCGACCCGGACGGCGTCGGCGGTGGCCCGTACCTCATGGACCCGGACGGCCCAGGCGCCGGCCCGGGCGGAGAGCGCCGAGACCGCGGCGGTCGCGGCGTCGCGCTCGCGGGCGGGCGGCGGGGCGGCTCCCGCGCCGGCCAGCACGTGCCCCAGGAAGCGCTTCCGGGAGGCGGCGACCAGCAGCGGGCGGCCGAGGCCGTGCAGCGCGTCCAGCCGGGCGATGAGCGCCAGGTCGTGCGCGGCGTCCTTGGCGAAGCCGAGACCCGGGTCGATCACGATCCGTTCGGGGGCGACACCCCCGGCGACCACGGCGTCCATCCGGATCCGCAGTTCCGCGACGACCTCGGCGACGACGTCGTCGTACACCGCCCTGCTGTTCATGGACTCGCTGAAGCCGCGCCAGTGCATCACGACGAACGGCACCGCGGCGGCGGCGACGACGGGGACCATGTCCGGGTCGGCGAGCCCGCCGCTCACGTCGTTGACCAGCACCGCTCCGGCGGCGACGGCCTGCTCGGCGACCCGGGCCCGCATGGTGTCCACGGAGACCGTGACCCCTTCCGAGACCAGGCCGCGGACCACCGGGACCACCCGCCGCAGTTCCTCGGACTCGTCCACCCGGCTCGCGCCGGGACGCGTCGACTCACCACCGACGTCGACCAGGTCGGCGCCCTCGCCGACCAGGTCGAGACCGTGCTTGACGGCCGAGGTGGTGTCGAACCAGCGGCCCCCGTCGGAGAAGGAGTCGGGGGTCACGTTGACGACACCCATGACCGCGCAGCGATCCCACTCCGGCAGGCCCCGCACCACGCCTCGTCCATGCAACGTACTCATACGACCAGCGTAGGGCCTGGCCGGTGGGTCAGGGCCGGGGCGCTGCTCCACCGGACGGGCCGCGGGCCCGTGAGGCCCCCTCACGCCAGGTGGGCGCCGTGCTCCCCCGCGGGGACCCGTACATGCGCGCAGGGGCGTCGCTCGCCCGCCGGCAGCCGACGGGCCAGCGGGCGGGGGAGCGCGAAGTGGACGAAGCCCTCGGCCTGCATGGCCGCCAGCGAGATCCGCGGCAGGTCGCGGGCAGTGCGGTAGACGACGAAGCGGGGCTCCCAGCGGGGCCGGAACTTGGCGTTGAACTTGTACAGGGACTCGATCTGGAACCAGCGGGACAGGAAGACCAGCAGCCCGCGCCAGACCCGCAGCACCGGCCCGGCCCCCAGCTTCTCGCCGCGGGCGAGGGCGGAGCGGAACATCGCGAAGTTCAGCGAGACACGGGTGATGCCGAGCCGGGGCGCGGCCTGCAGGGAGGCGACGATCAGCAGCTCGTTCATCCCCGGGTCCGCGGCGCGGTCGCGGCGCATGAGGTCCAGGGACATGCCGTCGACGCCCCACGGGACGAAGTGGAGCACGGCCTTCAGATCACCGTACGGGGAGTCGGCGTCCTGCTCGTCGGGCTTGTGGGCGGTGGCGACGAAGCAGTCCCGGTCGGCCCCGTCGCCGATCCGGCCGAGCGCCATGGAGAATCCGCGTTCGGTGTCCGTGCCGCGCCAGTCGGCGGCGGCCCGCCGGATGCGGGCCAGTTCGGCCTCGCCGATGTCGGCCACCCGCCGGACCCGCGTCTCGTACCCGCCGCGCTCAATGCGTTTCACCATCTGGCGCACGTTGCGCATCGCGCGTCCGGCGAGCGAGAAATCCGCGACGTCCACCACCGCCTCGTCGCCGAGCTCCAGGGCGTCGAGCCCGGTCTCACGGGTCCAGACCTCGCCGCCGGTCTCGCCGCAGCCCATCACGGCGGGGGTCCAGGAGTGCGCCCTGGCCTCGTCCATGAAGCGTTCGATGGCGCCGGGCCAGGCCTCCACGTCGCCGATGGGGTCGCCGCTGGCCAGCATCACCCCCGACACCACGCGGTAGCAGACGGCGGCCTTGCCGCTGGGCGAGAAGACCACGGCCTTGTCGCGGCGGAGCGCGAAGTGGCCGAGCGAGTCGCGGCCGCCGTGCCGCTCCAGCAGGGCGCGCAGCCGGGCCTCGTCCTCCTCGGTCAGCCGGGCGGCCGGGTGTTCGGGCCGGAAGGCGAGGTAGATGGTGGTGACGGCGGTCAGCAGACCGAGCGCGCCCAGCGAGTAGCCCACGGTCCAGGAGGTGTCGCCGGCGTAGTCGACCGGGCCCTCGAAGCCGAACAGTCCGTACAGCACGTGCTGGAGCCGGTCGGCGATGCTGGGGTTCCCGACCAGACGGCCCGGGTGGACGCTGACGATGACCAGGCCGAGCCCGAGCGAACCCGCGCCGAGCAGGACGAAGTTGGCCAGCGCCCGCCAACGGCTGCGCGGATCGGGGAGCGCCGCGAACTCGCTCCGGTGGCGTACCAGCAGGTAACACAAGGTCAGCGAGACGATGACACCCAGGACCGAGTGCCGGTAGACGAACTGGGCCACCGCACCGGCCGGGAGGAGGACGACGGCGGCTCGCCAGGCCCGGCGCTTGTGCCGCTTCAGGCCGTGGGCCAAGAGCAGCAGCAGGACGCCGGCGCTCAGCGAGAGCGCGGCGGCGAACGGCCCGAGGGCGCCGGGGAGCACCTCGGCGAGGGTGTGCATCCGGCTGTGCCGGAAGCGCGGGAAGACACCCGCGGCGACGTCGATCAGGCCGACGGCGGCGCAGGCGGTGCCGACGAGTGCCGGTACGGTTTCGGGCCGCGGTCCGTGTACGAACTTGCGTACACCATTCGGAACCGATCCCGATTTATCCCCATCTAGCGTGACAGACATCGCTTCCCGTGGTTCCGCGAGAGATTGGTGGAGTCCGTCGGCCGGAGCCCTGCGGACGATGTGCGACCTCTAGGACGAGGCTTCCGGGCCGTGGGTTCACCCATGACCCGGAAATTTCCTGACAAGAAAGTTCAACCCCCATGGGCCTTACCGGCAACGCAGTGCTGATCCTGGCGATCGCGCTGGCCGTCGCGCTGTTCGCCGTCACGATCTGGTTCTGGCCGAAGCTCGCCCGGCGAAGCGTCCCGGTGGTGCTCGGCAGGGTGGGCCTCCTGCTGGCGACCCAGGTGGCGGTCTTCGTCTCGGTGGGCCTGCTGGCCAACAACTCGTTCCTCTTCTACGGCTCCTGGGCGGACCTGTTCGGCCAGAAGCAGGAGTTGGGCGTGGTGACCGACCATGCCGCCGGGGCCCTGGCGGAGAAGAACATCGTCCGGGTGGGGACGCAGCGGCCCGACGTGCCGGGAGTCACGCGGCCCGCCGTGGCGGGCCGGATCGACAAGGTCGTGATCTCCGGGCGGCGCTCGGGGATCGACACCTCGGCCTATGTGTACCTTCCGCCGGAGTACTTCCAGGAGGCGTACGCCCGGCGGAAGTTCCCCGCGGTCGTGGTGCTCACCGGATATCCGGGCACCTCGGAGAACCTCATCAAGGGGCTCGCCTACCCCCGCACATCGCTCGAAAGGGTGAAAGCCGGCCGCTCGCAGCCGATGATCCTGGTGATGCTGCGGCCGACGCTGGCTCCGCCCCGGGACACCGAGTGCGTGGACATAAAGGGCGGCCCGAAGACCGAGACGTTCCTCGCGGAGGATCTGCCGTCCGCGGTGTCCGCCGGCTACCGGGTCGGGCACCATGCCCGCAACTGGGGGGTCATCGGCAACTCCACCGGCGGGTACTGCGCCCTGAAGATCGGCCTGCACCATCCGGCACGCTTCACGGCGAGCGCGGGTCTCTCCGCGTATTACAAGGCGGCCGAGGACCCGACGACCGGTGACCTCTTCCACGGCGACCAGCAGGCGCGCCGGCGTGCCGACCTGCTGTGGACCCTGGACCACCTGCCGCAGCCCGACTCGTCCTTCCTGGTGACGACGTCGCGCCGGGGCGAGTCGAACTACGCCGGTACGCGGGCGTTCCTGGCCAAGGTGAAGCGGCCCGCCCAGGTCTCGTCGATCGTCCTCGACAGCGGCGGGCACAACTTCAACACCTGGCGCCGGGAGATCCCCGCGGCCCTGGAGTGGATGAGCAGCCGGCTCAGCGAGAACTGACGGGGCGGCGGCCGGGGGCGTCGCGTGGGTCCGGGCCCGCGGTCGCCCATGCCCCGTGGGCCGCGGGGGACGGTGGCCGGGGGCGTGAGCCGCGGGGGGCGGTGGCCGGGGGCGTCGCGTGGGCCCGGCCCCGCGGTCGCCCACGCCCCGTGGGCCGCGCGAGCGCCTGCGGCAGCCGCCTCACCTGGCTGACCGCTTCACCGCGGGGTCCACGCGACGCCCGACGGGCCGACCGCTCAGCGGCCCTCGGGCTGTATGACCCCCGCTCCATTCCCTGGCCATGGGCTTCGCGACGCCCGTCCGCCCCGCGCCCTGCGGGTTTCGCGAGGTCCGACCGCATGGTCCATTCCGGGGCCTTCGCGACGCCCGGCCGCCCGGCCGCTCAGCGGCCCTCGGCCTTCGCGACGCCCGCCACGCTCTCGACGGCGACCTCGGCGCGCGGTACGGCCCGGTCGTCGGCGCTGATCGAGCGGCGCAGTGCTTCGTGGAGGCGGGCGGGAGTGAGCACGCCCAGGAACCGGCCCTCGCTCTGCTCGTCGATGACCGCGATCCAGCCGGCGTCGTGCTGGAGCATGGTGGCGAACGCCTGTTTGAGCGGGGCGCCGACGGGCAGCCAGGCCTCCATCCGGCGGGCGTGCTCGCGGACCGTGCCTCCGGCGCCGGCCGGCGCGTCACCGGCCGGGATCCAGCCGTGCAGCCGGCCGTCGCCGTCCAGCACCACGGCCCATCGCGCCCCCTCCGCGCGCAGCCGCTCGGTCGCGGCGGCCAGCGGGTCGTCGAGGTGGACGACCGGCGGCCGGTCGAGGTCGCTCTCCTCGACGGGAGTGACCGAGAGCCGCTTGAGCCCGCGGTCCGCGCCGACGAAGTCGGCGACGTAGCCGGTGGCGGGGGCGCCGAGCACGGTGGCCGGTGAGTCGAACTGCTCGATCGACCCCTGTCCGTAGACGGCGATGCGGTCGCCGAGCCGGACGGCTTCCTCGATGTCGTGCGTGACGAACAGGACGGTCTTGCGGACCTGGGCCTGGAGCCGCAGGAATTCGTTCTGCAGGCGTTCCCTCACCACCGGGTCGACGGCCCCGAAGGGTTCGTCCATCAGCAGGACCGGCGGGTCCGCCGCCAATGCCCTGGCGACACCCACGCGTTGACGCTGCCCTCCGGACAACTGTTCCGGATATCGGTCGCCATAAACGGAGGGATCGAGTCCGACCAGATCGAGGAGTTCCGCCGCGCGGGCCCGGCCCTTTCCGCGTTTCCAGCCGAGGAGACGGGGGACGGTCGCGGTGTTCTCCAGCACCGTGCGGTGCGGAAACAGACCGACCTGCTGGATCACATAGCCGATGCGTCGCCGCAGCTGGACGGGGTCGATGGCGGATATGTCGTCCCCGTCGAGGAATATCCGGCCCTCGGTCGGTTCGATCAGCCGGTTCACCATCTTCATGGTGGTCGTCTTGCCGCAGCCCGACGGTCCGACGAGCGTGACCAGTTCACCTTCGGCGACCTCGAAGGAAAGGTCGTCGACGGCCGTGGTGCCGTCCGCATACCGCTTGGTGACGTGCTCGAAACGGATCATGGTTCCCCATTGTCGCGCGTGTTCTGTGAAGGACATGTTGCTGGAATACAACGACCTCGGCGATTGTCAGTGGTCGAGGATAGGCTCGTCGGACATCAGTACGAGAGGCGATCGGGAGGTGGGGGCGGATGGCCGGACGGAACTGCCTGGTGACGAACGACTGGATCTGCGGGGAGTACCTCCGCTCCCGGAGCCAGGAGTTGACCGACGCGACGGTCCAGCACATCTGGATCACCGCCGTCTCGGTGGCGATCGGGGTCGCCGTGGCCTTTCCGCTGGCGTTGCTCGCCCGCCGCGGCCGGCGCTTCGCCGGAACGGTGCTCGGGCTGACGACGGTGCTCTACACGGTGCCGTCGCTCGCGATGTTCTCGCTGCTGCTGCCGCTGTTCGGGCTCTCCGCGGCGCTCGTCGTCACCGGGCTCGTGCTGTACTCGCTCACCATTCTCGTGCGGAACATCCTGGCGGGTCTGGAGGCGGTCCCGCAGGAGGCCAGGGAAGCGGCCCGGGGTATGGGGTACGGGCCGGCGCGATTGCTGTGGGAGGTCGAACTCCCGCTCGCGATGCCCGCCCTGATGGCCGGGATACGGATCGCCACGGTGTCCACGATCGCGCTGACCACGGTCGGATCGATCGTCGGCCGCGGCGGCCTGGGCAATCTCATCGAGGACGCCCTGCCGAGCTTCTTCAAGGCCCAGGTGCTGGCCGCCTCCGTGCTCTGTGTGCTGCTCGCGGTGGTCGCGGATCTGCTGCTGCTCGGTGTGCAGCGGCTGCTGACCCCCTGGACCCGCATACCGGCCACCCCTCCTGCCGTGGACGCGGCCGGCCCGGCGAAGGCGGTCTGAACCGTGGGAGTTCTCGGGGAGGCCTGGACCTGGCTCACCACCGGCGCCAACTGGTCGGGGGAGAGCGGGGTGGCCCACCGGCTCGGCGAGCACCTGTACGTCAGCGGGGTGGCGCTCGCCCTGTCCTGCGCCATAGCGCTGCCCATCGCCCTGTACCTGGGGCACATCGGGAAGGGTGGCGCGCTGGCCGTCAACATCTCCAACGTGGGGCGGGCGATCCCCGTCTTCGCGGTGCTGGCCCTCTTCATGGTCTCCCCGCTGCGCAACGCGGGCTACATACCGACGATCATCGCCCTGGTGCTGTTCGCCGTCCCGCCGTTGCTCACCAACGCCTACGTCGGGATGACGGAGGTGGACCGCTCGGTGGCGGAGGCCGCCCGGGGGATGGGCATGTCGGGCGGGCAGCTCTTCCTCCGCGTCGAACTCCCGCTGGCCTACCCGATGGTCATGACCGGGCTGCGTTCCGCCGCGGTGCAGGTCGTGGCCACGGCGACGATCGCCGCGATGGTCGGCCAGGGCGGCCTCGGCCGGATCATCACCGCCGGCTTCAACACGTACAACACCCCGCAGGTGGTCGCGGGCGCCCTGCTGGTCGCCGTGCTCGCCCTGCTGGTGGAGACCGCACTGGTCGTCGTCGACCGGCTGCTGTCACCGCTGCGCCGACGCCGGACGGTATGAGCGCCCGGCCGGCCCACCCCACCGATCACGCATGTCACCTATGGCCTCGTTGCCGTGGACGGAGAACAACATGAGCAGAATCTCGCGCACCGCCGGTGCGGTCATCGGCATCGTCGCGCTCGCGGGCTCGCTCGCCGCCTGCGGTGGCGACAGCCTGGAGAAGGACAAGGGCGGATCCGCCGCGTCCGCCGGGGACAAGGACTCGGGAAAGAAGGGCTCGCTGGTCGTCGGCGCGGCGGCATTCACCGAGTCCAAGGTGCTCGCGGAGCTGTACGCCGGCGTTCTGGCAGACGCCGGATACAGCACGTCGATCACCACGGTGAAGAACCGCGAACTCTACGAACCCTCCCTGGAGAAGGGCGAGATCGACGTCGTCCCGGAATACGCGGCGACGATCGCCGAATTCCTCAACGCCAAGGCGAACGGGGCGAAGGCGGCCGAGTCGAAGCCGGTCGCCTCGGGCGACACCGCGGCCACGGTCGCCGCTCTGGAGAAGCTCGCCACTCCACGCGGGCTGAAGGTGCTCCCGGCCGGCCGTGCGGTCGACCAGAACGCCTTCGCGGTCACCAAGGAATTCGCCGAGAAGAACAAGCTCAAGACGCTTTCGGACCTCGGCGCGTCCAAGGTGAAGGTGAAGATCGCCGCGGGTGACGAGTGCGAGGTGCGGCCGTTCTGCGCACCCGGGCTGAAGAAGACGTACGGCATCGACGTCACCGGCATCGACCCCAAGGGAGTCGGCACCCCGCAGTCCAAGCAGGCGGTCAAGGACGGCAAGGACCAACTCGTCCTCACCACCACCACCG
Source organism: Streptomyces sp. NPDC005803 (assembly GCF_040630435.1). Lineage (NCBI taxonomy): Bacteria > Bacillati > Actinomycetota > Actinomycetes > Kitasatosporales > Streptomycetaceae > Streptomyces > Streptomyces sp. NPDC005803. Next base: position 49,146 of record NZ_JBEXXO010000024.1, on the reverse strand, counting down.
ACGCGGTGCTGGACACCTACGGCCTGGTCTTCCTGGAGGACGACAAGAAGCTGCAGAACGCGGACAACGTTCTGCCGGTCCTCAATGCCAAGGACGCGGGCTCCCAGGACATCGCCGACGCGCTCGCCAAGCTCACCGACGCACTCACCACCCAGGACCTGGCGGAACTGAACCGGAAGGTCGACGCGGAGCGCGCCAAGCCCGCCGATGTGGCCAAGGAATACCTGCGGTCGAAAAATCTGATCGGGTAGGGCCAAGGCCTCGCAAGGACACCGAAAGGACCTTGCGAGGCGAGGTCCACGGCTGCCCGGAAGGCGTGCGGGAACTCCCTCCGGCAGGAGCGGAGTGAGCGGTTCGGGGGCCGTCAGGTAACTGGCGGGAAACAGATTGCCGGGCGGCCCCCCAAGCGGACCGTACGCACGGTAAATTTCACGCCATGCCACGTGGACGCCATCGCCATTCGCCACCTCTGCACAGAATCCTTCCGCCTTCGGCCGTCGCCGGAGCCGCGGCCCTCTGTGCCGCGGGAGCCTGGCTGCTCGCCGAGCCGCTGGTCCTGCGCGGACTGGTCGCCGCCGCGGCCGCCGCCGCCGTCACCGGCGCGTATCTGATGCGCAGCTGGGACCGGGAGGCGGGCCGTCGCGTCGCGGAGCTGACGCGCGCCCGCGCCGGTGACGAGTGGCGAGCCGAGGAACGCCTGGCGGAACTGGAAGCCGATCTGGACGAGTCGCGCGAGCTGCGCGCCCGCCTGGAGACGAAGCTGCGCCGCAAGCGCGTGGAGCTCGCCGGACTGCGGGGCGAGCACGCCGCGCTGCTGCGGCGGTACGCCAACGCCGAGACCGAGCGCGCCAGTGTGCTGGAGAGCCGTCGGCAGCTCGCGCTGGAGGCGTCCGCGCCGCCCCGCGAACTGCCCGCCGCGCGCAGCACCCCCACGCCGTCCGCGTATCTGCGCGCCGCCCAGGCCCTCGACGACCTCACGCGCAACGGCGCGCTCCAGGAGGCGCGGCGTACCGCCGAGCAGGCCAGGAAGCGCGATCTCGCGGAGCGGGCCGGGGAGGCGGAGGAGCCGCGGGGGAAGCACGCGGCAGCCGCCCCGTCCGCCACCGGGCGGACGGCCCCCGGCCGGCCGGCCGGCGAGCAGGCGGCCACCGAGCAGCACCGCCGCCCGCAGGCCGCGCTGCCCGCGACCCGGCCGTCCCAGGCCCTGCCCGCCCCTCGCCCGGTGCCGGCCGCCAGCGCGGTCGTTCCGTACGCGGCGTCGCGCCGTCATCTGGTGCCGCAGGGCAGCTTCGACTTCTTCGGCACGCAGAAGGCGGACGCCGCGATCGAGTCCGTGCAGAACGAGGACCTCGCCGATGTGGTGGGCGAGGAGGCGCTGGCCGCGCACCGCACCGGCACGGCCGAGAACCGGGCCGTCGGCAAGGTCATCGATCTGACCGCGCACGACGAGACCGAGCAGCTGGACGTGGTGCAGCTGCGCAGCGCGATCTCGTAGGACGCCGACGCGTGAGCGCCGCCCCGGGGCCCGGGGCGGCGGCTACTTGTCGATGTCGCCGACGACGAAGAACAGCGAACCGAGAATGGCCACCATGTCGGCGACGAGCGTGCCCGGCAGCAGTTCGGTGAGCGCCTGGATGTTGTTGAACGAGGCGGAGCGCAGCTTCAGCCGGTACGGGGTCTTCTCCCCCTTGGACACCAGGTAGTAGCCGTTGACGCCGAGCGGGTTCTCCGTCCAGGCGTAGGTGTGGCCCTCGGGGGCCTTCAGCACCTTGGGCAGCCGCTGGTTGATCGGACCCGGCGCCAGGCCGGCCATCCGGTCCAGGCAGGCGTCCGCCAGGTCCAGCGCGTTGTGCGTCTGCTCCAGCAGGCACTCGAACCGGGCCAGGCAGTCGCCCTCGGTACGGGTGACGACCTTCAGGGTGTCCTGGAGCTCGCCGTACGCGAGGTACGGCTCGTCGCGCCGCAGGTCGAAGTCGACGCCCGAGGCGCGGGCGATCGGCCCGGACACCCCGTACGCGTGCACGGCCCCGGCCGACAGCACACCCACTCCCCGGGTACGGCCCCGGAAGATCTCGTTGCCGAGCACCAGCTCGTCGTAGACGTCCATCCGGGAACGGACCGAGGCGACGGCGTCCCTGGCGCGGCCGAGCCAGCCCGCCGGGAGGTCCTCCTTGAGGCCGCCGACCCGGTTGAACATGTAGTGCATCCGGCCGCCGGAGACCTCCTCCATCACCGCCTGGAGCTCCTCGCGCTCCCGGAACGCGTAGAACACCGGGGTGATGCCGCCGAGTTCCAGCGGATACGAGCCGAGGAACATCAGGTGGTTGAGGACGCGGTTCAGCTCGGCCAGCAGGGTCCGGGTCCAGACCGCGCGCTCCGGCACCTCCATGCCGAGCATCCGCTCGACGGCCATCACGACGCCCAGCTCGTTGGAGAACGCCGACAGCCAGTCGTGGCGGTTGGCGAGCATCACGATCTGCCGGTAGTCGCGGGCCTCGAAGAGCTTCTCCGCGCCGCGGTGCATGTAGCCGATGACCGGCTCGGCGTGCTGGATGCGTTCGCCGTCCAGGACGATGCGCAGACGGAGCACGCCGTGGGTGGAGGGGTGCTGGGGGCCGATGTTGAGCACCATGTCGGTGCTCTCCGCCGCGCCGCCGATGCCGACTGTCGTCTCCGTCATGCGGGACAGTATTCCCTGCGGGGAGCGGGGCGGTGGGGCCGGGATTCACGCGGGCCGGAAATCAGGTCCCGGCCGGGGCGGGGACGCGTTGTGTCAGCCAGCCGAAGTCGCCCAGGCCGCCCCGGGCCGTGAGCTCCGCCGCCTGGCCCGCGGACGCCAGGGCGCGCACGTATCCGGCCGGGTCGCCCGACGCCAGGGACAGCGGCGGGCGTTCCCCACTGACGCCCAGCTGCCGCAGGGCCTCGCGCTGGGTGCGGATCTCCGCGCCCGGCCCGCCCGCCGCCGCGCACGCGTCCAGCGCCACGTGCGAGGTGAGGTCGCAGCTGCCGTCCGGCACCGGTCGCACCTCACGCCCCGCCCGGAATCCGGTCAGCGTGCCGAACGGCGGCCGCTCCTCCCGTACGTGGCAGTAGTCCACCGCTACCGCGAGTCCGCCGGACAGGGAGGCCACCGCGTCGGCCCATGCCGCGTCGCGCGGGCGGCCGATCTCGGCCCTGCTGCCGGGGCCCGCCGACGGCCACCAGCGGTGCAGCCAGTGCGCGTCCGCCCCGCTCACCGGTTCGCCCAGCCGCTCCGCGCCGTCCTCGGTCCGCACCAGGACGTACCGCCGGACGCCGTCCGGATCCGTCTCGGCGACCGGAACCGGCACGTTGTCCAGCCACTCGTTGGCGAACAGCAGCCCGCGCGCGCCCCGCGGCGGCTCGGCGCACCACCGCACCCGTCGGTCCAGGCCGGGCGGGCGGGCGGCGAGCTCCACGGCGTACGCCCGGACCGTGAGGTCCTTCCCGCCCTCGGCCGGCAGCGCGGCGAGCACCCCCGTCAACAGCTCTCCGCGCCCCGCCCCCAGATCCACCAGGTCCACGCATGACGTCCCCAGTTCCGCGGCCGTCCTGACCAGCAGCCGGGCGACGGCCGCGGCGAACAGCGGGGAGGCGTGCACGGAGGTGCGGAAATGCCCCGCGGGCCCTTCGGGGCTCCGGTAGAACCCCCCGTCTCCGTACAAAGCGGCTTCGGCCGCTTCCTGCCACCCACGCCACTCATCCGTCACGTTCCCCAGTCTCCACCTTGGGGAGTACGGTCTCCGGACGTGGATCGGCCCTTCGGCTGACCCACGCACCCCTCGGCCTTCCCTACGCTGGGTTACGTGCAGCGCCTCTACGACTTCATCCGCAGACACCCGACGGGCGTCGACAGCTTCTGGGCTGTCTTCCTCCTCGGGATCTCCGGCATGACGATCGTGGTCAACGGGGACGGGCACGGCGGCCGCGGGGAACGCATCGCCGTCGTGCCGATCGTGATCGGCCTCTGCGCCGTGGTCGCGCTGCGCCGTCGCGCACCCGAGAAGATGCTGCTGCTCGCCATCGCGACGGGCGTGGTCCAGCTGGCCTTCGGGGTCGAACCGACCGTCGCGAACTTCGCCATGCTGGTGATCACCTTCACCGTGGCCACCGTCGGCGAACGCTGGGCGTCCCGGCTCGCCCTGGCCTGCAGTCTTTGCGCGGCGGGTCTCTCCCAGCTTCGCTGGCCGGAGCAGGAGGGTGCGCCGCGCGGCTGGGTGGAGTCGGCGTTCGTCGTCGTCGTGATGACGGTGCCGTTCGTCCTGGCGTGGGTGCTCGGCGACTCGATGCGGACCCGGCGGGCCTACTTCGACCAGCTGGAGGAGCGGGCCGCCCGGCTGGAACGGGAGCGCGAGGCGCAGTCGAAGGTCGCGGTGGCCGCCGAGCGCGCCCGTATCGCCCGTGAGCTCCACGACGTCGTCGCGCACAACGTCTCCGTGATGGTGGTGCAGGCCGACGGCGCCGCCTATGTCATGGATGCGGCACCCGACCAGGCCCGGCAGGCACTGGAGACCATCTCCGGCACCGGCCGGCAGGCGCTCGCCGAGATGCGGCGGCTGCTGGGTGTGCTGCGCACGGGGGACAGCCCGGAGACGGGGGAGTACGTCCCCCAGCCCGACGTCGATCAGATCGAGGACCTGGTCGACCAGGTCAGAGCGGCCGGTCTGGCCGTCGACTTCAAGATCGAGGGCACCCCGCGCCCGCTGCCCAGCGGGGTGGAGCTGACGGCGTACCGCATCGTGCAGGAGGCCCTGACCAACACCCGCAAGCACGGCGGTCCGGACGCCGGGGCCAGCGTGCGGCTGGTCTACTTCGACGACGGTCTCGGCCTGCTGGTGGAGGACGACGGCCGGGGTGCGGCGCACGAGCTGTACGAGGACGGCGGCGCCGACGGCGCGGGGCACGGCATGATCGGTATGCGGGAACGGGTCGGCATGGTCGGCGGCACGCTCGACGCGGGACCGCGTCCCGGCGGCGGATTCCGGATCAGCGCCCTGCTGCCGCTCAAGGCCGCCTAGGGGCGCCGGAGACCTGCCCGCGGCGTCGCGGTGTCCGGTACGCGCTCAGCCCGCCGGTCGCCCCGTGGCCCCCTTCGTCCCCCGCCCCGCCTGACCGATTCCGACCGCCCGCCCGCAGTACGAAACAGGAGACAGGGACCCCATGGCGATCCGCGTGATGCTCGTCGACGACCAGGCGCTGTTGCGCACCGGCTTCCGGATGGTGCTCGCCGCGCAGCCGGACATGGAGGTCGTCGCCGAGGCCGGCGACGGCGCGGAGGCGATCGAGAACCTCCGCTCCACCGCCGTCGACGTGGTGCTGATGGACGTGCGCATGCCCCGGCTGGACGGTGTCGAGGCCACCCGCCGCATCTGCGCGGAGCCCGGAGCGCCCAAGGTGCTCATCCTGACGACGTTCGACCTCGACGAGTACGCCTTCTCGGGGCTGAAGGCGGGGGCCAGCGGCTTCATGCTCAAGGACGTGCCGCCGGGCGAACTGCTCGCCGCGATCCGTTCCGTGCACAGCGGCGACGCCGTCGTCGCGCCCTCCACCACCCGCCGGCTGCTCGACCGCTTCTCGCCGATGCTGCCCAGCGGCACGGCCGAACCGCAGCACAAGGACGTCGCCAAGCTCACCGAACGCGAACGCGAGGTGATGCTGCTGGTCGCCCAGGGCCTGTCGAACGGGGAGATCGCGGGGCGGCTGGTGCTCTCCGAGGCGACGGTGAAGACGCACGTCGGCCGCATCCTGACCAAGCTGGGCCTGCGCGACCGGGTGCAGGTCGTCGTCCTCGCCTACGAGACCGGGCTGGTGCGCGCGGGCGGCGGGGCGGTCTGAGCCCCGTGAGCGAGCTGGTGTGGATCAACGGCCCGTTCGGCGGCGGCAAGACGCAGACGGCCTACGAGCTGGAGCGGCGGCTGCCCGGCAGTGTGGTCTGCGATCCGGAACACGTCGGCTTCGGGCTGCACCGGATGCTGCCGCCCGCGCTGCGCGGGGACTTCCAGGACCTGCCGGCCTGGCGGCAGGGCGTGCGCGAGATGCTCTCCCTCGCCCTGGGCGGGCACCCCGGCACGGTCATCGCCCCGATGACCCTGGTCGACCCCGGCTACTTCGCGGAGATCATCGGCCGGCTGCGCGCGGAGGGGCACACGGTGCACCACTTCGCCCTGCTCGCCGAGCGTGCGACGGTGCTGAGGCGGCTGCGTGAACGCGGGCTGGGGCGCGGGCTCAAGCGCGAGAGCTTCGCCGTCGCGAAACTGGACCACTGCCTGGAGCGCCTCGCGGCCCCGGAGTTCGCCGAGCACATCCGTACCGACCGGCTGACGGTCCCGCAGGTCGCCGACCGGATCGCCGCGTCGGCGGGCCTCGCCCTGCTGCCGGACACCGACAGCGCGCTGCGGCACCGGGTGCGGCGGGCCTGGACCGGCATCCGGCACATCCGGTTCGACTGAGCCCGCGGCCGGCGCCGCCCCCGCGCTCAGCGCAGGATCCCCTCCAGGAAGTCGCTGCCGAGCCGTGCCACCACGGTGAGGTCCAGCTGGTGCAGGACATACCGGCCGCGCCGCCGCGTCGTGACGAGGCCCGCCTTCTTCAGCACCGCGAGATGCCGGGAGACCTCGGGGGACGTGATCCCGTTCGTCTCGGCGAGCTCCCCGGTGGTGTACGGCGAGCGGGCGATGCTGCGGCACAGCCGCATCCGCATCGGATGCGCGAGCGCCTCCATCCGCAGCTGGAGCAGTTCGACGGAGGCGGGGGAGGGGAGCTCGGGCCGGTGCACGGGGTAGTGGATCACCGGCCGCCAGCCCGGGGCGTGCAGCACCATCAGGTGCGGCCAGCCGAAGCTGGTCGGGATGAGCGTGAGGCCGGCGCCGACGGCCGGGTCGGTGGCGTCGGTCGAGCCGTCGGAGAGTTTGTCGACGCTGATCCGCTTCCCGTCCTCGTCGACCGAGAGCGCGGAGGAGACCGCCCTGATCGCCTCGTCGAGCCCGTTGCGGCGCAGCAGATCCGTCTTGTGCCGCGCGTCGGCCACCAGCTGGACCCGCACCCGCTGCCAGGTGTCCGCGAAGAACGCCTGGTCGCAGTCCTCGAACAGGCGCCGGATCCAGCGCCGTACGGGGGCGGGGTCGGCCAGCAGCCGCCGGGTGAACTCCACCTGCTGCGGGCCGCGCGCCGCCGCCACGTCCAGGGCCCGGGCGCGCATCCGGGCATCGCGGAGCGGGGAGGCCGCGCCGGTCCCGTAGAGGTGGGCGCAGGTGAACTCCAGGGCGGCGGCGACGAACCTCTCGTCGTCCAGCCGGTCCAGGATGTCGAGGTCCTCGGCGAGGTCGGAGCCCGTCCTGCCGTTGCCGCCGAGGACCCCGGCGAACGGCATGAAGATGTCCGAGAACGTGTTCCGCCACAGGAAGTCGGCCTCGTGGAGCCGGTCGGCCAGGTCCGGCTCCAGCGCCGTGGTGGTGGCGGTCGCCCAGCCGTGCAGCCCCGGGTGGTGCCCGGGTTCCGCGAGCGCGTGCAGGGCGACCCCCAGCTCGACGAGGGGGGAGGTCTCGAAGACGATGCGGTCGGGGTCGAGGCCCGCGATGTCGATGGTTACGCTCACCCGTCCATGGTGCGGGGTCGCGGCGACGGCCCGGATCCGGATTGACGGCTGGCGTCAATCGGCGGTCCCGGGCGCGGACGAGCGCCTCACGCCTGCGCGACCACCCGCTTCAGGAACTCCTCCAGTGCCGCGCGGACGTCCTCCGCCGTCCACTCCAGCCCCGCCTCCGACACCGTGACCTCGGTGAACGACACCCCGGGCGGGCCCGCCGCGGCCGGGTGCCACCTGCGGAACAGGGCCACGCCCGTCTCCTCCGCCAGCCGCACCGAGGCCTCCGACAGGACGTCCGGCGGATACGGCAGCCACACCTGGAACTGGTGCGTGTGCGGCGGTGCCGGATGCACCCGGAACCACCCGGCGCCGGCCTGGGTGAACCCCTCGTCCAGCGCCGCGGCCACCACCTTCGCGTGCGCCACGTACGACGGGAGCTTCGGCAGCTCCCGGTCCAGGCCGATCAGGGCGGCGAGCGCCGCGGGGAACTGCTGGAAGAGCTGACCCCCGTACCGGTGCCGCCAGGTGCGGGCCTCCTCGATCAGCGAGGCGGAACCGGCGAGCGCCGCCCCCGAGATCCCGCCGAGCGTCTTGTAGAACGACACGTACACACTGTCCGCGAGCGCCGCGATCTCCGGCAGTTCACGCCCGAAGCGGGAGGCGCACTCCCACAGCCGCGCGCCGTCGAAGTGCACCACCGCGTCGCGTTCGCGGGCCGCCGCCACGACGGCCTCCAGCTCCTCCCACGTGGGCAGGACGAAGCCCGCGTCGCGCAGCGGCAGCTCCAGCATCAGGGTGCCGAACGGCTCCGCGAAGTCGCGGACCTCGTCCGCGGTGGGCAGCCGCGGCTCGGTCGTCGGGTGGACCGTGCGCAGCCCGCTGACCGCCGGCAGGGCGCCGCGCTCGTGCACCTCGGGGTGGGCGAGCGGATGCATGGCCACCGTCGCGTTGCCGGTGCGCCCGGCCCAGCAGCGCAGGGCGACCTGCTGTGCCATCGTCCCGGTCGGGAAGAACGCGGCGGCCTCCGTGCCCAGCAGTCCGGCGATCCGCTGCTCCAGCTCGGCGACGACACCGTCGCCGTAGATGTCCGCGGGCCGGTCCAGGTCGGTGACCGTGGCCGCGCCCGCGGTCAGCGACGCCAGTTGCTCGCCGAGGGAACGGTCCACCGGCATCCGGGACAGGATCCGCTCGGCCCGCCGCCACGCGGTGATGCGGCGCAGCCGCTGCGCGTCGGCCTCCTCGTCGCCCTGTCCACGGGGGACCGCCGGCCCGTCCGTCACCTCGTCGTGCACCTGCTCGTTCGTGTTTCCCATGGGACGATCATCCGGCAGAACGGGAACCCGTGCCCACACGTTTGTATAGCCCCCGGCCCGCCCGTGCCGCCGCGCCCGGAGGTTTCCACAGCCTGTGGACAGCCGGGGGGCCGGGCGGCCCGCTGGCGTAGCATGCAGAGGAATCGTCCGGTACCCCCCGCGGACTGGAACGGAAGGCCACCGTCGCGTGAATGCAGCAGTCCCCAAGGAGCCCCTCGACGCGAGGGACCGCCCCGCCCGGCTCACCGTCGGCGTCGTGGGCGCGGGCCGCGTCGGCCCCGCCCTCGCCGCGTCCCTGGCACTCGCCGGGCACCGCCCGGTCGCCGTGTCCGGCGTCTCCGACGCCTCCGTGCGCCGCGCCGCCGCGCTGCTCCCCGACATCCCCCTGGTACCGCCCGCCGAGGTCCTCGCGCGCGCCGAGCTGGTCCTGCTGACGGTCCCCGACGACGCCCTGCCGGGGCTCGTCGAGGGTCTCGCCGAGACCGGTGCGGTCCGCCCCGGTCAGCTGATCGTCCACACCTCCGGGCGGTACGGGACGAAGGTGCTGGATCCCGCGCTGCGGGCCGGCGCCCTGCCCCTGGCCCTGCACCCGGCGATGACGTTCACCGGCACGTCCGTGGACGTCCAGAGGCTGGCCGGCTGCTCGTTCGGCGTCACCGCCCCGGAGCAGCTGCGGCTCGCCGCCGAGGCACTGGTCATCGAGATGGGCGGCGAACCCGAGTGGATCGCCGAGGAGTCCCGGCCGCTCTACCACGCGGCGCTCGCCCTCGGCGCGAACCACCTGGTCACCCTGGTCGCCCAGTCGATGGAGCTGCTGCGCACGGCAGGGGTCACCGCCCCCGACCGGATGCTCGGCCCGCTGCTCGGCGCCGCCCTGGACAACGCCCTGCGCTCCGGTGACGCCGCCCTGACCGGCCCGGTCGCCCGGGGCGACGCGGGCACGGTCGCCGCGCACATCGGCGAGCTGCGCGCCCATGCCCCGCGGACGGTGGCCGGTTACGTCGCGATGGCCCGCGCCACCGCCGACCGCGCGCTCGCCCACGGCATGCTCAAGCCCGAGCTCGCCGAGGACCTGCTGGACGTCCTGGCCGACGGGTCGGGCGCCCCCGGCAGCGCCGGCCGTGGACCGGAGGAGTCCCGATGACCGCATCCGCCGCCACCCTGCTCCGCACCGCCGCGGAGCTCTCGGCGTACGCCACGGACCCGGACGCCTCCGCCGCCCTCGGGGCCGAGCGTGCCGTCGTCATGACGATGGGCGCCCTGCACGAGGGCCACGCCTCCCTGATACAGACCGCTCGCGCGGTTGTCGGAGCGGCCGGGCAGGTCGTCGTCACCGTCTTCGTCAACCCGCTCCAGTTCGGCGAGGCCGCCGACCTCGACCGCTACCCGCGCACCCTGGACGCGGACCTCGCCGTGGCCGGCGCGGCCGGCGCCGACGTGGTGTTCGCGCCGTCCGTCGACGAGGTCTACCCCGGCGGCGAACCGCAGGTCCGGATCTCCGCCGGACCGATGGGCGAGCGTCTCGAAGGCGCCTCGCGCCCCGGGCACTTCGACGGCATGCTCACCGTCGTCGCCAAGCTGCTCCACCTGACCCGCCCCGATGTCGCGTTCTACGGGCAGAAGGACGCCCAGCAGCTGGCGCTCATCCGCCGCATGGTGCGCGATCTGAACTTCCCCGTGGAGATCGTGGGGGTGGAGACGGCCCGGGAGCCCGACGGCCTCGCGCTCTCCAGCCGCAACCGCTTCCTCGACCCGCACGAGCGCCGCACCGCGCTCGCCCTGTCCCGGGCCCTGTTCGCGGCCCGTGACCGGCTCGCCGCCCAGCAGGCGCTGCACGCCCGCGCGCTGACCGCGAACGCGACGGAGGACCGGGCCGCCGGACTCACCCGGCTCGGCGAGGCCAGGCTGGCGGCCGACGCCCAGGCGGTCGCCCGCGCCCGGCCGGACGGCGGCCCCGCCGCCGTGCGCGCCGCGGCGCGCGCCGTCCTGGACGACGCGGCGGCCGAACAGCCCCCGCTCGCCCTCGACTACCTCGCGCTCGTGGACCCGGCGGACTTCACCGAGATCCCCGACGACCGCACCGCGGGCGACGCGATCCTCGCCGTCGCCGCCCGGGTGGGCGCCACCCGCCTCATCGACAACATCCCGCTGACCTTCGGAGCCACGACGTGACCGGAATACGGCTGACCGCCCCCGCCCCCGGCTGGTCCATCGACGCCGACGTCGTGGTCGTCGGCTCCGGCGTGGCCGGACTCACCGCCGCACTGCGGTGCGCCGCCGCGGGCCTCGCCACCGTCGTCGTCACCAAGGCCCGGCTCGACGACGGCTCCACCCGCTGGGCGCAGGGCGGCATCGCGGCCGCACTCGGCGAGGGCGACACCCCCGAGCAGCACCTGGACGACACCCTGGTCGCCGGCGCCGGCCTCTGCGACGAGGCCGCGGTCCGCACCCTCGTCACCGAGGGCCCCGACGCCGTGCGCCGGCTGATAGGCACCGGCGCCCTCTTCGACACCGCGGACGACGGCACCATCGCGCTGACCCGTGAGGGCGGTCACCACCGCCGCCGCATCGCCCACGCGGGCGGCGACGCGACCGGCGCGGAGATCTCCCGGGCCCTGGTCGAAGCGGTCCGTGAGGCCGCCCTGCACACCGTCGAGAACGCCCTCGTGCTCGACCTGCTCACCGACGCCGAAGGCCGTACCGCGGGCGTCACCCTGCACGTCATGGGCGAGGGCCAGCACGACGGCGTCGGCGCGGTCAACGCCCCCGCGGTCATCCTGGCCACCGGCGGCATGGGCCAGGTCTTCTCCGCCACCACCAACCCGCCGGTCGCCACCGGCGACGGCGTGGCACTCGCGCTGCGGGCCGGCGCGGAGGTCTCGGACCTCGAATTCGTCCAGTTCCACCCCACGGTCCTCTTCCTGGGCTCCGACTCGGAGGGGCAGCAGCCGCTCGTGTCGGAAGCGGTACGGGGCGAGGGCGCCCATCTCGTCGACGCGTCCGGTACGCGCTTCATGCTGGGGCAGCACGAGCTGGCGGAGCTGGCCCCGCGCGACATCGTCGCCAAGGCCATCACCCGCCAGATGCAGCTGCACGGCACCGACCACATGTACCTCGACGCCCGCCACTTCGGCGCCGAGATGTGGGAGCAGCGCTTCCCCACCGTCCTGGCGGCCTGCCGCGCCCACGGCATCGACCCGGTCACCGAGCCGATCCCGATCGCCCCGGCGGCCCACCACGCCTCCGGCGGCATCCGCACCGACCTGCGGGGACGTACGACCGTCCCCGGTCTGTACGCCTGCGGCGAGGTCGCCTGCACCGGGGTGCACGGGGCGAACCGGCTGGCGTCCAACTCGCTCCTCGAAGGCCTCGTCTTCGCCGAGCGCATCGCGGCCGACATCGTCGCCGACCTGCCCCGCGCTGGCGCCGGCACCGTCGCCGCCCGCCCCGCCCCCTCCCCGCTGCTGCCCCCCGAGACCCGGGGCACGATCCAGCGGATCATGACCCGCGGCGCCGGCGTCCTGCGGTCCGCCGACAGCCTCGCCCGGGCCGCCGACGAGCTGGAGGACCTGCACCGCAGCGCGTTCCTGAAGGCCGGGGCCGCCGAGCCGAAGGACGCCGTCCCCGGGGTGGAGGCCTGGGAGGCCACCAACCTGCTCCTGGTCTCCCGGGTCCTGGTCGCAGCCGCCCGCAGCCGCGAGGAGACCCGCGGCTGCCACTGGCGCGAGGACCGGCCCGAGCGCGACGACGAGAACTGGCGCCGCCACCTCGTCGTCCGGCTCACCCCCGACCGGCAGCTCGTCCTCCGTCGGACGGATACCGAGGCGTTCGGGCCCGTACAGCCGTCCGGGGCAGCAGACTGCGCAGCAACAGGCACCACCCACCCCACTCCTGAGGAGCCGTAACCGTGAGCACGCCCGAAGAGAATCCGCGCCCCACACCCGTGGACGTCCCGCTGATCCAGATCGGCGCGCCCGCACCTGCCGCGGGCGGCTGCGGAGACGGCTGCGGCTGCGGCGGGGAGGACGGCTACGACCTGGACGCCCTGGAATGCGGCCTGGACCCCGCGCTCGCCCAGCTCCTGGCCGACGCCGGCCTGGACCCGGTCACCGTCGAGGACGTGGCGCACGTCGCCATCGAGGAGGACCTGGACGGCGGGGTGGACGTGACGACCGTCGCCACCGTCGCCGAGGACGCCGTGGCCACCGGCGACTTCACCGCCCGCGAGGCGGGTGTCGTGGCCGGTCTGCGCGTCGCCGAGGCCGTGCTCTCCATCGTCTGCACCGACGAGTTCGAGGTCGAGCGGCACGTCGAGGACGGCGACCGTGTCGTCCCCGGCCAGAAGCTGCTGACCGTCACCACCCGCACCCGGGACCTGCTCACCGGCGAGCGCAGCGCGCTCAACCTGCTGTGCAGGCTCTCCGGCATCGCCACCGCCACCCGTGCCTGGGCCGACGTGCTCGAGGGCACGAAGGCCGAGGTCCGCGACACCCGCAAGACGACTCCGGGGCTGCGTGCCCTGGAGAAGTACGCGGTGCGCTGCGGCGGCGGCGTCAACCACCGCATGTCGCTGTCCGACGCCGCCCTGGTCAAGGACAACCACGTGATCGCGGCGGGCGGGGTCGCCGAGGCGTTCAAGCGGGTCAGGGCGCAGTTCCCGGACGTGCCGATCGAGGTCGAGGTCGACACGATGCAGCAGGTCACCGAGGTCCTGGACGCCGGTGCCGACCTGATCCTGCTGGACAACTTCACCCCGGCGCAGACGGCCGAGGCCGTCCGGCTGGTCGGCGGCCGCGCCGTCCTGGAGTCCTCGGGCCGGCTGTCCCTCGACTCGGCCCGCGCCTACGCGGAGGCCGGCGTGGACTACCTGGCCGTCGGGGCACTGACCCACTCCTCGCCGATCCTCGACATCGGCCTGGACTTCCGTGACACCGACGAGGCCGGCGTCTGATGCTGCTCACCATCGACGTCGGCAACACCCACACGGTCCTCGGGCTGTTCGACGGTGAGGAGATCGTCGAGCACTGGCGCATCTCCACCGACTCCCGCCGCACCGCGGACGAGCTCGCGGTGCTGCTCCAGGGCCTGATGGGCATGCACCCGCTGCTGGGCATGGAGCTCGGCGACGGCATCGAGGGCATCGCGATCTGCTCCACCGTCCCGGCCGTCCTGCACGAGCTGCGCGAGGTGACCCGCCGCTACTACGGCGACGTCCCGGCCGTCCTCGTCGAGCCGGGCATCAAGACCGGTGTGCCGATCCTGATGGACAACCCGAAGGAGGTCGGCGCGGACCGCATCATCAACGCGGTCGCCGCCGTCGACCTGTACGGCGGTCCGGCGATCGTCGTCGACTTCGGCACGGCCACCACCTTCGACGCGGTCTCCGCCCGAGGCGAGTACACCGGCGGGGTCATCGCGCCCGGCATCGAGATCTCGGTCGAGGCGCTCGGCGTCAAGGGCGCGCAACTGCGCAAGATCGAGCTGGCCCGGCCGCGCAGCGTGATCGGGAAGAACACCGTCGAGGCCATGCAGGCGGGCATCATCTACGGCTTCGCCGGCCAGGTCGACGGTGTCGTGGGACGCATGAAGAAGGAGCTGGCCGCCGACCCCGACGACGTCACCGTCATCGCGACGGGCGGCCTTGCTCCCATGGTGTTGGGCGAGTCCTCCGTCATCGACGAGCACGAGCCCTGGCTCACGCTCATCGGGCTGCGCCTGGTCTACGAACGCAACGTGGCGCGTCTCTGACCGGTGCCCGCGACATCCCGTCCGGCCTCCGGGTTCGTGCCGGGGAGGCGGCCCTGACCGGCGCGTTTTCGGCGCGGCGACTCCCCGGAGCCGCCGCGCCGCCGACGGCCAGTTAAACGGATTTTGTCCATTTAGAACGTATTGTCGCGGTATGCCCACGCCCTACGGATCACGCGGCGGTATGGCGTTCAGCGCGGACGAGCTGCGAGTGCTCCGACGTGCCCTCGCCATCGCCCTCCACCCCGCGCCCCTGCCCGACGAGGACGTCCAGGACTGCCTGCGGCTGGCAGGCACCCTCGACGAGGCGGTCGGCGAGGCCGGAAGGCTGCGCGCCTTCCTCCTCGCCGACCTCGCCCGCTACCGCAATGCCCTCCCCGGCTCCCTCAGCGGATACCTGGAACGCCTCCAGGACGCCCTGGCCGCCGGGTACGACCCCCGCCCCGAGGATCTCGCCGCTCTGCGCGCCCTGCGCGGCGGTCCGGTCGCCGCGGCGCTCCTGGAGCGCTGTCAGGTGCTCGCGGAACGTTCGGTGCGGGCCCGCCTCGCCGGACGCGCGGTGTCCGCGTCGGCGCCCGCGCCCCGCAGCCGCCTCCTCGCGCTGCCCGGCGGCCGCGCCGCGGAGCCGGACAAGCCGAAGGCCCCGGCGGCCCCGGCCCGTCCCGCCACGCCGTCCGAACGCCCGGCGCCGAAGCCCTCGGAGGTCTTCCCGCCCCGCCGCCGCCCGGCCCCGCCCCCGCAGCAGCGCGCCGCGGGGTAGGGCGCGTCACCCGGCGCGGACGGGCTCGCTACTCTGGACGCCATGGACTACGTATCCGCGCTCGTGCCCCCCGTGGTGATGGCCGCCTTCTTCATCGGCCTGGTCGTGACGATCGTCAAGAGCCAGGGCGGGCCGAACAAGGCCAAGGAGGACGCCGCCGTGGACGCCGCGCTCAGCCGCGCGGAATCGGCCCAGCGCACTCCGCGCACCGACGGGGTCTGACCTCCCGGTCCCGCGCACCACACGTACGAAGGGCGTACGGCTCCCGAGAGCCGTGCGCCCTTTTGCTGTGTAAATAAGCGGTCATTCCAGACATCTGGCACTAAGGTGACGCTGTGCCCCGCCAATTGGGAGAGCTGGAAGACGCCGTGATGACGCGGATCTGGCAATGGAACCGACCGGTCACCGTACGGGAAGTCCTCGAGGACCTTCAGCGGGAGCGGTCCATCGCCTACACCACTGTCATGACGGTTATGGACAATCTCCATCAGAAGGGCTGGGTCCGCCGGGAAGTGGACGGCCGCGCATATCGATATACGGCGGTCTCCACCCGTGCCGCGTACTCGGCCGCACTGATGAACGAAGCCTGGTCACGGAGTGACAACCCCGCCGCGGCGCTGGTCGCGTTCTTCGGCATGATGTCCGCCGAGCAGCGCGAAGCCCTCCGGGACGCCATGCGGATCGTTCTGCCCACACTTCCCGGGGATGTCGTGCGGCCGGACGCCGAAGCGGCCGGTGAAGGCGCCGCGGAGGGATCCGGTGAAGGCGCCGAAGCAGCCGATGACGCGGAGCCGGAGTCCGGGCGATAGCGTCTGGGTATGTCCTCAGAGCTTCCGCATACCGATTTCCAGACCGATCCGTCGGTTATAAACGTGGCCATCACCGTCCGCCGTGCGAGGACGAGCGATGTGGCCTCCGTCCGGCGTCTCCTCGACGGCTACGTGCGAGAAGGCATCCTGCTCGACAAAGCGACGGTCACGCTTTACGAGGACATCCAGGAGTTCTGGATCGCCGAACGTGACGAGGACGCCCAGGTCATCGGCTGCGGCGCACTGCATGTGATGTGGGAAGACCTGGCCGAAGTCCGTACTCTCGCGGTCGATCACAGCATCAAGGGCGCCGGAGTCGGGCATCAAGTACTGGACAAGTTGTTGCAGACCGCCCGCTGGCTGGGTGTGCGACGGGTTTTCTGTCTCACCTTCGAAGTCGACTTCTTCGCGAAGCACGGCTTCGTGGAGATCGGGGAGACGCCCGTCGACGGAGATGTCTACAGCGAGCTGCTGCGTTCCTATGACGAGGGAGTCGCGGAGTTCCTCGGTCTCGAACGCGTGAAGCCGAACACCTTGGGCAACAGCCGGATGCTTCTGCACCTGTGACCGTCGGACGAAGCCCGATCCCTATGTCCGAATCGCGCACGTTTCCCGTCCTCTTGCGCTCCTGAACCTCTCCCGGGGGTTTGTGTTTTCCGGGGAAAAGCGGTTTCCTTTCCGCGTACTCCATTTTCGATGAAAGGAAATCCGGTGGCACAGAAGGTTCAGGTCCTTCTTGTTGACGACCTCGACGGCGGCGAGGCGGACGAGACCGTGACGTTCGCTCTCGATGGCAAGACGTACGAGATTGACCTCACCACGAGCAACGCGGACAAGCTGCGGACTCTTCTGGAGCCCTACGCGAAGAGCGGCCGGCGTACCGGTGGCCGTGCGGCGTCCGGTCGCGGCAAGGGCCGTGCCGTTCCCGGTGGCAACAAGGACACTGCCGAGATCCGCAAGTGGGCGCGCGAGAACGGCCACAACGTGAATGACCGCGGCCGCGTTCCCGCGGAGATCCGTGAGGCTTACGAGAAGGCCAACGGCTGAGCGGCCGTTTCTTCGGGGGGCATCCCCGTCCGGGCACGCGTCAGGCGGGCCCGGTGGCATTCCGTCGCCACGGCGTCCACGAGCCGGATGAGATCGGGAGCATCCCCACCCCTGCTCCCGAAGCCGGAGAGGGCCGGGAACACCGGTTCCCCCTCCTGCTCGTGCGGTGGACAGGGGGGCCGCAGCCATACGGCGGCCCCCGGCGGACCAGGCCGGCCCGGCGGCGGCGGTGCGGTGATCCGCCCGCCCGCGCCGAGAGCGGTCAGCGCGAGGGCGATCCCGCCCCACTCCAGCCAGTCGAGCAGCCCGGGCAGCTCGTCGGCGCTTCCGGGCGCCACCAGCAGGCTCATCCGCCGGCCCGCGAGCGCCACGGGGCCGGTCCTGCCCACCCGTCCCAGCGCGGCGTGACCGGCGGCGGCGGGGACGACGAGCGCGTCGAACCGCAGCCCGGTCAGCAGCCGCACCGGCGCACTGCCGGCCGTCGCCCAGCCGAGCTCCTGCTCGTACCACTGGGCACACGCGCCCCGTGACGCGTCATCGGCACCACCGTCCCGCTCGGCGAGGACCGCGGTGCGGGGAGGCGGGACGGTGAGGGTCATGACGGAAGAACTCCCGATCCCCCCGCCGGGTTACGCGGAGTCCTTGATCGAACGCATAGGGTGTCCGGGTTGGGGGCGTACGGGCGCATCCGGGAGTACGAAGATGTTCGCCCGTAGCGGAGGGAACCCGCGTACGCCGCATGGACTGTCTGTAATTGCGGGTAAGACATCCCTAGTGGGAGGGGCGACACGCAAGCCACCGGACGTCTCACGTTCGCCATCGGCGTACTGGCGATAGGGGTATCTGTCTGGCCTGCGGGAACATCGTCTCGCACCATCGGGTTGGAGCAGTTGTCGGCGTTCGGGGCAGGAGGCCATCGACGGGTGTCGGCAGTTGAAATGAGCGGTCCCCGCTTGCGGGACTAAGCTGCGGAAGGACAGGGAGGGGACCGACCCCTTACTGCCTGACCGCTCTGAGGAGCGATTAACGATGTTCGAGAGGTTCACCGACCGCGCGCGGCGGGTTGTCGTCCTGGCTCAGGAAGAAGCCCGGATGCTCAACCACAACTACATCGGCACCGAGCACATCCTCCTGGGCCTGATCCACGAGGGTGAGGGTGTCGCCGCTAAGGCCCTGGAGAGCCTCGGGATTTCGCTCGAGGCGGTCCGCCAGCAGGTGGAGGAGATCATCGGTCAGGGCCAGCAGGCCCCGTCCGGCCACATCCCCTTCACACCCCGAGCCAAGAAGGTCCTGGAGCTGTCGCTCCGCGAGGCCCTTCAGCTCGGCCACAACTACATCGGCACGGAGCACATCCTGCTCGGCCTGATCCGCGAGGGCGAGGGCGTCGCAGCCCAGGTCCTCGTGAAGCTGGGCGCCGACCTGAACCGGGTGCGCCAGCAGGTCATCCAGCTGCTGTCCGGTTACTCCGGCGGCAAGGAGGCGGCCACAGCGGGCGGTCCCGCGGAGGGCACGCCCTCCACGTCCCTGGTGCTCGACCAGTTCGGCCGCAACCTCACCCAGGCCGCTCGTGAATCCAAGCTCGACCCGGTCATCGGGCGCGAGAAGGAGATCGAGCGGGTCATGCAGGTGCTGTCCCGCCGTACGAAGAACAACCCGGTCCTCATCGGCGAGCCCGGCGTCGGCAAGACGGCGGTCGTCGAGGGCCTGGCGCAGGCCATCGTCAAGGGCGAGGTGCCCGAGACCCTCAAGGACAAGCACCTCTACACCCTCGACCTCGGTGCGCTGGTCGCCGGTTCCCGCTACCGCGGTGACTTCGAGGAGCGCCTGAAGAAGGTGCTCAAGGAGATCCGCACCCGCGGCGACATCATCCTGTTCATCGACGAGCTCCACACCCTGGTGGGTGCGGGCGCCGCCGAGGGCGCGATCGACGCGGCCAGCATCCTCAAGCCCATGCTGGCGCGAGGCGAGCTGCAGACCATCGGTGCCACCACGCTCGACGAGTACCGCAAGCACCTGGAGAAGGACGCCGCTCTCGAGCGACGCTTCCAGCCCATCCAGGTCGCGGAGCCGTCGCTGCCGCACACCATCGAGATCCTCAAGGGTCTGCGCGACCGCTACGAGGCCCACCACCGCGTGTCCATCACGGACGAGGCGCTGGTCCAGGCCGCGACGCTGGCCGACCGCTACATCTCGGACCGCTTCCTTCCGGACAAGGCGATCGACCTGATCGACGAGGCCGGATCCCGGATGCGCATCCGCCGGATGACCGCGCCGCCGGACCTCCGCGAGTTCGACGAGAAGATCGCGGGCGTGCGTCGCGACAAGGAGTCGGCCATCGACTCCCAGGACTTCGAGAAGGCGGCGTCTCTCCGTGACAAGGAGAAGCAGCTGCTGGCGGCGAAGACCAAGCGCGAGAAGGAGTGGAAGGCCGGCGACATGGACGTCGTGGCCGAGGTCGACGGCGAGCTCATCGCCGAGGTCCTCGCCACCGCCACCGGCATCCCGGTCTTCAAGCTGACGGAGGAGGAGTCCTCCCGTCTGCTGCGCATGGAGGACGAGCTCCACAAGCGCGTCATCGGGCAGAAGGACGCCATCAAGGCCCTCTCGCAGGCGATCCGCCGTACGCGAGCCGGTCTGAAGGACCCGAAGCGCCCCGGCGGCTCGTTCATCTTCGCCGGTCCGTCCGGTGTCGGTAAGACCGAGCTGTCCAAGACGCTCGCCGAGTTCCTCTTCGGCGACGAGGACGCGCTGATCTCCCTCGACATGTCGGAGTTCAGCGAGAAGCACACGGTCTCGCGGCTCTTCGGCTCGCCCCCCGGCTACGTGGGATACGAGGAGGGCGGCCAGCTCACCGAGAAGGTGCGCCGCAAGCCGTTCTCCGTCGTCCTCTTCGACGAGGTCGAGAAGGCCCACCCCGACATCTTCAACTCCCTGCTCCAGATCCTGGAGGACGGTCGCCTGACCGACTCCCAGGGCCGGGTCGTGGACTTCAAGAACACGGTCATCATCATGACGACCAACCTCGGGACCCGGGACATCTCCAAGGGCTTCAACCTGGGCTTCGCCGCCCAGGGCGACGTGAAGACGAACTACGAGCGGATGAAGGTCAAGGTCAACGAAGAGCTCAAGCAGCACTTCCGGCCCGAGTTCCTCAACCGTGTCGACGACACGGTCGTCTTCCACCAGCTCACCGAGGAAGACATCATCCAGATCGTCGACCTCATGCTCGCCAAGGTGGACGAGCGCCTGAAGGACCGCGACATGGGCATCGAGCTGAGCCCGGCCGCCAAGTCCCTTCTGGCGAAGAAGGGCTACGACCCCGTGATGGGCGCCCGGCCGCTGCGCCGGACGATCCAGCGCGAGATCGAGGACATCCTCTCCGAGAAGATCCTCTTCGGAGAGCTGCGCCCCGGTCACATCGTGGTCGTCGGCACCGAGGGCGAGGGTGAGGAGCAGAAGTTCACCTTCCGCGGCGAGGAGAAGTCGGCTCTGCCCGACGTCCCCCCGATCGAGCAGGCGGCAGGCGGCGCCGGCCCGAACATGACGAAGGAAGCGTGAGCGGCGCCTAGCGCCCGAGCGTACAAAGGGGCGGCCCCGGACCGGTTCACACCGGTTCGGGGCCGCCTTTTTGCTGTCGCTCGGTCCGGGGGGCGGGGCGTGGTGCGCGGGGCCCTCGGCCGGGCGGGCGGTGAGGTTGCCCCGGTCCTGGGTGCGGGGTTCCGTCCTCAATCGCCGGACGGGCTGGATTGGTGCGGGTCCCCTGCGGGGCGCTTCTGCCCGGTGGGTGGGGGTGGGGGCCCTCCGGGCAGACTCCTCAAAAATGGCGTGTGCACCCGACGACGCACGGGGACCCGGGTCGTACGCCATTTTCTGCGGGGACTGCCCTGCACGCCCCCACCCGGCATCAGTCGCGTCTGCACGCCTGCCCCGATGACCGTCGCAGACGCGAGACGGCTGGGTTGGGGGGCGTGCAGGGGAGTCCCCGCAGGACGACGAACAGATACCCGGGTCCGCTGCGTACCCGCGGAACGTTCGTCGTTTGAGGAGACGCCCCGGAGGGACCCCGGACCCCCACCCGGCGGGGATGGGCGCACGCCGCGGGGCAAGCCGCACCACATCAAGCCCGTCCGGCGATTGAGGACGGAACCCTCGACCCCGGACCGGGGCGAGCAACAGGGGGCCCGCGCCCCGGACCACCGCACCCCACGGAGCAACCCGCGCCCGGGAGGGCGGGGCGCCCGCCGCGCAGCTGCCGCCCCCGTGCCGAAGGTCCCGAAACGGACAGCCCTAGGTCCCACCGCCGGTGACAAGGCGCACAGGCGTTTTGGGGCCTACTAGGCACATTAGGAGAAATCGCCCCACCCGTGGCCGGGACCTTCGGCCCGGTGTCCGGCAGGTCCCTCCCGTGTGTGGGGTGAAGTGACTGGATCGTGGGCCTGTGTCCGGTATGGGCAGGGGAGAGCTGCGGCTAAACCTGTTCCGGGACGGAGACTTCCGGCGACTTCCGCGGGGGTGGGGCGAGGCCCGGCGCGGTGAATTCCCGGACCTCTTGCTACGGCTTTTCTTCGTAGATGGGGGGTTTGAGTGGATGTGGGGGTGCGGGTTACCAAGGTATGGCCAGCCCGGCGCAGCGCCGGGTCCAGTCATCTCCGGAGGTTTTCCGCTTATGTCGAAGCGCGTTACGTTCCAGTCCCGCCGCCCGTCCGCGTCCCGTGTCCGTGGCGCCGTGGTGGCCGCCGGCCTGGGGACGTCGATGGTTCTCGGTGCGGGTGCTGCGTTCGCGGCCGGCACGGCGGGGACCACCGGCACCGCGAGCCTGGCGAGTGCGACCACCGCCCACTCGGTCGCCCAGCAGGCGCTCGCGCAGGGCAAGGCGGCCGAGCACGCCGCGGCCAAGAAGGCCGAGGCCGCCAAGGAGAAGGCCGCCGCCGCGAAGAAGAAGGCGGCCGCGAAGAAGAAGGCCGCCGCGAAGCTTCCCTGGGAGACCCCGGTCCACCACTACGAGCTGAGCGCGAGCTTCGGCAACGACGGCAGCCGCTGGGCGCACAAGCACTCCGGCCAGGACTTCGCCGTGCCGATCGGCACCAAGGTCGAGGCCGCGCACACCGGCACGATCGTGAAGGCCGGTCCGAACGGCGGCGGCGACGGCCCCGCGTACGGCAACGCCATCGTGATCAAGCACGCCAACGGTGTCTACTCGCAGTACGCGCACCTCTCGCAGATCGACGTGCACATCGGCCAGCACGTGAAGAAGGGCCAGAAGATCGCCCTGTCCGGCAACACCGGCAACTCCAGCGGCCCGCACCTGCACTTCGAGATCCGGACCACCGCGAACTACGGTTCGGCGGTCAACCCGGTCAACTACCTGCACAAGGAGGGCGTCACGGTCTGATCCGACTGTGACACCACCGACCGTCAGCGGTCGGACCCCGGGTCATGGGCCCGGGTGACCAGTTCGACGGCGACTTCGAGGACGGCCTTGCGCTTCTCCTCGGGGTCGCCGTCGACGTCTTTCAGCGCGAACATGCCGGCGTGCATCGTGAAGAGCGCGCTGAAGCACCGCACCTGGTCGGTGATCGGCGCGTCGGCATCGGTGATCAGGTCGACGAGCGCCAGGACCCGGTTCTTGATCGTCATGCCGATGCTCAGCTCGCGCACGGTCGCCTGGTTCTCCTGCATGAAGCGGAAGAGCGGGGCGGCGCCGTCCAGGGCCTCGCTGTAACGGCTGAGGATCTCCTTCTTCGTCTCCAGCGTGCGTGGCTGCGCGGCGCCCCAGGCGATCAGGTCCTCGATGGGCCGGTTGAGGTCCTCGAAGATGCCGACCAGGATGTCTTCCTTGGTCTTGAAGTGGTAGTAGAGAGCGGCCTTCGTGACATCGAGCTGCTCGGCGATCTCGCGCAGCGAGGTCTTCTCGTAACCCTGCTCGGCGAACAGTTCCAGGGCGACGTCCTGAATGCGCTGACGGGTGTTGCCCCGGCGCGGCTGCGGCGTGCTGCCCATGGTGCTCTCCCAAAAACTTACTTGACGCCCGGCTAGTTACGGGTCTACCTTCCCCGAGTGTAGTCAACTAGCCGGGCGGCAAGTAAGGACCCGGTGTACAGGGGATCAGGGGAGTTGGGGAACATGGCGGACCTGGTGAAGGCGGCGGACGGGGAGGCGGAAGCCCCCGTCCGACAGGCGGGGAAACGCGAGCCGCAGCAGCGCAGCGTCCGGGTGGTGGTGCTCGCCCTGATGATCGCCATGCTGCTGGCGATGCTGGACAACCTGATCGTCGGCACCGCGATGCCGACCATCGTCGGTGACCTCGGCGGGCTGGAACACCTGTCCTGGGTCGTCACCGCGTACACGCTGGCCACCGCGGCCTCCACCCCCATCTGGGGCAAGCTCGGCGACATGTACGGGCGCAAGGGCATCTTCCTCACGTCCATCGTGATCTTCCTGATCGGCTCGGTCCTCAGCGGCATGTCCCAGGACATGGGTCAGCTGATCGGCTTCCGGGCCGTCCAGGGCCTGGGCGCCGGCGGTCTGATGGTCGGCGTCATGGCGATCATCGGCGACCTCGTGCCGCCCCGCGAGCGCGGCAAGTACCAGGGCATGATGGCCGGCGTGATGGCGATCGCGATGATCGGCGGACCGCTGGTCGGCGGCACCATCACCGACCACCTCGGCTGGCGCTGGAGCTTCTACATCAACCTGCCGCTGGGCGCCGTCGCCCTCGGCATGATCACGGCCGTACTGCACCTGCCCAAGCGCGAGCGCACCAAGGCGAAGGTCGACTACCTCGGCGCCGGACTGCTGACCGTCGGCATCACCGCGATCGTGCTGGTGACCACCTGGGGCGGTTCGGAGTACGACTGGAACTCCGCCGTCATCATGGAGCTCATCGCGATCGGCGTCGCCGCGCTGGCCGGCTTCGTCTTCGTCGAGACCAAGGCCGCCGAACCGATCATCCCGCTGCACATCTTCCGCAACGCCAACTTCACCCTGATGTCCGTGGTCGGCTTCATGGCGGGCTTCGTGATGTTCGGCGCGGTGCTCTTCCTGCCGCTGTTCCAGCAGTCCGTCCAGGGCGCGTCCGCGACCAACTCCGGTCTGCTGCTCCTGCCGATGCTGCTCGCGATGATGGTCGTCTCGCTCGTCGCCGGGCGCGTGACCACCAGCAGCGGCCGCTACAAGATCTTCCCGATCATGGGCTCGATCCTGATGGTGACCGGCCTCTTCCTGCTCTCGCAGATGGACACCGGCACCACCCGGTTCACCTCCGGCGTCTACATGGCCGTGCTCGGCGCGGGCATGGGTTTCCTGATGCAGATCACCATGCTCGTGGCCCAGAACAGCGTCGAGCTGAAGGACATGGGCGTCGCCTCGTCCGCCACCACCCTGTTCCGTACGCTCGGCAGCTCCTTCGGCGTCGCCATCATGGGCGCGCTGTTCACCGGCCGGGTGCAGGACGAGATGACCGCCCGCGGAGGCGGGGGAGCCACCGCGGGCTCCGCCCAGCTGGACGCGGCGAGCCTGGCCAAGCTGCCGGTGCCGGTGCGCGAGGCGTACGAGTACGCGGTGGCGTCCGGCACGCACATCGCCTTCCTGGTGGGCGCCTCGGTCGGGCTCATCGCCCTGGTGGCGGCACTGTTCGTCAAGGAGGTGCCGCTGCGGGGCGCCGGACCGGAGCCGGCTCCGATGGCCGAGGCCGTCTAGTCCCTGACCGGCTCCGCGCGCCGGAGAGCCAAGTGCGACCGAGGCCCCGGAGCTCCTGCTCCGGGGCCTCCTCGCTGCCCTGTCCGTCCGGTCCGCTCAGCGGCCGGACTGCTCGCCGCGCCGGGGCGTGCCGCTGCCGGCGGCCTTCCTGCCGCCCGGCTCAGAACCGCGCTGCTCGCCCAGCTGGAGCATGGGGAAGCTGCCGGTGTCGGTCGGCGCGTGCTCGGGCAGCCACAGGACGGCGATCGCCCCGCCGGCCCCCTCGGCCGCGCCCGCGGGGGCGGCGTTGCGGAAGGTCAGCCGGGCGCCGAGCACCCGGGCCTGACCGGCCGCGATCGTCAGCCCCAGCCCGTGCCCGTGCCCGGCCCGGTCGGTGGATCCCGTACGGAACCGGCTCGGCCCCTCCCGCAGCAGCGCCGCGGGGAACCCGGGACCGTGATCACGGACCCGCACCACCCGGCCCTCGACCGTGACCTCCACGGGCGTCGAGCCGTGCTTGGCGGCATTGCCCAGCAGATTGCCGAGGATGCGCTCCAGCCGGCGCGGATCGGTGCTGACCCACGACTCGTGGACCACCTGCACCCGCACCTCCGGGTCCAGCAGCGCCACCCTGCGGCTGACGAACTCGCCCAGCGCGAGCTGCTGCAGCTCGGCCCGCTCGGAGGCGCTGTCCAGCCTGGCCACCTCCAGCACGTCCTCGACCAGCGTGCGCATCGCCTGCGCCCGGTCCCGTACGAGCTCCGAGGGGCGGCCCGGCGGCAGCAGCTCGGCAGCCGTCAGCAGGCCCGTCACGGGGGTGCGGAGTTCGTGCGCGATGTCCGCGGTGACCCGGCGCTCGGCCTCGATCCGTTCGTTCAGCGCGTCCGTCAGGGCGTCCACCGCGCCGGCCAGCTCATCGGTCTCGTCCCGCACGACCCCGCCGACGGCCTCCCTGACCCGTACGTCCGTATGGCCCTGCGCGACCTTTCCGGCCGCGGCCGCCGCCTTGCGCAGCCGGCGCGAGAGCTGGCCGCCGATCAGCACGCCCAGCGCGGAGCCGCCGAGGACCACCGAGACCGAGCCGATGATCAGCGCCCGGTCGAGATCGCCCATGATCGTGGTGGAGCGGTCGGCGAAGCGGGTGTGCAGCGAGAGCACGTCGCCCCCGGCCAGCGGCACGGCCGCCCACACGTCGGGCACCCCGCCGTGGTCCTCGACGTGCGTGGCACGCCGGTTGCGCCGGGTCTCCTCGCGCAGGCTCTTCGGCATCGCCGGATCGTTGAGCTTCGCCCCGAAGCGGGGATCGGCCTTCTTCGTCTTCGTCGCCTCGTAGAGCAGCTGGGCGTAGTTCAGCCGCTCCAGCTGGACCTCGCGGGCGTTCTCCAGCATGGAGACCCGGGCGGCGTTGTGGACGACCAGGCTCAGCGCGACGGCGATCAGGGCGCCGACCGCCGCGATCGCGATGCTGATCTTCCAGCGGACACCCGTCCGCAGGGCCGGACGCCTCATGCCCTGAGCTTGTAGCCGAAGCCGCGGACCGTCTCGATCCGGTCCTGCCCGATCTTCGTGCGCAAGCGCTGGACGTGGACGTCCACGACCCGGGTGTCCCCGCCCCAGCCGTAGTCCCAGACCCGCTCCAGCAGTTTGTCGCGGGAGAGCACCGTGCCGGGAGCGGACGAGAACTCCAGCAGCAGCCGCATCTCGGTTGGGGTCAGACCCACCTGCTCGCCGCCCCTGCGGACTTCCATGCCCTCGGTGTCGATCTCCAGCTCGCCGAAGACGAGCACGCCGCCCTCGGGCTGCCCCGCCGCCTCGCCGCCGCCCGGGCCGTTCCCCGTGGCATGGCCGAAGCGGCGGAGCACGGCCCGGATCCTGGCGACGAGGACCGCGCCGTCGAAGGGCTTGGTGACGTAGTCGTCGGCGCCGGCCTCCAGGCCGAGCACCACATCGATCGAGTCGGCCCGGGCCGACAGCATGATCACCGGCACCGTCGACTCGTCGCGGATGCGCCGGCAGAGGCTGACCCCGTCCAGGCCGGGCACCATCACGTCGAGCAGCGCGATGTCGGGCCGGTCGGCCCGGAACGCTTCGAGACCGCGGAGGCCGTCGGGCATCGCGGTGACCACGAAGCCGTCCCGCTCCAGCGCCAGCTGGGTGGCCTCGCGGATGACGTCGTCGTCCTCGACGAACAGGACATGGGTCTCGGCCATCGGACTGCTCTCAGTTCTTCGTCGCTTCGGTGGGCTCGGGGAAGTCCCCTTGTCCCGCTCCGACGGCTCTGTTGAAGTCGTTGTGCACCCGGTCGCGCTCACCGAACCGGCCGCCCGCCCAGTGGTACGTGATCACTTCCTCGCCCGAGGGGTAGGCCACCGCGTCCTTCTTCCCGTACACCTGGGTCGTGACCACCAGATCACCGCGGTCGATGGTCCCGTAGACCGCGGGCTGCTCGATGGTGAACACGTTGTCGTACGTGCCGTCCGACCGCGGCCGGTAGACGTACGTGCCCACGCCGACCGAGTCGCCGCAGGTCATCACGTTCACCACCACGTCGGCGGAGGGGCCGCCGGTCAGGGTGCCGTACGACGTGTCCACCGGGTACTCGTCACCGGTGCAGGGCCTGAGGTCGGTCCTGACCCGCGCGCTCACCCGGGGATCCGCCTTGATCAGGCTCACCGGGTCGACCCGGGGCGCCGGCTTGCCCGTGGTCGGGCTCAGCGCGCTCGGCGTGGCCTGGGCGACCGGCTGGGCGCCCGCCGGGCCCTCGTCGCGCGTGCCCGTGCCGCCGGTGGAGCAGCTGACGGCGAACGCCCCGAAGACGGCGAGCCCGGCCAGTGCCGTGCTGCTCGCCGCCCAGCCGGCCAGCGGGCGCCTGCGCCCGCCGCCGGTCCCGTCCCCCGTAGGTCCTTCGGTGACCGCGCCGCCGCCCTCACCGCTGCCTGTCAGGCCGCGCACCGCTCCCGCCCCCGCTCGTCGTGACGCCCCTCGGGGGGCGCCCCTGCCTGTGCCCGCGACCGCACCGGATTCCGGGGCGCGGGGACGCGGGCATCCGCTCCGCGCTCCCCGGCCTCACGGATCCGGTCCGCACGGCTCGCCGCTTCCCTGCTCTCCAGCTCCTGGCGCAGCCGCGCCAGCGCCCGGTGCAGGGTGCTCTTCACCGTACCGGCCGACATGCCGAGCGCCGCGGCCGTCTCCTCCGTGCTCATCTGCTCCCAGTGTCGCAGCACGACCACGCTGCGCTGCTTGGGAGCCAGCACGCCCAGGACGTCCATCAGCAGGGCGCGGTCGGCGCGCTGCTCGGTGCCGTCCTCGACGCTGGCGTCGGGGAGCTGCTCGGTGGGGACCTCGTCCAGCTTGCGCGCCCGCCACCACTCGGTGCGGGTGTTGATCATGACGCGGCGGAGATAGGCGTCGGCCAGGGACTTGTCGGCGATGCCGTCCCAGCGGCCGTAGGTGCGGGCCAGCGCGGTCTGCAGCAGGTCCTGCGCGTCCACGGGGTCGGGGACCAGCCGGCGCGCGCTGCGCAGCAGCGCGTCCTGCCTGGTACGCACGTACTCCTCGAAGCCGAGCACCTCTCCCTGCGTCATGACAACCGCCTCCGTCCCCGTGAAACCCCGTAGAACCACCGCCAGCCGCCTGGTCGTCGGGCTGACGTCGGTGACGCTACGGAGCTGTTGTCACGAGGCTGTGCGCGGCAGCCGTACGCCGACGCACGGCTGCCCATCGGTTGTGTAACAGCGCAGGACGAGAGGGACGAAGACCCCGCGGAAGCGGAACGGGACCGCCCTCTTCCTCAGGTCAGCGGCAACCGGTACTGGCCGCCCGCGAGCGGTTCGACCAAGCCGTCGGCGACCAGGCCGTCCAGCGCGCGGGCCCGTTGCACCGGTTCCTCCCACACCGCGTCGAGCACCGACTGCGGCACCGGGGTCACCGACTCGCGCAGCACCGCGAGCAGCCTGCCGCGCACCTGGCGGTCCGTACCGGCGTAGGTCTGGCCGCGGCGCGGAGGCCCCTGGTGCGCGGGCTTGCCGGCCAGCCGCCAGGCGCACTGCCCGGCGATCGGGCAGCGCGCGCAGTCCTCGTTCTTCGCCGTGCAGACGAGGGCGCCGAGCTCCATCGTCGCGGCCGCCCACCGCGCCGCCTGCTCGTCGTCGTCCGGCAGCAGGGCGCGGGCGAGCTTGCGCTCGGCGGCGGTGGTCGCGTTCGGCGGGTACTGGATGCCGGTCGCGGCCCGGGCGAACACCCTGCGCACGTTCGTGTCGAGGACGGCGTGCCGCTGCCGGTAGGCGAACGAGGCCACGGCGGCTGCCGTGTACTCGCCGATCCCGGGCAGGGCGAGCAGCTGGGCGTGCTCGCTCGGTACGTCGCCGCCGTGGCGTTCCGTTATGGCCTGGGCGGCTCCGTGCAGGCGCAGGGCCCGCCGCGGGTAGCCGAGCCGGCCCCAGGCGCGGACCGCCTCGCCGGGCGGTTGTGCTGCGAGGTCGGCGGGCCGCGGCCAGCGGGCCAGCCACTGCTCGTACACCGGGAGGACCCGGTTGACGGGGGTCTGCTGCAGCATGAACTCGCTCACCATCACACCCCAGGCGCCCGCTTCGGGGCGGCGCCAGGGCAGATCGCGGGCGTGCTGTTCGAACCACCCGATGACGGGAGTGTGGAGGGAGGCGGGGGGCGTCTGTGTCGCAGTCGTGGCAGTCATCGCACCCTCGATCCTGGCACGGAACCGCAGACGGGGGGTCAGGGGCACGGGGGTGTCGCCCCTCATAAGAGCCCTTGGAGTGATAGGGCCCCCCGTCTTTCCCGGCCCCGCCGGACTCGCGTTCCGGCAAGTGGACGCACATCCCGCGAGCCGTTGCGGCAACCGACCCCACGGAACGCCTCCGGCCCGGGGAGCGGGTCTGCGGCGCCGACTCCTCGGAGCGGGGGCGGGGGCGTGAACGGGGCGTGGGCGGGGCGGGGTGTGCAGTGCCTGCCGCCTGGGGACGGGCAGAGGCCGCGACCCGGGCCGGGGACGGGCACTCCTCGCTCCCGGGGCCGGGGACGGGCACTTCTCGCTCCCCGGGCCGGGGCCGTGCACTCTTCGCTCCGGGCCGGGTACGGGCACTCCTCGCTCCTGGGCCGGGGACGGGCCCTCCTCGCTCCTGGGCCGGGCAGTGCTCGCTCCTGGGCACGAGGGCCTGGCCGCTTCGTGGTCCGGGGCGGAGACGCGTCGCCCCGCAGCGGTCACAGTGCGTGTGCTCGCGACTGCGGAAAGTGTCTGCGTCGCCGACTCGGAGCGCCAACGAGCCGCTCCAGGATGATGATCGGCAAAACTTGGCGTCTCTGGCGGCGGGTGGGGCGGGAGTTGGCGCTGTTCTCTCGTACAGTTTGCGCCGTGGGATCTCTGCGTAATCCGATCGGGCCGCTTCCCTCCACCATTTACTGGCGACGGAGGGCGGTAGCGGCGACGCTGATTGCGCTGCTCGCGGCGCTGATCGTCTGGGCCGTCACCTCCGGTGGCGGCAACGGGAATCACGACGACTCACGGGCCCCCGGTACCGCTCCCACGGACGCGATCACGCCAGGTCCCTCCGGTTCCGGTCCGGCGATCAGTGAACAGCCGGGCGGGCGCGACGAGTCGGGCGACACCGGCGGCAGCGGCGGGAGCGGCGGCGGGAGTTCGGACGCCGGCTCCGACGGGACGGGTGGCGGAACGGGCGACGGCGCGGGTGGCGGCAACGGCTCCGACGGGGAAGCCGGTTCGGGCTCGGGTGGCGGTACGGGCGGTGGTTCGGGCGGCGGAACCGCGGGACAGCAGGTCCCGGCCGGATCCTCGCTCCCCGACTGCGTACCCGCAGCGCTGCGGCTGACCCTGAAGACCGAGCTCCGTTACGGGCCCGGCGAGAAGCCCAAGTTCCGGCTAATCGCCACGAACACCTCGTCCACCGCGTGCAAGGCCGACTTCGGCCCGAAGGCCGCGGTCCTCACGGTCACCGAAGCCGGCGGTGACGACGAGGAGGTGTGGTCCTCCAAGGACTGCCCGCGCAACGCGGCCGCCGTGCTGCTGAAGGTGCCTGCGGGAGCGACCGTCGAGTACGCCGTGGAGTGGGACCGTGCGAAGAGCGCCCCGAAGTGTGCGACTCCGCCCGCGGGATCCGCGGGCCCCGGTACGTACCTGGTCGAGGCCAAGGCCCCGGGCGAACCCGTGCAGCGCGCCTCGTTCGTCCTCGCGAAGGACTGACGCGCCGGAGCGCCGGGGTGGGTGAGCGCGCTTGCACGGCGCGGTAGTTACGGCTTCGGCCGCGCCATCGGTGACCGGAGCCGCGCACGCGTACCGCTTGCCGTACCGCTGGCGGGAGCGGCGCACGCGTACCGCTCGCCCGTAGCGCTGACCGGGCCCGCGCATCCGTACCGCGTACTCGTACGCCGGCCCCGTGCCGCCTACACGTACCGCTCGAGGATCGACGACTCGGCCAGCCGGGACAGCCCCTCGCGCACGCTGCGCGCCCGTGCCTCGCCCACGCCGTCCACCGTCTGGAGATCGTCGACGCTCGCGGCCAGCAGCTTCTGCAGGCCGCCGAAGTGCTCCACCAGCCGGTCGATGATCGCACCGGGCAGCCGCGGCACCTTCGCCAGCAGCCGGAATCCGCGCGGCGACACCGCCGAGTCGAGGGTCTCCGGAGAGCCGCTGTATCCCAGCGCCCTTGCGACGACCGGGAGTTCGAGGAGCTCGGTGTGGGACAGCGCGTCCAGCTCGGTGAGCGCCTCCGTCACCGTGCGCGAGCGCTTCGCGGTCGGTTCCGGCACGTAGTCGCGCACGACCAGCTCGCGCTCCGGCTCCACGCCCGCGATCAACTCGTCGAGCTGGAGCGAGAGGAGCCGGCCGTCGGTCCCGAGCTCCACCACGTACTCGGCGATCTCGGTCGCGATCCGGCGGACCATCTCCAGCCGCTGGGCGACGGCCGTCACGTCCCGGACCGTCACGAGGTCCTCGATCTCCAGGGCGGAGAGCGTGCCCGCGACCTCGTCGAGCCGGAGCTTGTACCGCTCCAGCGTGGCGAGCGCCTGGTTGGCGCGGGAGAGGATCGCGGCGGACTCCTCCAGGACCCGGCGCTCCCCGTCCACGTACAGCGCGATCAGGTGCATCGACTGAGAGACCGAGACGACCGGGAAGTTGCACTGCTTGGAGACCCGGTCCGCCGTGCGGTGACGGGTGCCCGTCTCCTCGGTGGGGATCGAGGCGTCGGGCACGAGCTGGACACCGGCCCGCAGGATCTTGGTCATGTCCTTGTCGAGGATCAGTGCCCCGTCGAGCTTGGCGAGCTCGCGTAGGCGCGTCGCTGTGAACTCCACGTTCAGCACGAAGCCGCCGGTGCACATCGACTCGACCGTCTTGTCCATGCCGAGCACGATCAGCCCGCCGGTGTTGCCGCGGAGGATGCGCTCCAAGCCGTCCCGCAGGGCCATTCCGGGCGCGACGGCGCTCAACGAGGCGCGCATGAGCGCCTCGGTGCCGGTGCCTTGGCCGGACTTTCCGGGCGATGCTGCCCGGTCGCTGGCTGCCACTGCACTCCTCCGGTCACAGGTTTGCGGTGCCCTCGGGGCCTTCCGTTCGGGTCAGGCGTGATCCGAACGAGAGACCCTACGTCCCTCGTACCGTTCGTACGGACGGGCGAGACCAGGGCAAAGTCTACCGGCGTGCGCCGTCCTCCTGTGGGGCCTGTGCGCGAGAGCGGCGCGGGAGCACTCTGAGCGCGTCGCCCATGTTGGCGACTTCCGTGACCTTCATACCGGCCGGGACCTTCCCCGGATCGGTCGGAACCAGTGCGTGGGTGAAGCCCAGACGGTGCGCCTCGGCCAGTCGGCGCTGGACCCCCGTGACCCTTCTGACCTCGCCCGCGAGACCCACCTCGCCGATCGCGACCAGGTTCTTGGGCAGCGGTGTGTCGCTGGCCGCGCTGGCCAGGGCGAGCGCGACCGCGAGGTCCGCGGCCGGCTCGGTGAGCTTCACGCCGCCGACCGTGGCGCTGTAGATGTCCCGCTTGCCCAGCGAGCTGATCCGGCCGCGCTGCTCCAGGACGGCCAGCATCATCGACACCCGGGACGTCTCCAGACCCGAGGTGGTGCGCCGGGGCGAGGGGATCTGCGAATCGACGGTGAGCGCCTGCACCTCGGCGACCAGGGGGCGCTTGCCCTCCAGGGTGACGGTCAGGCAGGTCCCGGGCACCGGCTCGTCGCGGCGGGTGAGGAAGAGGCCGGAGGGGTCGGCGAGGCCGGTGATGCCCTCGTCGTGGAGCTCGAAGCAGCCGACCTCGTCGGTCGCCCCGTACCGGTTCTTGACGCCGCGCACGAGCCGGAGCCGGGCATGCCGGTCGCCCTCGAAGGACAGCACCACGTCGACCAGGTGCTCCAGCAGCCGCGGTCCGGCGATCGCGCCGTCCTTGGTGACGTGGCCGACCAGCAGGGTCGACATGCCGCGCTCCTTGGAGGCGCGGATCAGCGCCCCGGCGACCTCGCGGACCTGTGCCATTCCGCCGGGCGCGCCCTCGATCTCGGGGGAGGCGACGGTCTGCACGGAGTCCAGGACGAGCAGGGACGGCTTGACGGCGTCCAGATGGCCGAGGACCGCGGACAGATCGGTCTCGGCCGCCAGGTAGAGGTGGTCGTTGATCGCCCGGATCCGGTCGGCGCGCATCCTGACCTGGCTGGCGGACTCCTCGGCCGTGACGTACAGCGTGCGGTGCTCGTCGCTCGCGGCCTTCGCCGCCACGTCCAGCAGCAGCGTGGACTTCCCCACGCCCGGCTCGCCCGCGAGCAGCACGACGGCTCCGGGCACCAGCCCGCCGCCCAGCACCCGGTCCAGCTCGCCGACGCCCGTCGAGCGGGCGGTGGCCTGGCGGCTGTCGACCTGGCCGATGGGGAGCGCGGCGGTGGAGACGCGGCCGGCCGCCGTGGTGCGTACGGCGGGGGCGCCGCCGAACTCCTCGACCGTCCCCCACGCCTGGCACTCGGGGCAACGGCCGAGCCACTTGGCGGTCGTCCAGCCGCATTCGGTGCAGCGGTAGGACGGCCGGTCCTTCGCGGATTTCGTACGGGCAGCCATGGCGCCACCGTATAGGTGGGGTCGGACAGTGGGGTCGGGCAGTGGGGCCCGGGGACGTAGTGCACGGAGGAAGGGGGCGCCGGCGGCGGATGCGGGGACCCCGCCTCTTGTCCCTTATTGAGCGATACGTTCACCCGTAAGGGTTAAATGTGCTCAAGGGGTGCTAGGGGCGGGGCCGCCGTGCCTACGGTCGCAAGGTGACGAGCAGCAGGCTGGAGACTCCGACGAACACCCCCGGCGCACACCGGGCGCAGCACCGCGCGCCCCACTCCTCGCCGAAGCAGCCGCCCGCCCGTTACGAGCCGCATCTCGACGGCCTGTTCACGTACTGCCTCTCTGTGCTCTGCGACCACGACGCCGCCACCGAGGCGCTCGGCGGTGTGCTGGCGCTGGCCGAGCGGCAGGGCGGGCGGTGTCCCACGGGCGAGGAGGAGCGCAAAACCTGGCTGTACGCGCTGGCCAGGTGGATGTGTCTGCGCAGGCTCGGCGAGCGGAAACAGGGCCGCCAGGCGCACCGCAGGCCCGACGCCACGCAGGCGCGCAGGCAGTCGGCCAGGGCGCAGGACGAGCATCGGGGCGCGGTCGCACCGGCAGCCCGCGCGGGGCGGCGCACGCCCGGGACCGCGCACGCCTCGAAGCTCGCGGTCGCACCACCGCGCACGCTCCCGTCGTCCCCCACGCCCCCCATGCCCTCCGCGCCCCGGCCCTCAGCGTCCATCGCTTCCGCGTCTGCCGCGCCCGGCCCGGCCGCCGAGAGTCCCGCGGCCGTCGAGGCGCACCGCCGCGAGCTGGCCCGGCTGGCGTGGCCGGAGGCGGCGGGCACCACCCCCGAACAGCGCGAGGCGCTGGAACTCGCCGTGCGCCACCGGCTCACCCCGCGCGCGGTCGCCGCCGTCCTCGGGCTCGAACCCGCGACCGCCAGGGAACTCCTGGCCGCGGCCGCCTGCGAGGTGGAACGGACGAGGGCCGCGCTCGCCGTCGTCGAGAAGGGCAACTGCCCCGCGGTCGGCAGGCTCACCGGCGACCCCCGCATGCTCCTCTCCGCCACCCTGCGCCGCGAACTCGTACGGCATGTGGACGACTGCCCGGGCTGCCGCCGCGCGGCCGAGCGGGCCGGCGCCCAGGGTCCCTGGCCCGGAGCCGCGGTCGCGCCCGGGGCCGCGCTGGCCGTCGTCGAGGCGCCGCGCCCCTCCGCGTACGTGGCGATGCTGCATGCCCAGAAGCATCAGAAGAATCGGTCCGCCACTCCCCGGTTCGACCGGACGGGCTTCCCGATGGACCCGAAGGACCATGCCGCGCGCCGGGACCGGCTGCGCTCCCGGGTGGTGACGACGACGGTCGTCGCGACGGTCGTCGCCGCCCCGGTGATCGCCCTGTGGTCCGCCTACCGGGGTGCGCCGCTCACCGGCGAAGGCCGCGACGGCTCGGCGGTCACCGCGGCCGACACGGACGGCGGCCATGAGGCCGACGACCCGTACGGCCACTACGAGAACGCGGGCAACGCCCGCCCCGAGCCAGGTTCCGGTTTCACGCCCGGCGACCGCCTCCCGGAGGTCTCGGCCGAAGTCATCAGCGGGGGCGCGTCACCGGATCAGGGCGGGGGAGCGGACGGTGCGGGCCGCCTCACTGTCGACGTCCGGACGTCCGGCAGCACGACGGTGATCATGCTCACCGCCTCGAAGGCGGGCCCGGTCGCCTGGTCGGCCGGCACGGGCCAGTCCTGGCTGCGCCTGAGCAGCACGTCGGGAACGCTTCCCGCGGGCGGCAGCATCACGCTCCGCGTCCTCGTCGACCACGCGCGCGAACCCGCCGGTTTCTGGACGGCACGGGTCGCCATCGCCCCGTCGGGATCGGTCGTGGCGATGCACGGGTACGGAGGGCGGGCGGCGCCCACCGGGCCGCGCCCGCCGGCGCCGAGCGGACCTGGCCGTCCGCACCCGCCCGTGCCGCAGGACCCGTCCCCGTCCGCTCCGGACCCCGATCCCACACCGACGCCCGACCCGACGGACACCACCCCGACGCCGACGGACCCGGGCTCACCGAGCCCGTCCCCCGACCCGGCGGACTCCCCGCCCCCGACCGGCCCGGGGAAGGGCGGCCCGAGCACCCCGCCGTCGGCGGACTGACGGACCCGGCACCCCTCGCCGGCCCAGGGCCCGGCGCGCGGAATCCCGCCAGGCGCGCGAAACCAGGCCCGCGAATCCGGGCTTGCGAATCCGGGCGCGCGAAACCAGGCCCGTGATGCCCGGCTCGCGATGCCGGGCTCGCGATGCCGGGCTCGCGAAACCAGGCTCGCGAAGCCTGGCCTCCGATGCCGGGCTCGCGAAACCAGCTCGCGAAACCCGGCCTACAGAATCCGGCCCGCACATGCGCCACGTCGTCGGACGCGCCCACACCCGCGCCGCGTCGTCGGACGCGCCCACACCCGGGCCACGTCGTCGGACGCGCCCGCACCCGCGCCGCGTCGCCGGACACGCCGGGCGGGCGGCGCCCCGTGCCGGAGAGAGGCCCTACGCGGGGTCCGCCGGGTGGGGCGCCATCGGCAGCAGCGAGGAGAGCCGCTCCTCGCACAGCTCGACCAGCCGGTCGTACGCCGGCTTGCCCATCATCTCCGTGAGCTCCGGCCGGTAGGACACGTACACCGGCTCCCCGGCACCGTGCGCCGACGTCGCCGACGTGCACCACCAGTGCAGGTCGTGGCCGCCCGGGCCCCAGCCGCGGCGGTCGTACTCCCCGATCGACACCTGGAGGACGCGCGTGTCGTCGGGCCGGTCGATCCAGTCGTACGTACGCCGCACCGGCAGCTGCCAGCACACGTCCGGCTTGGTCTCCAGGGGCTCCCTGCCCTCCCGCAGGGCCAGGATGTGCAGGGAGCAGCCGGCTCCCGCGGCGAACCCGGGGCGGTTCTGGAAGATGCAGGACCCCTGCCAGCGCCGGGTCTGCCGCTCCCCGTCGTCATCGGTCTGGACCCAGCCGGTCGCCGTGCCCACGTCGTGGTGCTGCCACAGCTCCGGGGTGAGCCGGGCCACGTGTTCGGCCACCCGCTTCTCGTCGTCCTCGTCCGAGAAGTGGGCGCCCAGGGTGCAGCACCCGTCGTCCGCGCGACCGGCCTGGATGCCCTGGCAACCGTTGCCGAAGACACAGGTCCACCTGGACGTCAGCCAGGTCAGGTCACAGCGGAAGACCTGTTCGTCGTCTGCGGGGTCCGGGAACTCCACCCACGCCCGCGCGAAGTCGATCTCGGTCTCGTCGGACCCGGGGGGCCCCTCTGTCTGCGGCTGCTGCATCTCCTGCTTCGTTCTCTGCTTCTTCGTGTCTTTGCCCGGCTTCGCCTTTTTCGTCTTTGGCACGCGCCCAGGGTAAGACCGGGCGCGGGGTCGCGGGACCGACCGGCGCACGAGCGGGATGCCGTGCGCCGGTCCGTCCCCCCGCGTGGCCGCAGTAGCGTTCTGCGTATGAGACTCGGAGTCCTCGACGTGGGGTCGAACACGGTTCATCTGCTGGTGGTCGACGCGCACCCCGGCGCCCGCCCGCTGCCCGCGCACTCGCACAAGGCGGAGCTGCGGCTGGCCGAGCTCCTCGACGAGGACGGGGCGATCGGCCCGCTCGGCGTGGACCGGCTGGTGACGACGGTCTCCGACGCGCTCCAGGCCGCCGAGGACAAGGGGTGCGAGGACGTGCTGGCGTTCGCCACCTCCGCGGTGCGGGAGGCGAGCAACGCCGACACGGTGCTGGCCCGGGTGCGCGACGAGACGGGCGTCGACCTCGCCGTCCTCAGCGGCACGGACGAGGCCCGCCTCACCTTCCTCGCGGCGCGGCGCTGGTTCGGCTGGTCGGCGGGCAAGCTGCTGGTCCTGGACATCGGCGGCGGCTCGCTGGAGATCGCGTTCGGCATCGACGAGGAGCCGGACGCGGCCGTGTCGCTGCCGCTGGGCGCCGGCCGTCTCACGGCCGGCTGGCTGGCCGGCGATCCGCCGGACCCGGCGGAGGTGAAGGAGCTGCGCCGCCACGTACGGGCGCGGATCGCCCGCAGCGTCGGCGAGTTCACCCGCTTCGGCCGCCCCGACCACGTCGTGGCCACGTCCAAGACGTTCAAGCAGCTCGCCAGGATCGCGGGCGCCGCACGCTCCGCCGACGGGCTGTACGTGCAGCGCGCCCTCAGCCGCAAGGCCCTGGAGGAGTGGGTGCCGAAGCTGGCCGCGATGACGGTCGAGGAGCGCGGGAACCTGCCCGGTGTCTCCGAGGGCCGGTCGGCCCAGCTGCTGGCGGGCGCGCTGGTGGCGGAAGGCGCGATGGACCTCCTGGGCGTCGAGGACCTGGAGATCTGCCCGTGGGCGCTGCGCGAGGGCGTGATCCTGCGCCGCCTGGACCACCTGACGTCCGCCGAGGACGTGGCGCTGAACTGACGGGCGGCCCCCGGCGCGTCACCGCCATGGCCCTTCTCGCTTTCCACCGAGGACGCGGCGCTGAACTGACGGGCGGCCCCCGGCGCGTCACCGCCATGGCCCTTCTCACTTTCCGCCGGGCTCCCTCGGTGCGGCGCGCCGCTGCCCGTACGCTGTCTGCGTGGCAGAACCAGTGGTGCGCGTCCCGGATGCGAAGGTCGCCCTGTCGACGGCCTCGGTCTATCCGGAGTCGACGGCGACGGCCTTCGAGATCGCCGCGCGCCTGGGGTACGACGGCGTCGAGGTCATGGTCTGGACCGACCCCGTCAGCCAGGACATCGAGGCCCTGCGCCGGCTCTCGGACTACCACCAGGTACCGATCCTGGCCGTTCACGCCCCTTGCCTGCTGATCACGCAGCGGGTCTGGTCGACCGATCCCTGGGTCAAGCTCCAGCGGGCGCGCGCCGCGGCGGAGAAGCTCGGTGCGTCGACCGTCGTCGTCCACCCGCCGTTCCGTTGGCAGCGGAATTACGCGCGTGACTTCGTCACGGGGATCTGGCGGATGGCGGACGAGACCGATGTGCGGTTCGCCGTCGAGAACATGTACCCGTGGCGCTACCGGGACCGCGAGATGCTCGCGTACGCCCCCGACTGGGACGTCACCAACGACGACTACCGGCACTTTACGGTCGACCTGTCGCACACCGCGACGGCGCGGACGGACGGCATGGCGATGGTCGGCCGGATGGGCGACCGGCTCGCCCACGTCCACCTGGCCGACGGCAAGGGTTCCGGCAAGGACGAGCACCTGGTGCCCGGCCGGGGCGACCAGCCCTGTGCCGAACTGCTGGAGCGGCTGGCCGGCAGCGGTTTCGACGGCCACGTCGTCATCGAGGTCAACACGCGCCGCGCGATGTCCACCGCCGAACGCGAGGCCGACCTGGCCGAGGCGCTCGCCTTCACCCGGCTGCACCTCGCCTCGTCCTCCGTGCGGGCCCCGCGCCCATGACCCCGGACGCGGCGGACCCGGCCCCCAGGCGCCGCGGCCGTCCCTCCCGCGCCACGGCGGAGACCGGCCCCGACGCGCGCACCCGCATCCTCGAGGCCGCCCGCACGGAATTCGCCGCACGCGGCTACGACAAGACGTCGATCCGCGGCATCGCGAAGGCGGCGGGGGTGGACGCGGCCCTGGTCCACCACTACTTCGGTACGAAGGACGACGTCTTCGCCGCCGCGATCGAGCTCTCCTTCGAACCCGCCCTGGTCGTCCCGGGCATCCTGGGCAGCGACAAGGAGGGGCTGGGGGAGCGGCTGGCCCGCTACTTCATCGCCATCTGGGAGAACCCGGCGTCCAGGACCCCGCTGCTGGCGGTCATGCGCTCGGCCCTGACCAACGAGGCGGCGGCGAAGGTACTGCGCGGCTTCGTCCTGCGGCGCCTGCTGGAACGGATCGCGGAGCAGCTGGACGTGCCCGACCCCACCTTCCGCGCGGAGCTGGCGGCTTCGCACATGGTGGGCATCGCGATGCTGCGGTACGTGATCCGCGCGGAGCCGCTGGCCTCCGCCGACCCGGAGATGATCATCGCGATGGTGGCCCCGACGCTGCAGCGCTACCTGACCGAATCCCCCGACCCCGCCGGGGCCAGCCCCTCGGGCCCCCCGAGCCCCTCCGGCGAGTGAGGTGCGGGGGCCGGGGCGGAGCTCCGGACCCAACCGCCCGCAGTCACCCCCACGCCCGCGCTCCCGCCCGCAGCCACCCCCACGCCCGCGCTCCCGCCCGCAGCCACCCCACCGCACCGCCCGCCCCGCCCAGTCCCCGGGCACCTCGTCCCGCATTCCGGACACCGTGTCCAGATCTTGGCACCGGAGGCGTACGCTCGGAAACAGTCTTTTCTGTCGAAGGAGCGAGAGACGATGCCCCAGCTGAGGTCCCGCACAGTCACCCACGGCCGCAACATGGCGGGCGCCCGCGCCCTTATGCGCGCGTCGGGCGTAGCGAGCGAGGACATCGGCAAGCCGATCATCGCGGTCGCCAACTCGTTCACCGAGTTCGTCCCCGGCCACACCCACCTCGCCCCGGTCGGCCGGATCGTCTCCGAGGCGATCAAGGCGGCCGGCGCGGTCCCGCGCGAGTTCAACACGATCGCCGTGGACGACGGCATCGCGATGGGCCACGGCGGCATGCTCTACAGCCTGCCCTCCCGCGACCTCATCGCCGACAGCGTCGAGTACATGGTCGAGGCGCACTGCGCCGACGCGCTGATCTGCATCTCGAACTGCGACAAGATCACTCCGGGCATGCTGATGGCCGCGATGCGCCTCAACATCCCCACGGTCTTCGTCTCCGGCGGTCCGATGGAGGCCGGCAAGGCCACCCTCGTCGACGGCACGGTCCGCAAGCTCGACCTGGTCAACGCGATCAGCGACGCGGTCGACGAGAGCATCTCCGACGAGGACATCCTCCGCATCGAGGAGAACGCCTGTCCCACCTGCGGCAGCTGTTCCGGCATGTTCACCGCCAACTCGATGAACTGCCTGACCGAGGTCCTCGGCCTCTCCCTCCCCGGCAACGGTTCCGTCCTCGCCACGCACACCGCCCGCAGGGCGCTGTACGAGGACGCCGGCCGCACGGTCGTCGAGATCACCAAGCGCTACTACGAGCAGGACGACGAGACGGTCCTGCCGCGCTCGATCGGCACCCGCGCCGCGTTCGACAACGCGATGGCGCTGGACATCGCCATGGGCGGTTCGACCAACACGATCCTGCACCTGCTGGCCGCCGCCGAGGAGGCGGAGCTGGCGTACGACCTCGACGACATCAACGAGGTCTCGCGCCGGGTCCCGTGCCTCTCCAAGGTCGCGCCCAACGTGGCCCCGGGCGGTACGTACTACATGGAGGACGTCCACCGGGCCGGCGGCATCCCCGCCCTCCTGGGCGAGCTCCACCGCGGCGGGCTGCTCAACGAGGACGTGCACTCGGTGCACTCCGACACGCTCGCCGAGTGGCTCAAGAACTGGGACGTCCGCGGCGGCTCCCCGTCCCCCGAGGCCGTCGAGCTGTGGCACGCGGCCCCGGGCTGCGTCCGCTCCGCGACCGCCTTCTCGCAGTCCGAGCGCTGGGACACCCTGGACCTGGACGCGGCGGGCGGCTGCATCCGCGACGTGGCGCACGCGTACTCCAAGGACGGCGGCCTGGCCGTCCTCAAGGGGAACCTCGCCGTGGACGGCTGCGTCGTGAAGACGGCCGGCGTCGACGAGTCGATCTGGACCTTCGAGGGCCCGGCGGTCGTCTGCGAGTCCCAGGAGGAGGCCGTCGACAAGATCCTCCGCAAGGAGATCAAGCCCGGCGACGTCGTCGTCATCCGTTACGAGGGCCCGCGCGGCGGCCCCGGCATGCAGGAGATGCTCTACCCCACCTCCTTCCTCAAGGGCCGCGGTCTCGGCAAGAGCTGCGCCCTCGTCACCGACGGCCGCTTCTCCGGCGGTACGTCGGGCCTGTCCATCGGTCACGCCTCGCCCGAGGCGGCGTCCGGCGGCACGATCGCGCTCGTCGAGGACGGCGACCGGATCCGGATCGACATCCCGAACCGCTCGATCGAGCTCCTGGTGTCCGATGCCGACCTGGCCACCCGCCGGGAGGCGCTGAACGGCGTGTACGCGCCGAAGAACCGCGAGCGCAAGGTCTCGGCGGCGCTGCGCGCCTACGCCGCCATGGCGACGAGCGCGGACCGCGGCGCCGTCCGCGACGTCTCCAAGCTGGGCTGAGCCACCCACGCCCGGCCCGCCCGGCCCGAGCCACCCGCGCCCGGTCCCTCCCCGGAGGGGCCGGGCGCGGCGCGTGGGGCGACTCGGACGGGGCGCCGGCGGTCGGCGCGTGGCCGCTGACGCCCACGGCGCGCTTATCGTCCTCCGCGCGGCCAGGTGGTGGCGGCGGTCGGTGGAGGCCCGGACGGTCCGGCAGGTGCGGGCCTGGCCGGGGTTCGACGCGTACCACGCGGAGCTGCTGAGCGCCGCCGAGCCGTTGTGCTCGACCGACCACCAGCCCGATGCCCTGGCGCGCCACTCCTCGCGCGCGGCCGGGGTGGCCGTCCGTCTGATGCGTCGGGACGGCCTGCTCCGCGGGCACGGCCTGGAGTGGGTGGAGGGCGCGGCCGAGCCGGCCCACCCCGTCACCGCGGCCGCGTTCCACGCCGTCGCCCGACGCCCGGACGCCATCGGACGGCCACGCCTCGGCGACGTCGGCCGCGACCCCGGATTCCGGTCCGCCGTCCGTGCCCACCTGAAGGAACTCTTCGCCCACGCCCCGGCCGCCCGCCGGCACCTGGGCACCGCGCCCAGTGGCCTGGCCCTCTGGGCGTACGCCCTCGGCGCGGCAGCTCCTGCCGTCCACGCCTACCTCCTGCTCCGCCGCGCCGCCCCCGCCGACCCCGACATCATGAAGGGCTCCTTCCTGCTGGCCTCCCTCGTCTTCGTGGCGGCCCTGGTCGTGATCACCGCCCAGGCGGGCCCCACTTGGCACCCCCTCCAGGAGCCGGAGGCCCCCCTCGCCCTCAGGGAACGCGGGCCACGGGGCGCAGATCCCGTCGGCCCCGGCGCGCAGAAGGCCGCACGCCGCGACTGAACCGGCCGGGACAGCGGCTCACTCCCGCGGGAGCGGACAGCCGCGCGCGCCTGCCAGGGCCGGACCGCGGTGCGCCCTGGGATACTCGATCCCGTGACCGAGAACAGCGACACCCCCGACGGCACGGCTCCCGGCACCCCCGAGTCCGGCGTGGCACCGGCCGGCGCCCCCGCGACCGCCCCCGGTCCGCAGCCCGAGCCCCTCCGCTTCTTCGGCACGACCTGGGTCGCCCATGACGGCGGCTACGGGCTCCGCCGGGCCGGGGCCGCCGTCGGTTCGCTGGCCGCCGCGGTCGCGTCCTGCTTCGTGCTGCGCTTCGCCTACCAGGGCCTGGAGATCGCCGACGTCGGCGGCTTCATCGGCATGCTGGTCGTCCTGATGTTCGCCATCTGCAGCGCCGTCGCCTTCCGCAAGACGTGGGAGGGCTTCAGCCGCCGCCCGGCCGACCCGGCCCGCGAGGACACGC
Source organism: Streptomyces sp. NPDC005803 (assembly GCF_040630435.1). Lineage (NCBI taxonomy): Bacteria > Bacillati > Actinomycetota > Actinomycetes > Kitasatosporales > Streptomycetaceae > Streptomyces > Streptomyces sp. NPDC005803. The sequence goes on along the minus strand of NZ_JBEXXO010000024.1, from coordinate 5,644 downwards.
TGCGCGGCCTCAAGACCATCGGCTTCATCGGCTCGCTCCTCGCGTACTTCTTCCGTACGTTCACCGAGGCGCCGGGCGAGAAGCTGCGCCGCGCGGAGTACGAGGCCGCCCAGGCCCGGTTCGCGAAGCGCCGCTCGTCCCGGACCGGTAATCCGGCGGCCCGCAGGACGGCCAAGGCGAAGAAGGCCCGCCGCAAGTAGGCCCGGTGGGGCCACGATGGCCCCATGACTGCCACGGACTCCCCGCAACGCACCCCGCGCCCCTCGTCCACGCCGCCGCGCGCGCCCTGTCGTTCGACCGGGCCGCCGCCCAGTACGCCGCGGCCCGGCCCGGCTACCCGGCCGCCCTGTTCGACGCCGTCGAGCAGCTCGCCGGCCGCCCCCTGCGCGGTGCCCGCACGATCGACGTGGGCGCGGGCACCGGCATCTCCACCGGGCGCCTCCACGACCGAGGCGCCCAGGTCGTCGCCGTGGAGCCGGGCCCCGGCATGGCGGCCGAACTGCACAGGGCCCTGCCGCACGTCCCGCTGGTACGCGGCGACGGCAACGCCCTCCCCTTCGCCACGGCCTCGGCCGACCTGATCACGTACGCCCAGTCCTGGCACTGGACCGACCCGGACCGTTCCGCCCCCGAGGCCCGGCGCGTCCTGAGGCCGGGCGGCGCGCTCGCTCTGTGGTGGAACGTCGCCGACCCGGCCGTGCCCTGGGTGGCGGAGCAGGACGCGCGGCTGCGCCGCTTCTTCCTCGACGAGGCCGGCGCCGAGGACACCAGTGCCCACGGCTCGCCCCTGCGCCACCGCGATCTGCCGCCCGGGCTCGACTTCGTACACCGCCGTGTCCCATGGACCCGGCCGGTCCCCCTGGCCACCCACCTCGCCAACCTCGGCAGCCACTCCGCCTTCCTGGTCCTGGGCGAGGGCCCCGCCCGGCGGTTCCTGGACGAGGAGCGCGAGCACCTCGCGCCGCTGTTCCCGGACGGCACGGTCGAGGAGGCGTACGTCGTCGATCTCTGCCTGGCCGTCCGCTGACCGGACCGTCCCGCGACGCGCGGTCCCTTGACGGCGACGCCTGGTCGGGAACAAAATTCATCACATGATGAATTCTCCGGGCGCCGCCATCGAGGCCCGTGGCCTCACCGTCGTACGAGGCAGCCGCACCGTCCTCAAAGGCCTCGACTTCACCGTCGAACCCGGCAGGATCACGGGCCTCCTCGGCCCGTCCGGCTGCGGCAAATCCACCCTGATGCGGGCCGTCGCCGGCACCCAGGCCAAGGTCACCGGGACTCTCGACGTCCTGGGCAGCCCGGCCGGCCACCCCAGCCTGCGCCCACGGATCGGGTACGTCACCCAGGCCCCGTCCGTCTACGCCGACCTCACCGTCCGGCAGAACCTCGACTACTTCGCCGCGATCCTCCGGCCGGGCCGCCGGCACCGCGACGACCGCCGCGCGACCGTCACCCGCGCCCTCACCGAGGTGGACCTGACCAGCCACGCCGACGACCTCGCCGGCAACCTCTCGGGCGGCCAGCGCACCCGCGTCTCCCTCGCCGTGGCGCTGCTCGGCACCCCCGAACTCCTCGTCCTCGACGAGCCGACCGTCGGCCTCGACCCGGTACTCCGCCGCGACCTCTGGGCCCTGTTCCACCGCCTCGCCGCCGACCGGGGCACCACCCTGCTCGTCTCCTCCCACGTCATGGACGAGGCCGAGCGCTGCCACCGGCTGCTCCTGATGCGCGAAGGCGAGATCCTCGCCGACGACACCCCCGAGGCCCTGCGCACGAGCGCCCACGCCACCACCGTCGAAGAAGCCTTCCTCCACCTGGTCGACGCGGCCGCCACCCGTCAGGAGAACGCCCGATGAGCACCACGACCACCACCACCCCGCCCCTGAGCGCCGCCCGCACCCTCGCCACCGCCGGCCGCGTCCTGCGCCAGCTGACGCACGACCCGCGCACGATCGCACTCCTCCTGCTGATCCCCGTCGTGATGATCACGCTGCTGCGGTACGTCTTCGACGGCAGCCCGCAGACCTTCGACTCCATCGGCGCCTCGCTCCTCGGCGTCTTCCCCCTGATCACGATGTTCCTGGTGACCTCGATCGCCACCCTGCGCGAACGCACCTCGGGCACCCTGGAGCGACTCCTCTCCATGCCGCTCGGCAAGGGCGACCTGATCGCCGGCTACGCCCTCGCCTTCGGCGCCGTCGCCCTCCTCCAGTCGCTCCTGGCCACAGCCGTCTCGGTCTGGGCCCTCGGCCTGGACGTCACCGGGTCGCCGTGGCTGCTGCTCCTGGTCGCCCTGCTCGACGCACTCCTCGGCACGGCGCTCGGCCTGTTCGTCTCCGCCTTCGCGGCCTCGGAATTCCAGGCCGTCCAGTTCATGCCGGCGGTGATCTTCCCGCAGCTCCTGCTCTGCGGACTCTTCATCGCCCGCGACCGGATGGCCCCCGTCCTCGAAGCGCTCTCGGACGTCCTGCCCATGTCGTACGCCGTCGACGGCATGAACGAGGTCCTCCATCACACCGCCCTCACCGGCGACTTCGTCCGTGACATCGCGATCGTGGCCGGCTGCGCCCTCCTCGTCCTCGCCCTCGGTGCGGCTACCCTCCGCCGCCGCACCGCCTGACGGGCCGGTGCGAGGATGACGGGGACGAGCACCGAGCTCCGTGTACAGCGAGCACCGCCCGGAGGGTGAAGCGCATGACCCAGACAGTTGCAGTCCTCGGCACCGGCAAGATCGGCGAGGCCCTGCTCAGCGGCATGATCCGGGCCGGCTGGCGCCCGGCGAACCTGCTGGTCACCACCCGCCGCTCCGAGCGTGCGGCGGAACTCCACGACCGTTACGGCGTCGACGCGGTCACCAACGCCGAGGCCGCCAAGCGCGCCGACATCCTCATCCTCGCGGTCAAGCCCCAGGACATGGGCCGCCTCCTGGACGAGCTCTCCGCGCACCTGACCGCCGACCGCCTGGTCATCAGCGCCGCCGCCGGCATCACGACCGCCTTCATCGAGGAGCGCCTCACCACGGGCACCCCGGTGGTCCGCGTCATGCCGAACACCCCCGTCCTGGTCGACGAGGGCATGTCCGTCATCTCCGCCGGCAGCCACGCCACCACCGATCACCTCGCCACTACTGAGGCGATCTTCGGCGGGGTGGGCAAAACCCTGCGCGTCCCGGAGTCCCAGCAGGACGCGGCCACCGCCCTCTCCGGTTCGGGTCCCGCCTACTTCTACTTCCTCGTCGAGGCGATGACGGACGCCGGCATCCTGCTCGGCCTGCCCCGCGCCCAGGCCCACGACCTCATCGTGCAGGCCGCCATCGGCGCCGCCGTGATGCTCCGCGACAGCGGCGAGCACCCGGTCAAGCTCCGCGAAGCCGTCACCAGCCCGGCCGGCACCACCATCAGCGCCATCCGTGAACTGGAGAACCACGGCGTACGCGCCGCCCTCATCGCGGCCCTCGAAGCCGCCCGCGACCGCAGCCGCGAGCTCGCCTCCGGCAACGGCTGAGCTACGGGACAGCCCTTAGCGCGCGGCAGCGATCAGCTCCGCACTGCGCACCACCTCCGCGAACCCACCGCCGTGCAGCGACACGGCGGTGGCCCGCGCCAGTTCCTCCGCACCCACGGTCCAGCCCCAGGGCCCGGCCAGGTCGAAGGTATGGGTCGCGTCGAGCGGGACGAACACCTCGTAGCCGAGGTTCCCCGCCATCCGCGCCGTCGTCTCGACGCACATGTTGGTCTGGATCCCGGCCACCACGATCTGACGCACCCCGGCGGCCCCCAGCCACGCCCCCAGATCGGGCGTCCCGTAGAACGCCGAGTTCACGCTCTTCGTGACGAACAGCTCCGCCCCGCCGCCCTTCCCCCGCCGCTCCTCCACGTACGGCTTGAAGTCATTGCCGGGATACCCCACCCGCAACGGCGAACCGGCCTTGACCGAGTCATGCCGTACGAACACGACCGGACGCCCGCTCGACTGCCAGGCATCGATCAGCCCGGCGATGTTCTCGTCAGCCGCGGGGTTGTTCCGCGGCCCCCAGTACGCCTCCTCCTCGAATCCCACCTGCACGTCCACCACGACCAGCGCTGCGTTCTCCGCGATCTCCATGGACACGATCCTGCCGCCCGACCGCACGGACGCCCAGAGGTCAAAAAGCCATCGATCGATGCTTTACTGCCTCCATGCCCACGACCGGAGCGCCGCGTGCCGCCCCCTCCCGGATCGCCCTCGTCTCCTTCCCGGGCATCCGTGCGTTCGACGTCTCGGTCATCACGGAGGTCTGGGGCGTGGACCGTACCGACCGGGGCGTCCCGCCCTTCGTCCTGCGCCGCACCGCGGCCACCACCGCTCCCATCCCGCTGCGCGGCGGCCTCTCCCTGGCCCCGGACCGCACGCTGAGCTGGCTGGCCCGCGCCGACCTGATCGTCGTCCCCGGCCTGGACGACCATGTGACGCGGGCTCCGGAACCGGTACTCGACGCACTGCGCCGCGCCCACGCCCGCGGCACACCGATCGCGGCCCTGTGCGGAGGAGCCTTCACCCTGGCCCAGGCGGGCCTCCTCGACGGACGCCAGGCGGTCACCCACTGGAACCTCACCGACCTCCTGCGCACCCACCACCCCGCCGTCACCGTCGTTCCGGACGCCCTGTTCATCCACGACGGCAACCTCTGGACGTCCGCCGGCACGGCGGCCGGCATCGATCTCTGTCTCCACCTCGTACGGACGGTCCACGGTGCCGAGGCCGCGGCGACGATCGCGCGCGCGATGGTCACGGCACCCTTCCGCACCGGAACACAGGCCCAGTTCATCGAGCACCCGACGCCGCACACCGAGCGCGACGCCGACACGCTCGCCGCCGTACGCGCCTTCGCCCTGACCCGTCTGGCGGAACCGCACACGGTGGGGGAGCTGGCCGCCCGGGCCGGCATGTCGCCGCGCTCCTTCGCCCGCCACTTCCAGGCGAGCACCGGGACCACCCCCCTGCGCTGGCTGATCACCCAGCGCGTCGCCGCAGCTCAGAAGCTGCTGGAGCGCACCGACCTCCCCCTGCCCGAGGTGGCGCGTCGCACCGGCTTCGGTAGCGAGATCACCATGCGGCAGCACTTCGCCACCCAGGTGGGCACCAGCCCCCGGGACTACCGCCTCGCTTTCCACCGCACCCCGGCGAGGACCGGGGTTGACACGCCCCCTCCGCATCCGTAGTGTGCTCCGAGTTGTCCGACGTGAGCGCCGACCCCGGTCGGTCCCCGGACAGCCATTCCGCAATAACCACGAACGAGCGAGCGACGACAGTCGCCTTTCTCTGTGTGCGCATGCGCGAATGAGGAATCCACGTTCGAAAGAACGTGACCCGATTAGCGTCGGGCCCCTGGATTCCGCTAATGTCTCACTCGTCGGAACGGCCCAACGGCCGCGAGGACAAGCCCCACTGACTGGGAATCAGGCCCGAAAGGATCTGATAGAGTCGGACTCGCCGGAAAGGGAAACGCGAAAGCGAAGAACTGGAAAGCGAGAAAAGCAAGACCCGCTTCGACCGGGAATCGGACACGAAAGAGTCTGATAGAGTCGGAAACGTAAGACCGAAGGGAAGCGCCCGGAGGAAAGCCCGAGAGGGTGAGTACGAAGGAAGCGTCCGTTCCTTG
>NZ_JBEXXO010000023.1:757-150694 GCF_040630435.1 Streptomyces sp. NPDC005803 | reverse complement strand
CCCCGGGGGGCCCCCGCGGGGGGGGGGTGGGGGCCCGCGGGGGCGGCGGGGCCCCGCCCGGGGCCCCCCTCACGCCGGGGGTGGGCGGGCGGGACGCGTCGCGCGTCCGCCCGGCCCTCCGGTACGACTCCGTCAGGGGTGACCGTGAGCGATCAGGTCCTGTCCCTCGCCAGACCGTCCAGCTCCTCGTCCAGATCGTCCTCGTCGAAGACGGCGCTGACGTCGAAGCGGCAGACCACCAGCTGCGGATCCGCGTCGTCGAACGGGGCGCCGAGCCACTCCCCCGGCTCCGGCAGCTCGTCGGCGGCCGCGACCCACAGCGTGGAGTCGCCCTCCTCCAGACCGAACTCGGTGTGCCGGGAGGCGATCTCGTCCGCCTCGTACTCGCCGAAGAGCACCCCCAGCGCCGCGTGGACGCTGCTGCCGACCACCCCCGCGCCCTCACCGCCGCGGTCCTCGGGGTCCACGTCGGCGAGGCGCTGCGCCTGGGCGAGCAGCCGCTGCGGCTCCACCACCGCGTAGTCGCGGCGGATCAGCACGCTGATCGCGTTCGGCTCCTCCGGGCCGCTGTACGGCGGCAGGGAGTCCTCCACCCCCGGAATCTCGAACGGGGTGACCTCGTCATGGCGGTCGTAGAGGAGTTCGTCGTAGACCTCGGCCGCAGCGGCCAGTGCGTTGAACGCGTCGTAGACAGCGGGGTCGTCGTCCCCGGACCGGCGTTCGACCGCCGCGAGGTGGTGGTCGATCGCGGCTTTGACCGCATCGGCGGCGGCGCGTACCTCGGCAGCGGTGGGCTGCGCAGCATCAGACATAGGGCAGACGCTATCCGTACACGGGCTCTGCCCGCACAATAGATGCGATGCCGGAATACGAATTTGTCGATGTGTACGTGCCGCGCGGGGTGTCCCGGAAGGAGACGGCCCGCCTGTTGACCGACCATGCCGAGTACGGGCACTGGGAGCTGGACCGACTGACGCTGCGCCGTGACGGCAGCCGCCGGGTGCGGCTGCGGCGGCGGATCATCCGCCAGCTGCGGGCCACCTGGTGAAACGGAACGGGCCCCGCTGCCGCGGGGCCCGTTCCCTTCGCCGTGCCGTCCACTGCCGTCAGGCGGCGGCCCTGGCGCGGCGGTACAGCACCGTGCCCGCGCCGGCCAGCAGCAGACCCGCGCCCGCCGGGACGAGCAGGTCGGGCCCGCCCGCTCCCGTGTGCGCGAGTTGCGGCGTGTGCGGCGCCGGCGGGGTCTGCGGCTCGGGCTCGTTCGGGACGGTGTGCGGTTCGGGCGCCGGCGGCGCCTCGTGGGTGACCGGGACCGGCGGCGTGCTGTCGTTCTCGCACGTGTTGCCGGAGGTCGGGTTCAGCAGGCCACCGATGGTGACGCTGTTCCCGCAGGCGTTCACGGGGATGTCGACGGGCACCTGGATCTGGTTCCCCGAGAGCAGGCCGGGTGAGCCCTTGGCGGCCCCCTCCGCGGTCGCTCCGCCCCCGTGGTGACCGCCGGCCCGGTGCCTCCCGGTGCCCGCCGGCACCCGCTGACCGCGGTCGTCCGACGCCCGGCTGTGGCCGGAGGCGTGGCTGCCCGAGGCTCCGGCGGTCGAACCGTGGCGGCTCGCGGCCGTACCGTTCGCGCAGGCGTTGCCCGTCGCCGGGTTGAGCAGTCCCACGACGTTCGCGGAGTTGCCGCAGACGTTGACCGGCACCTCGACCGGGACCTGTACGGAATTCCCTGAGAGCGCCCCCGGGGAATTCGACGCACCGCCGTACGCTCCCGCGTCGGCGTGCGCGTAACCGCCACCGAGCGCGAGCACCCCGCCCGCGGCCGCCATGGTGATCAGGCCTTTACGCGTGACCTGTCGCATAGGTTTTTTCCTGCCTTCTGCCTTCCGGAATACCCCCGGACTTGACCGTGCGGGGGCAAGGGACCCGGCGGCCCCGGAGCACATGGCGTGCGCTCCGGGGCCGACCAGGCTCAAACCCTTACGGGTTGACGCGCAACGTCACTTGTTGACGCAGACGTTGCCGAAGGCGGGGTTCAGCAGACCGATCACGTCGATCGTGTTGCCGCACACGTTCACCGGAACGTGGACGGGAACCTGGACGACATTGCCCGAGAGCAGGCCGGGGCTGCCGATGGCGGCAGCCTGGGCGCCGGAGTCGGCGACGGCCATGCCGGCACCCGCGAGCACCAGACCACTGGTGACTGCCGCAGCGGCGACGATCTTCTTGATCATTATGATTCCTCCTAGTTGGCAAACGCGGTCCCAGCCGCGGACCGCATCACCTGTAACGAGGAATAAGCACACGGGCTACGAGCGCTCCGTTCCTTTCACTCGATCCAGTTAGCTACGTACAAGCTGGCGAATACGGGGGAAGAACGGGGGTCAGCTGTGGTCGATGAAGCGGTCGAGAACCCGCGCACCGAACTTCAGACCCTCCACCGGAACCCGCTCGTCCACGCCGTGGAACATGCCCGCGAAATCGAGCTCCGGCGGGAGTTTCAGCGGGGCGAAACCGAAGCAGCGGATGCCCAGGTCGTCGAAGGACTTGGCGTCCGTACCGCCGGAGAGCATGTACGGGACCGCGCGCGCGATCGGGTCCTCGGCCTTGAGCGCGAGCTGCATCGCGTCCACGAGCGAGCCGTCGAAGTCGGTCTCCAGCGCCTTGTCGCCGTGCACGTCCTCGCGCCTGACCCGCGGGCCGAGGATCCGGTCCAGGTCGGCCAGGAACTCCTGCTCGTACCCCGGCAGGAAGCGGCCGTCGACGTGAGCGGTCGCCTGGCCGGGGATCACGTTCACCTTGTAGCCCGCGCCGAGCATGGTGGGGGCCGCGGAGTTGCGCAGGGTCGCGCCGACCATCTTGGCGATGCCGCCCAGCTTGGCCAGGGTCGCGTCCATGTCCTCCGGGTCGAGCGGGGTGCCGAGCGCGTCGGACAGCTCGTCCAGGAAGGAACGCACGGTCTTGGTCACCCGCACCGGCCAGGTGTGCCGCCCCAGCCGCCCCACGGCCTCGCACAGCTCGGTGATCGCGTTGTCGTCATTGGTCATCGATCCGTGGCCGGCCGTGCCGTCCACGGTCAGCCGCATCCAGTGCATGCCCTTCTGCGCGGTCTCGACGAGGTAGAGCCGCAGGTTCTCGTTGACCGTGAAGGAGAAGCCGCCGACCTCCCCGATGGCCTCGGTGACGCCCTCGAACAGGTCCGGGTGCTTGTCGACGAGATACCGGGCCCCGTACGTGCCGCCGGCCTCCTCGTCCGCGAGGAAGGCGAGCACGATGTCGCGCGGGGGCTTGCGGCCGCTGCGCATCCGGTCGCGCACGACCGCCAGGGTCATCGCGTCCATGTCCTTCATGTCCACCGCGCCCCGGCCCCACACGCAGTCGTCCGCGATCTCCCCGGAGAAGGGGTGGTGCGTCCAGTCGTGGGCGTTGGCCGGCACGACGTCGGTGTGGCCGTGGATCAGCAGGGCCGGCTTGGACGGGTCCTCGCCCTCGATCCGCGCCACCGTGGAGGCCCTGCCCTTGTGGGACTCGAAGATCTGCGGCTCCAGCCCGACCTCGGCGAGTTTCTCCGCGACGTACTCGGCGGCCGCCCGCTCGCCCGGTCCCGAGTGGTCCCCGTAGTTGCTGGTGTCGATCCGGATCAGGTCACGACAGAGGTCGACGACCTCGTTCTCGGCGCTCTCACCCGAGCCGGTCCTGGCCGCTTTGGTCTCGCTCACGCTGGTTCCCTCCACTGTCGCTGTGGTGCTCAACCCTCATCCTCCCGCGCCCGGCCCGCGTACCCAAGGCCGCCCGCCCGTCGCCCCATCGCCGTCACACGACCGGGGCGTGATCGAGCACCCCCCGATGTTTGCTATGGTTTTCCACGTCGGAACGGGCAGGGCCCGCGAGACAGACACCTGGTCCGGGTGGCGGAATGGCAGACGCGCTAGCTTGAGGTGCTAGTGCCCTTTATCGGGCGTGGGGGTTCAAGTCCCCCCTCGGACACATAGAGCAACACAGAGCGAGTGCCGATCAGGAGAGATCCTGGTCGGCACTTCGCGTTGCGGGGCGGGCGCGCGACCGGGGCGGACGGCGTTCCGCACCCCGGCCCGCCGCGAGCCCGTCGGATCAGCCGTCTTCCCCTGTCGTCCGACGGCGCGATGCCCGGGCGTGACGCCGTGCGAACCGGCGGGTCCGGTGCTTCCTGGCGCACCCGCTACGACCGGGGGCAGATGCCCCAGGGGTTCGCACCACCCTTGTTGAAACGGTTCATTCCTGGTTAACGTCGCCTCGGAGAAGGGTCTTTCCGAGCGAGGAGAACCATGAGCCGCACCGACACCGACACGCTGCCCTGGTACGAGGACCCGAGCCCGGGTACCGGCGGACTCGCGCCGCGGGCCTGGTACGCGACGTCCGATGCCTGGCGGATGTCCCTGAACGGCGAGTGGGCCTTCCGGCTCTCGCCCGGAGCCGGGACCGAGGACGAATCCTTCGCCCGGCCGGGGTTCGACGCCTCTTCGTGGGGCACGGTCGCGGTGCCCGGCCACTGGGTGCTGCAGGGGGCCGGTGGCGCGCCCGCGTACACGAACGTCGTCTACCCCTTCCCGGTCGATCCGCCCCGGGTGCCGTCCGAGAACCCGACCGGTGACCATCTGCGGACCTTCACTCTGCCGGCGGGCCGGCCCGACGGCGGTGAGACCGTGCTCCGCTTCGACGGGGTGGAGTCCTGCGCACGGGTCTGGCTCAACGGGCGGGAGCTGGGCGACTTCAAGGGGTCCCGGCTGCCGCACGAGTTCGCCGTGGGCGACCTGCTGAACCCCGGCGAGAACGTGCTCGCCGTCCGGGTGCACGCGTGGTCGTCGGGGAGCTATCTGGAGGACCAGGACCAGTGGTGGCTGCCCGGCATCTTCCGTGAGGTCACGCTGCTGCACCGTCCGCCGGGGGCCGCCCGGGACTTCTTCGTGCACGCCGGCTACGACCACCGGGACGGCTCCGGGACGCTGCGCGTGGAGTGCGAGGGAGCCGAGGGCCGGGTCCTCGTGCCCGAGCTGGGTGTCGACATCGCCGCGGGCGAGTCCGTGACCCTGCCGGTCGAGCCGTGGACCGCCGAGACGCCCCGGTTGTACGACGCGGAGCTGGTCACGCCCGGCGAGCGGACGCCCCTGCGGATCGGCTTCCGTACGGTCGCCGTCGAGGACGGCGTCATCAAGGTCAACGGCAGGCGGCTGCTGTTCCGCGGGGTGAACCGGCACGAGTTCCACCCGGAGACGGGGCGGGCCGTCGACGCGCGGACGATGCGACGCGATCTGGTGCTGATGAAGCGGCACAACATCAACGCGGTGCGGACGAGCCACTACCCGCCGCACCCCGCGTTCCTCGACCTGTGCGACGAGCTCGGGCTCTGGGTGATCGACGAGTGCGATCTGGAGACGCATGGCTTCGTCGACCTGGAGTGGCGGGGCAACCCGGTCGACGACGAGCGGTGGACCCCCGCGCTGCTCGACCGGGCGGCCCGCATGGTCGAGCGCGACAAGAACCACGCCTCGGTGATCATCTGGTCGCTGGGCAACGAGTGCGGTTCGGGCAGCGGCCTGACGGCGATGGCCGAGTGGATCAGGGGACGCGACCCGGAGCGGCTGCTGCACTACGAGGGCGACCTCTCCTGCAAGGACGTCGATCTGTACTCACGGATGTACCCCACGCACGCCGAGGTCGAACTGATCGGCAAGCGGGCGGAGGAGCCGTGGGCCGACGCGGAGCTCGACGCCCGGCGCCGCGCGATGCCCTTCGTCATGTGCGAGTACGGGCACGCCATGGGCAACGGGCCGGGGGGCCTGAGCGAGTACCAGCGGCTCTTCGAGCGGTACGAGCGCTGCCAGGGCGGCTTCGTCTGGGAGTGGATCGACCACGGATTCGCCCATCCCGAGCACGGCTTCGCCTACGGAGGGGACTTCGGCGAGGAGCTGCACGACGGGAACTTCGTCTGTGACGGCCTCCTCTTCCCGGACCGCACGCCCTCCCCCGGGCTCGTCGAGTACAAGAAGGTCATCGAGCCGGTGCGGATCGGCCCGGGCGCCACGGCCGGCGCGTTCACGGTCACCAACGGCTACGACTTCGCCGGGCTGGAGCACCTCGAATTCGTCTGGTCGCACGAGGTGGACGGAGCGGCCGTGGCCTCGGGCGTCCTGGCGGTGCCCGCGCTCGCCCCCGGCGCGTCGGCCGAGGTGTCGCCCGAGGCCGCGGGCGACGGCGTCTGGACGGTCCGGGCGGTGCTCGCCGAGGACACCGCCTGGGGTGAACGCGGACACGTGGTGGCCTGGGGGCAGGTGGAGACGGGCACACCGGCCGTCCCCGCTCCGGCGGCCGGTGAGCGCCCGGTGCGGTCCGGTGGCACGGTCACCCTGGGACCGGGCGTCTTCGACGCGGCCACCGGGGCTCCGACGCGCATCGGGGGCATCCCGGTGGAGGGGCTCAGGCTGGATGTGTGGCGGGCGCCCACCGACAACGACAACGGGGCGCCGTGGCAGCCGGACGAGCGGTACGGGCTGCGCTGGCGCGAGCTGGGGCTGCACCGGATGCGGCACCGCGTCGACGCGGTCGAGGCGGACGGGGACGCGCTGACCGTGCGGACCCGGGTGGCCCCGGCGGGCTGGGACCTGGGGCTGCGGAGCACGTACCGGTGGACGGCCGCCGGCGACCGGCTCGGGCTGACGGTGTCCGTCGTGCCGGAGGGGGACTGGCGGGTGCCGCTGCCCCGGCTCGGCATCCGGTTCGGCCTGCCCGCTGTGTACGGCGGTGCGCGGTGGTTCGGGGGCGGGCCGGGTGAGGCGTACCCGGACACCCGGGCCGCCGCGATGCTCGGGGTGTGGCAGAGGGAGGTGGACGCGCTCCAGACCCCTTATGTCAGGCCGCAGGAGAACGGGGCGCGCGCCGACGTCCGCTGGGCGGAGCTGACCGACACCGGCGGTGCGGGGCTGCGGGCCGAGGGCGGCACGCCGTTCTGGTTCACCGCGCGGCGCTGGACGAGCGAGCAGCTCGACGCGGCGGAGCACCGGCCGGACCTGGTGGCCGGGGACCGCATCTGGGTCAACCTGGACCACGCGGTGCAGGGCATCGGCTCGCAGTCCTGCGGACCGGGGGTGCTGCCTGAGCACCGGCTCGGCGTGGCGCCGGCGGAATTCTCGTTCGTGTTCTCGCCCCTGGGCTGATCCGCACCGCGCCCTGTCCTGCCGTGCCCCGGCCCGGAGCCGGGGCAGGGCGCGGCTCCGGCCGGCGGCGCGGGCGGCTGCGGGCCCGGGCGGCCGGCGTTCCTCGGGGACCGGCGCCCGCCACACCTGCGGGCCCCGCCGCTGTGGAAAGATGCCCGGCACCATGAGAACCAGCACCACGGGCACCCGCGGGCCGGCCGGCGGGCCCCGGTGAGAGGGCGCGCGAAGCCTCCGCCGTCACCCCTGCCCCAGCGCGACGGGATCGATCCGGTCCGGGTACGGCTCCCGGAGGACCCGGACGGGCGGTGGCCGACGCTCCGTGACCACCTGCTGGCGCGGTTCGCCGACGCGATCGGCGCGGGGCGGGTCGACGCCATGCTCGCCGGGGGCCGGTTCGTCTCCGTCGGGGGCGCGGTGACGGGCGACGAGCCGTACACGGCGGGCCGGTACCTCTGGTTCCACCGGGACTTCGCACCGGAGGAGCCCGTGCCCTTCCCGGTCGGTGTGGTCCACCGGGACGAGCACCTGGTCGTCGCGGACAAGCCGCACTTCCTGGCGACGACGCCGCGCGGCCGGCACATCACCGAGACCGCGGTGGCCCGGCTCCGCCGTGAACTGGGACTGCCGCTGCTCCAGCCCGCCCACCGGCTGGACCGGCTGACCGCCGGGCTCGTCCTGTTCGTCGTGCGGCCGGAGGAACGGGGCGCGTACCAGACGCTGTTCCGGGACCGCCTGGTGCACAAGGAGTACGAGGCGGTGGCACCGTACGACCCCCGGCTGGTCTTCCCCCGCACCGTGCGCAGCCGCATCGTGAAGGAGCGTGGGGTGATCGCCGCCCGCGAGGAGGCGGGCGAGCCGAACAGCGAGAGCCGGATCGAGCTGCCGGCGCACCGGGGAGGGCTCGGCCGCTACCGGCTGGTGCCGGCCACCGGGCGCACGCACCAGTTGCGGGTCCACATGAACAGCCTGGGGCTGCCGCTCCTCCACGACCCCGTCTATCCGGTGGTCGAGGCGGACGGGGCGCCCGACGACTTCTCGCGCCCGCTGCAACTCCTCGCCAGGGTCCTGGAGTTCACCGATCCGGTCACGGGAGAGCCGCGCCGCTTCGAGAGCGGGCTGCGGCTCTCCGCGTGGCCGGAGGGGTGACTCCCGCTCTCAGTGGCCGCGGGCGATCCACTCGTCCAGGTGCGGGGCCTCCGCGCCGATGGTCGTGGAGTCGCCGTGTCCGGTGCGGACGGTGGTCGCCGGGTCCAGGGCGAGCAGCCGGTCCCGGATCGAGGCGACGATCGTCGGGAAGTGCGAGAACGACCGCCCGGTGGCGCCGGGGCCGCCCTGGAAGAGCGTGTCGCCGGTGAAGACGGTGGACAGCTCGGGGGCGTACAGGCAGACCGCCCCGGGGGCGTGGCCCGGGGTGTGCAGGACGGTGAGCGTCGTGCCCGCGATGCGCAGCTCCTGACCGTCGGCCAGTTCGCCGTCCGGTGCGCGGTCGGGGTGGGTCCGCTTCCACAGGGGCAGGTCGTCGGGGTGGAGGAGGACCGGCGCGCCGGTGGCGTCGGCGAGCGCCGGGGCGGCGTCGATGTGGTCGTTGTGCGCGTGGGTGCAGATGATGGCGCGCAGCGTGCGTCCGCCGAGTGCGGCCTCGATGGCGGCGGCGTCGTGCGCGGCGTCGATGACGACCGCCTCGGTGTCGTCGCCGACGATCCAGACGTTGTTGTCGACGTCCCACTCGCCGCCGTCGAGGGCGAAGGTGCCGGAGGTGACGAGGTGGTCGATGCGGGCGGTCATCAGAAGACCACCACCGAGCGCAGGACGTCGCCGTCGTGCATCCGGGCGAAGGCCTGCTCGACGTCGCCGAGGCGACAGGTCTCGGTGACGAACGCGCCGAGGTCGATGCGGCCCTGCTGGTGCAGGTCGATAAGCATCGGGAAGTCGCGCGAGGGCAGGCAGTCGCCGTACCAGGACGACTTGAGCGAGCCGCCGCGGCCGAAGACGTCCAGCAGCGGGAGTTCGAGCCGCATCTCCGGGGTGGGGACGCCGACGAGGACGACGGTGCCCGCGAGGTCGCGGGCGTAGAACGCCTGCTTGTACGTCTCGGGGCGGCCGACCGCCTCGATGACGACGTCGGCGCCGTTGCCGCCGGTGAGCGAGCGGATGGCTTCGACCGGGTCGGTGGAGCGGGAGTTGACGGTGTGCGTGGCACCCATCTTCTTCGCCGTCTCCAGCTTGCGGTCGTCGATGTCCACCGCGATGATCTTCGCCGCGCCGGCCAGCCGTGCGCCCGCGATCGCCGCGTCGCCGACGCCGCCGCAGCCGATGACCGCGACGGAGTCGCCGCGGCCGACCTGGCCGGTGTTGATCGCGGCGCCGATGCCCGCCATCACGCCGCAGCCGAGGAGACCGGCGACGGCCGGGGAGACCTCGGGGTCGACCTTGGTGCACTGGCCCGCGGCGACGAGGGTCTTCTCGGCGAAGGCGCCGATGCCGAGGGCCGGGGACAGCTCGGTGCCGTCCAGCAGGGTCATCTTCTGCTTCGCGTTGTGCGTGTCGAAGCAGTACCACGGGCGGCCGCGCAGACAGGCGCGGCACTGTCCGCACACGGCCCGCCAGTTGAGGACGACGAAGTCGCCCGGCTCGACGTCGGTGACGCCGTCGCCGACGGACTCCACGACGCCCGCGGCCTCGTGGCCGAGGAGGAAGGGGAAGTCGTCGCTGATGCCGCCCTGCTTGTAGTGCAGGTCGGTGTGGCAGACGCCGCACGCCTGGATCTTCACCACGGCCTCACCGGGACCGGGGTCCGGAATCACGATCGTCTCGACCCGTACCGGCTCGTTCTTTCCCGGTGCGATGACCCCTTGTACGTGCTGCGCCATTCCCGTGGTCTCCCTTTCCCGACGTTCCCTGAGATCGATTCACGACTTCTCCTGAGATCGATCACGAACAACCGTACGCGGTGCGGGGGGCCGCGGGTGGTGCGCCGCGTTGGCGCACCACCGTACTGCCCGGCGTCCCGCGGTCAGTCCCCGTACACGCGGCGGCCGCCCACGTACGTGGCCAGGACCCGTGCGCCGGCAATCTCCCCGGGCGGTGCGGCGTAGGGGTCGCGGTCCAGGACCACCAGGTCGGCGAGGGCGCCGGCCCGGATGCTGCCGGTGTCGTCCAGGTGGTTCACGTACGCCGAGCCCGCCGTGTACGCGGCCAGTGCCTCGGTCAGGGAGATGCGCTGCTCCGGGAGGAAGACCGGGCCGTCTTTGCCGGGCACGACGCGGTTGACGGCGGTGTGGACGCCGTGCAGCGGATCGGCGCTGCTGACGGGCCAGTCGGAGCCCGCGGCGACCGTGGCGCCGGAGCGCAGCAGCGCGGCGAACGGGTACTGCAGCGCGGCCCGTTCGCGGCCGAGGAAGGGGATGGTCAGTTCGTCCATCTGGGGTTCGTGGGCGGCCCAGAGCGGCTGGATGTTGGCGGTGGCGCCGAGCGCGCGGAAACGGGGGATGTCGTCGGGGTGCACGATCTGGAGGTGGGCGAGATGGGGCCGGGTGTCGGTGCGTCCGTTGGCGGCGCGGGCGGCCTCGACGGCGTCCAGGGCCTCGCGCACCGCCCGGTCGCCCAGCGCGTGGAAGTGGGTCTGGAAGCCGAGGGCGTCCAGCTCGGTGACGTACCGGCGCAGTTCGAGGGGGTCGACGAAGCTGGTGCCGCTGTGGGAGGTGACGCAGCCGCAGGCGTCGAGGTACGGGGCGAGGAGGGCGGCGGTGCCGGTCTCCGCGACCCCGTCCTGCATGATCTTCACCGATCCGGCGCGGAAGTTCCGGCCGGCCGACGCCTCGCGCCTGGCGACGAGTCCGGGGATCTGCTCGCTCCCGCGCTCGCGGTCCCACCACAGGGCTCCGGTGACGCGGGCGGTGAGCGAGCCGTCCCGGTCCGCGGTGAGGTAGGCGTCGGCGACGTCGTCCATCGGGCCGTAGGCGCCGATGATGGCGTCCTGCCAGGCGGTGATGCCGTACGCGTGGAGCAGGCGCTGGGCGCGGAGGAGGCCGGCGAGCCGGTCGGCGGCCGTCGACCGGGGGGCGTGGCGGGCGACCAGGTCCATGGCGCCCTCCTGGAGGAGTCCGGTGGGTTCGCCGCGGCCGTCGCGTTCGATGCGGCCGTCGGCCGGGTCGGGGGTCCGCGCGGTGATGCCGGCGAGGGCGAGGGCCCGGCTGTTGACCCAGGCGCCGTGGTGGTCGCGGTTGACCAGGCAGGCGGGGCGGTCGGGCACGGCGGTGTCGAGCTGCTGCCGGGTGGGGGCGCCTCCGGCGAAGGCGTCCATGGACCAGCCCCCGCCGGTGATCCACTCACGCTCCGGGTTCGCGTCGGCGTAGGCCCGTACCGCGGCGAGGGTGGCGGGGGCGTCGTCGGCGTCCGTCAGATCGCACTGCGCGAGTTCCTGCCCGGCGGCGACCGGGTGGATGTGGGCGTCCTGGAAGCCGGGGAGGAGGAGGCGTCCGGTCAGATCGACCACCTCGGTGCGGGGGCCGATGAGTTCGCGGACCTCGTCGTGGCCGACCGCGGTGATGCGGTCGCCGGTGACGGCGACGGTGGTCGCGCGGGTGCGGGCGGCGTCCATCGTGTGGGCGGGGCCGCCGGTGAAGACCAGATCGGCGGGGGTGCGGGGCATGGTGGTTCCGTTCCGTCGGGAGGTGGTGGGAGCGGGTGTGGGTGGGTGTCAGGCCGGGCCGGGGGCGGGCTCGGCGAGCGCGTCCGGCGCCACGGACCGGCCGGTGACGAAGTACGGGGACTTCCTGGCCCACTTGGCCCAGCCCGCCGCGACGACGCCGGTCAGCAGCATGACGGCCGGGCACAGGAGCATGAACCAGCCGTTGTCCGGGCTGACCTCGAAGTGGTCGGCGGAGGTGGCGAAGGTCCAGCAGAGGTACCCGCCGAGCGCGAGCAGGACGAGGGCGCTGGTCACGGGGAGCACCACCGCCCGCACCGCCAGGGACCGGCTCTCGCGGAACGCGCCGCGGAAGCGCGCCGCTGCGGCCAGCGCGGTGAGGGCGTAGTAGAGGGCGACGACGACCCCGATGGCGTTCACGGACGCCAGGATCAGGTCACCGACCTTCGGGATGACGAGCGAGAGGACGGCGACGGCCGCGGCGACGCAGCCGATCACGACGGTTCCGGCGGCGGGGGTTCCGTAGCGCGGGCTGACCTTGGTCCAGAGCGGTCCGAGCGTGCGGTCCCGGCTCATCGCGAACATGCCGCGAACGGTCGGTATGACCCCGGACTGCAGCGAGGCGACGGCCGAGAAGGTGAGCGCGATCAGCGGAAGCGCGGCGATCGGCCGGTCGGCAAGCCGGTCGCCGAAGTAGGTGAGCCCCTGGGCTCCGTGGGTGGTCAGCTCGTCGAGCGACAGGACCCGCTGGAAGGCGAAGGAGCCGAGCAGGAACAGGCCCAGCATCGTGAAGAGCGTGAGGAACCCTGCCTTGGAGGCGTCCTGCGGATCGCGGATCTCCTCGGTGACGCTGAAGGTGGACTCGAAGCCCCAGAAGCAGAAGACGGAGAGCAGGAGGCCCTGGGCGAGCTGTTGTCCGGAGGGAATGGTGAGCGGATTGATCCAGTCGAGGCTGAAGGGGTGGGGGCCGGCGAACAGGCCGTATCCGCAGAAGCCGAGCAGTACGGCGTACTCGAAGACGAGAAGGTACTTCTGGAGGTTGGCGGCCGAACGGATGCCGGTGATCGCGGTGAAGGTGACGGCGACCAGGACCACGATGCCGAGCACGGTCGACTGGGCGTTGGAGTCCGGGTCGAGCCGGAGTCCTGCCACCCTGTGCAGCCCGCCCTCCCCCGCGAGCTGGAGCAGGGCGGAGCCCGTGACGGTGGTGGTGTAGGCGAGGAACACGACCGTCGAGACGATGCCGATCCAGCCGACGAGGAAGCCGAGCCAGGGGCTCAGGGAGCGGCCGACCCAGACGTAGCCGCTGCCCATGTTCGGCTCGACCCGGTTGAGCCGGGAGTAGGCGCTCGCGATGCCCAGGATCGGCAGGAAGGCGAGCAGCATGATGACCGGCAGGTGCAGCCCGACGGCGCCGGCGGTGACGCCGAGCCCGATACCGATGCTGGTGGTGGCCGCGGTCGACGAGGCCGCGATGGCGAACCCGTCGACCACACCGAGGCTCTTGCGCAGGGCCGCGGGCTGCTGCGCCGGTCCGGGTGGTTCATCGCGGTAGCGCGTACGAGAGGACGTCACGGTCGCTCCTTCACCGAGGGGCGCTTTTCGGCCCCGATGGCGGCACATCGAACTCCTCGGGGGTTCCACAGGTCAACGCTGTTGTCATAAGGTGCCGCCATGAACGCGATCGAGCGGGTGGTGCCGGAGGGGGCGAGGCGCCGGCGGCGTCCCACCAAGCAGGGCACGGTGCTCTCGGAGCAGTTGATCGTGGAGACCGCGCTGCGGCTGATCGGCGAGCACGGGGCGGCGGCGCTCACCGTGCGCCGGCTCGGCGCCGCGCTGGGGTGCGATCCGAGCGCGCTCTACCGGTACTTCCGCGACACGGACCAGCTGTTGCTCGCGGTGGCCGACGAGTTGATCGGCCGGACGCTGCGCACCTGGCGGCCGACGGGTGAATGGCGGTCCGACCTCCGGTCGTTGGGACTGCGGATGCACGCGGACTACCTGGCTCACCCGCAGGCGGCGATGCTGACCTGCGCGCGGGTGACCGGCCGTACGCACGAGATCCGGTCGGTGGAGGCGATCCTCGGGGTGCTGCGGGGCGCGGGGTTCCCGGACGCCGAGGCGGTGCGGATCTACCACGTCTACGTCGATCTGACGCTGTCGTTCGCGGCGCTGGACGCGTCGACGCTGACGCTCCCGGAACAGGCCAGGGCACAGGAGGCGCAGGCCTGGCCGGAGATCTACGCCCGCCAGCCGGCGCACACCCACCCGAACATCGCGGCGACCGCGCCCGTGCTGGTCGCGGAGATGAGCCGCAGCGGCTATCCGGCGGCGCTGGAGATGATGCTGGCCGCCGCGGCCGCGCGGCTGCGGCACGTCACGCCGTAGGCGAGCCGGATCAGGGCGCGAGGACGTCCAGTTCGTGCAGGGCGCCCACCGCGATCTCCTTCGTCAGCCGCTCCGCCGCCGCGGCGTCGCCCTCGCGTACCGCTTCGGCGAGCCGGACGTGGAGGGTGACGGCCGCCGGGTCGGGGTCCTCGAACATCACCTGGTGGTGGGTGCGGCCCGCGAGGACCTCGGCGACCACGTCGCCGAGGCGCGCGAACATCTCGTTGCCCGAGGCGTTGAGGACGATGCGGTGGAACGCGATGTCGTGCTCCAGGTACCCCTCCAGTTGCTGGCCGCGCGAGGTCGCGACCATGCCGAGGGCCCGTTCGGTGAGCTCGGCGCACTGCTGGGGGCTGGCGTGGCGGGCGGCGAGCGAGGCGGCGACGGGTTCGATCGCCGAGCGCAGGACGGTCAGTGAGCGCAGCTGCCGCGGGCGGTCGGCTCCGGCCAGCCGCCACCGGATGACCTGCGGGTCGTAGACGTTCCACGCCTCGGCCGGCCGGACGGTCACGCCGACGCGGCGGCGGGACTCGACCAGGTGCATGGACTCCAGCACCCGGATCACCTCGCGCACGACCGTGCGCGAGACGTCGAAGCGCTGGGCGAGCTCGTCCGTACGCAGGACCTGACCGGGCGGGTGCTCACCCGCGGCGATCTCCAGCCCCAGGGTGTCCAGCACATGTGTATGCAGCCCCTGGGCCTGTGTGGTCATGGCCCAAGAGTACGGGGACCTCCCCGGAGAGCCCGCCCGCCCAAGAAAAAGTACGACGTTTACGTCACACCATCTTGAATAAGTCGTACGTATGGGTTTCAGTAGCGCGACGGACCGATGTCGAGGACGACATCGAAGAAGACAGCGAGGCACCGTAATGAGCACCCCCCACGTCATCGTGGTGATGGGCGTCGCAGGGACCGGCAAGACCACGATCGGTCCCCTGCTCGCCGCCGAACTGGGCGTTCCGTACGCCGAGGGCGACGACTTCCATCCCCCGGCGAACATCGCCAAGATGTCGGCCGGCATCCCGCTGGACGACGCGGACCGCTGGCCCTGGCTCGACGCGATCGGGCAGTGGGCGCACGGCCGGGCGGGGCTCGGCGGCGTGGTCAGCAGTTCGGCGCTGAAGCGCTCCTACCGCGACCGGCTGCGCGGCGAGGCCCCCGGTGCCGTCTTCCTCCACCTGAGCGGCGACCGGTCGCTCATCGAGGAGCGGATGGCGGCCCGCAAGAACCACTTCATGCCGACCGCCCTCCTCGACTCGCAGTTCGCCACCCTCCAGCCCCTCGAGGACGACGAAGCCGGCGTCGCGGTGGATGTGTCCGGCACCCCCGAGGAAATCACCCAGCGAGCTGTCGCCGCGTTGCGCCGGCTCGATACCTAAGGATTCACCGTGACCAGTCTCAGCGTCGAGATGCTGGCAGCGGACGCCGTCGAACCGATCACTTCGGCCGGCAACGCGCAGTTGGGCATCGCCGTCCTGGCGGGCATCGCCGTCATCGTCCTGCTCATCACCAAGTTCAAGATGCACGCGTTCCTCGCGCTCACCATCGGCTCGCTGGCGCTCGGTTCGTTCGCCGGCGCGGCGCCGGCGAAGACGATAGCCAGCTTCACCACGGGCCTCGGCTCCACCGTCGCGGGCGTCGGCGTCCTCATCGCGCTCGGCGCGATCCTGGGCAAGCTGCTCGCCGACTCCGGCGGCGCGGACCAGATCGTCGACACGATCCTCGCGAGGACGAGCAACCGGGCCATGCCGTGGGCCATGGTCCTGATCGCCTCGATCATCGGTCTGCCGCTGTTCTTCGAGGTCGGGATCGTGCTGATGATCCCGGTGGTGCTGCTCGTCGCCAAGCGCGGCAACTACTCCCTGATGCGGATCGGCATCCCGGCCCTGGCCGGCCTGTCCGTGATGCACGGGCTCATCCCCCCGCACCCCGGTCCGCTGGTGGCGATCGACGCCCTCGGCGCCAACCTGGGCGTCACCCTGGCCCTCGGTGTCCTGGTCGCCATCCCGACGGTGATCATCGCCGGTCCGGTCTTCTCCCGTTACGCCGCCCGCTGGGTGGACATCAAGGCGCCGGAGAAGATGATCCCGCAGCGCCCGTCCGAGGACCTGGACCGCCGGCCGAGCTTCGGCGCCACCCTGGCGACGATCCTGCTGCCCGTCGTCCTGATGCTGGCCAAGGCCCTCGTCGACATCGTGGTGGACGACCCGGAGCAGGGGCTCCAGCGGGTCACCGATGTGATCGGCTCGCCCCTCATCGCCCTGCTCGCGGCGGTCATCGTGGGCATGTTCACGCTGGGCCGCGCGGCCGGCTTCACCAAGGGCCGGCTCTCCACCACCGTGGAGAAGTCCCTCGCCCCGATCGCCGGTGTGCTGCTCATCGTCGGCGCCGGCGGCGGCTTCAAGCAGACGCTGATCGACGCCGGTGTCGGCCAGATGATCCTGGAGTTCTCCGAGGACTGGTCGATCCCCGCGCTGCTGCTCGGCTGGCTGATCGCCGTGGGCATCCGCCTCGCGACCGGCTCGGCGACGGTCGCCACCATCTCGGCGGCCGGTCTGGTCGCCCCGCTGGCGGCCGACATGTCGACCTCGCACGCCGCCCTGCTGGTCCTCGCCGTCGGCGCGGGCTCGCTCTTCTTCAGCCACGTCAACGACGCGGGGTTCTGGCTGGTGAAGGAGTACTTCGGTATGGACGTCGGCCAGACGGTGAAGACCTGGTCGGTGATGGAGACCATCATCTCCGTGGTCTCCCTGGCCTTCATCCTGCTGCTGTCACTGATCCTCTAGGGACCCTTCCCCCGGCTCCCGCCACAGCGGGTGCTCGCGACGGGCCCACTGGCGCTCGACCGACCCGGTGCGCATGCCACGGCGTGCCTCCGGGTCGGCGAGCGCCATCGCCATGTGTCCGCCCAGCACGATGCCGACGGCGAGCGCCAGCCAGTCGTGGACGAACGTCGCGCCGGTCCGCCACATCAGCGGCGCGAGCCCGGTGAACCACATCAGCAGCCCGGTGCCCGCCATCACGAGCACCGCTCCCGCGATCCAGGCCGCGTACAGCTTCTGTCCGGCGTTGAACTTCCCGGCCGGGCGGGATGCCGGCCGGTCATCACGGCGGCGTACCGCCCGCAGCCACTGCCGGTCGTGCGGCCCGAAGCGGTTGAGCCGGCCCAGGTCGGCCCGCAGGGACCGCGAGACGAGTCCGGTCAGCAACGGTACGGCGATGAGCAGCCCGGACCACTCGTGCACGGTGACCACGAGGTGGCGGCGCCCGACGAGTTCGGCGAGCTGCGGCACGTACAGACAGGCCGCCGACGCCACGCACACGAGCATCAGCCCGGCCGTGGTGCGGTGCACCCAGCGCACCGGACCGCTGAAACGTCGTACCCGGCCGGCCGTTTCAGATGGTGGGGGCATCGTCGCGGCCGTTGGACCGGCCGACCCAGGCGTCGACGTCATATCCGAGCTTCTCCCAGTAACCGGGGCGAACCGAGTCCGTGACGGTGATCCCGGACAGCCATTTCGCGGACTTGTAGAAATACATCGGGGCCACGTACAGCCGGACCGGCCCGCCGTGGGAGTGGGACACCGGCTCGTCCCGCATCCGCAGCGCGACCAGCACGTCGGCCCGGCGGGCCTGGTCGAGGGTGAGGCTCTCGCTGTACGCGCCGTCGAAGCAGGTGAAGCGGACGGCCTTCGCCCCGGGCCTCACCCCCGCCGCGTCCAGCAGGGCGGAGAGCCGTACGCCCTCGAAGGGCGTCTCGGGCACGCGCCAGCCGGTGACGCACTGGACGTCCCGGACCATGCGGGTCTGCTCCATGTGCTGGAGGGCGCCCAGGGTGTACGAGGCCGGGCGGTCGACCAGGCCGTCGACGGTCAGCCGGTAGTCGGCGGCGCTCTTCTTCGGTACGGACGTCGCGACGGAGTAGTAGCGGAAGCCGCCGCCGTTGGGCAGCAGTCCCGTCAGTCCGGTGGGGTCCTTGGTGGAGAGCGCGCCCAGGCCGGATTCCAGGGTCCGTTGCAGTACGGGGGCGGCGACGAGCCCGGCGGCGCCGAGGCCGAGCATCGTCAGGACGAGCCGGCGGCCCACGGGTGCGCCGGTACCGTCCGGATCGGGGCCCTGCGCCGCCCTGTCCGGTTCCGCGGCGGAAGAGGAACTGTTCACCCGTCGATTCGAGCACTCCGGACCGCCGGACGCCAGGGGCGACGGCGGTCCGTCACCGTCCCGTCAGATCTCCCCGCCGCGGGCGGACGGCGAATGCCACACTTGCGCCATGCCGAACCGTGAAGCGCTCAAGCCCTTCCTCCTCGTCTTCCCCGGTCCGCTGCGCGATCAGCTCGTCGCCGCGGTGCTCGACGGCCGGAAGGTGTCGACGACCGGACTGCTCGTGGAGTACCAGATGGAGAAGGAGGAGCCGCCGCCCGTGGGTGAGCGGTCCGCCTTGATCGACTCGGCCGGGCGGGAGATCGCGGTGCTGGAGATCACGGAGGTGCGGATCCTGCGGCTCGGCGACGTCGACCTGCGGCACGTGCTCGACGAGGGCGAGGGCGACACCTCGGTGGCCGGGTGGCGGCAGAGCCACGAGCGGTTCTGGCACAGCGAGGAGATGCGCGAGGCGCTCGGCGACCCGGAGTTCACGGTCGACGACGACACCCTGGTCGTGGCGGAACGGTTCCGGGTCGTCGAACTCATCGAACCGGTCTGACCGGCTCCGTCCTCACAGCACCTCCGCCTCCGCCCTCTCCCGGTTCGCGCCCTTCACGAGGCCCAGCCGGCGCCGGAACGCGAGCAGCCGGGGGTGGCGCTGGTGCAGCTCGGCCGAACGGCGGTCGAGCTCCTGGCCCAGACGCTCGGCGCGCTTCTCGATGTCGAGCTCGTCCAGGATGCGGTCGACCTCGGCGAGCAGGGCCCCGTGCAGCTGCCACTTCCTGGGATGCTCCTGGACGGCGGCCAGCAGCATGTCGGCCACCAGGTCGCGGGTCGTCCGGCTGGCGGTGAGCGCGTCGGTGAGCCGCTCCTCGGCCTCCTCGGCGCTGGCGGCCACCGGGGTGGTGATGAGCACCGAGAAGCTTTCGATGGCCCCCGCCATCTGTTCGAACAGCTCCGTGATGTGCCCGGCGACCTCGGCGGGGAAGAGGGGTTCGTCGACCCGGTCCTTGGCGAGGTCGGTCAGCGTCCTGGACAGCACCCGCACGACGACCGCGCAGATCTCCAGCGTGTCCAGACCGGTGCGCAGCACCACCCGGTGCAGCAGCCCCTGCCGCACCCTCGGGTTGTACATCAGGCTTTCCTCGGCCTGCCGCAGGGAGGCGTCCACCTCGACGATGTCGTGGTCGAGACGGCGTGCCCGGTGCAGCCGGTCGGCCGCCTCCGGGACGGTCACCGGATGGGCGAGGGCGCTGCCCAGGTCGCGGAACATCTGCCCCATCTGGCGGGCCAGTCCGTCGATGGACGTGCCCGCGGTCTGCACCCACACGGGCGGGGCGAACAGCAGGTTGAACAGCAGGCCCACACCGGCGCCGATGAGTGTCTCGTACACGCGCTCCCACGCCATGCTGGACCGCGCGGTTTGTGAGGTGACGCCGAGGACGAGCATGGCGCTGATCGCCACCTCGGGGACGAACTCGTCGACGCGGACCAGTCTGCCGATGATCAGCGCGGTGAAGATGGTCAGCCCCAGGCTCCACCAGGAAATGCCGACCAGGGCGCTGAAGCCGCTCGCGATGAGGACGCCGACAATGACGGACACCACTCGCTTGACCGACATGTTGACGGTGGCGTAGAGGGTCACCTGGACGACGAGCAGCGCGGTCAGCGGTGCGGTCAGGGGTGCGGGCTCGGTCAGTGTCGCGGTTGCCACGGCATAGGCGATCACCGCCGCGCCCGTGGAACGCAGGGTCTGCGCAGCCACGGGCTCGGTGGTGCGCCGGACGAGTTTGATGACGGGTTCGGCTACTCCTGGCATCTTCTTCCCATGCCCGGATCCGGCGCCTCGGCACGGTTCCGGGTCCGGAACCCCACCGGACGGACGCGCGCGGGGCCTTGGGCGGCCCGCCGCCCGCCGCTCTATCCGACCGTCGCCGCGGCCGCGCGCCCCGCCGCCCGGCCGGAGAAGATGCAGCCGCCGAGGAAGGTGCCCTCCAGGGAGCGGTAGCCGTGCACCCCGCCGCCGCCGAACCCGGCCGCCTCGCCGGCGGCGTACACCCCGGCCAGCGGGCTGCCGTCGGCGGTGAGGACCCGGGAGGACAGGTCCGTCTCCAGTCCGCCGAGCGACTTGCGGGTGAGGATGTTGAGCCGTACGGCGATCAGCGGACCGGCCTTGGGGTCGAGGATGCGGTGCGGGGCGGCCGTACGGATGAGCTTGTCGCCGAGGTAGGTGCGGGCGCCCCTGATCGCGGTGATCTGGAGGTCCTTGGTGAAGGGGTTGGCGATCTCCCGGTCGCGGGCGGTGATCTCGCGGCGCAGGTCGTCCTCGTCGATGAGCGCTTCGCCGGTGAGGGCGTTCATGCCGCGGACCAGGGCGCCGAGGTCCTTCTCGACGACGAAGTCCACGCCCTGGTCCATGAACGCCTTCACCGGTCCCGGCACGTCCGCCCTGGCCCGTCCGATCACGTCCCGGACGGACTTGCCGGTCAGATCGGGGTTCTGCTCGGAACCGGAGAGGGCGAACTCCTTGCCGATGATCTTCTGGTCCAGGACGAACCAGGTGTAGTCGTGGCCGCTGCGCATGATGTGTTCGAGGGTGCCGAGCGTGTCGAAACCGGGGAACAGCGGGACGGGCAGCCGCTTGCCGCGGGCGTCCAGCCAGAGCGAGGACGGGCCGGGCAGGATCCGGATGCCGTGCGCGGCCCAGATCGGGTTCCAGTTCTCGATGCCCTCGGTGTAGTGCCACATCCGGTCGCGGTTGATGTGGTGGGCGCCCGCGTCCTCGGTGATGCCGAGCATCAGCCCGTCGACGTGGGCGGGGACGCCGGAGAGCATCTTCGCGGGCGGGGTGCCGAGCCGCTCGGGCCACTGCTTGCGTACGAGGTCGTGGTTGCCGCCGATGCCGCCCGAGGTGACGATCACCGCCTGGGCCCTGAGCTCGAAGGCGCCGGCGGTCTCCCGGCCGCTCGCCGTGCCGCGGGGCGCGTCGCTGGGTTCCAGGATCTCGCCGCTCACGGTGTCGACGGCGCCCCCGGTGCGGCCGAGGCCGGTGACGCGGTGGCGGAAGCGGAAGCTGACGAGGCCCTTGGCGACGCCCTCCCGCACCCGGCGCTCGAAGGGAGCGACGACGCCGGGGCCGGTGCCCCAGGTGATGTGGAAGCGGGGGACGGAGTTGCCGTGGCCGTTCGCGTCGTAGCCGCCGCGCTCGGCCCAGCCGACGACGGGGAACAACCGCAGGCCCTGAGCGTGCAGCCAGGAGCGCTTCTCACCGGCGGCGAAGTCGACGTACGCCTCGGCCCACTTCTTCGGCCAGTGGTCCTCCTCGCGGTCGAAGCCGGCCGTCCCGAACCAGTCCTGGAGGGCCAGCTCATGGCTGTCCTTGATCCGCATCCGGCGCTGTTCGGGGGAGTCGACGAGGAAGAGGCCGCCGAAGGACCAGTGCGCCTGACCGCCGAGTGACTGCTCGGGTTCCTGGTCGAGCAGAAGGACCGAACGGCCCGCGTCGACCAGTTCCGCGGTGGCGACCAGCCCCGCGAGTCCTGCCCCGATCACGATCACATCAGCGTCGTACGCCATGGGTTCCATCCTTGTCGGGGCGACCGGGCCGCGGTCCGGCGCAAGGACCGCACGTCACCCGCGGCCGCTCGCGAAGTTACTCGTGCGTCAGATCTTCGGCACCGGTCGTCCCGGCGTCAACCGCCCGGTCGGCGGCACTCTGCCCGCATACAGGGCCTCCAGGCGCTATCGTCGGTACAAATCACCCTCTTCCGGCCTGACTCGGGGTGGCGAAGCGTGTCGGTGCTGGTCCTCGTGCTCTCCGTGAGCGCCGCCTGCTGCCTGGGATTCGGCTTCGTGCTGCAGCAGGCCGCCGCTCGCCGTGCCCCGAAGAGCGACTACCTCTCGCCCCGGCTGCTGCTCGATCTGATGCGGGTGCGCAGCTGGATGGCGGGTATCGGCCTGATGGTCTGCGGCATGGTGCTGGGCGCCCTGGCCCTCGGCAAGGGCGAGGTCTCCGTCGTCGAACCGCTCCTGGCCACCAATCTGCTCTTCGCGATGGCCCTGTCCCGTCACCGCACCGGCCAGCGGCTGGGCCGGCAGGGCTGGGCCGGACTCTGGCTGCTGGCCGGCGGGGTCGCCGCCTTCCTGGTGGCGGGCGAGCCGAAGGGCGGGCAGGCGGTGTCCAGTCCGCTGCGGCACTGGCTGGTGATCGGTGGCGTGGTGGGCCTGGCCCTGCTGCTGACGGCGTTCGCCAAGCGGTCGCGGTCGGGGGTCTCCCCCGCGCTGCTCGCGGTGGCGGCGGGGCTGCTGTACGGACTCCAGGACGCCCTCACCCGGGTCACCGGGGAGCGGTTCTCCGAGGGGGGCTGGGCGGGGCTCTTCACCAGCTGGCAGCCGTACGCGGTGCTGGTGCTGGGGGTGACGGGGCTGATCCTCGTGCAGAGCGCCTTCGAGACGGGCCCGCTGCGGATGTCCCTGCCCGCGCTGACGGCGGCTCAGCCGCTGGCCGGGATCGCCTGCGGGATCGGTTTCCTGGGCGACCAGGTGCGTACCGACACCGGCGCGCTGGCCGGGCAGGCGGCCGGGCTCGCGGCGATCGTGGCGGGGATCGTGCTGCTGGGGCTGCATCCGGCCATGCCGGAGGGGCCCGTGGGCGGGCGCCCTACGCAGAGCCTCCAGCCGCGCTGAGGGCCGCCTGTCATCGGGGGGTGAGCGGGCTGATGTTGGATGAGGGGCATGACACCTTCTGACGAGATCCTGGACATCGTCGACGAGAACGACGTCGTCGTGGGGCAGGCCCCGCGCGGTGAGGCGACCGCGCGGGGCCTGCGCCACCGCTGTGTCTTCATCGAGGCCCGGGACGCCGACGGCAGGATCTTCGTGCACCGCAGGACCGCCACCAAGCTGGTCTTCCCCTCCCACTACGACATGTTCGTCGGTGGTGTCGTCGGCGCCGGTGAGTCCTACGACGAGGCGGCGCTGCGGGAGGCCGAGGAGGAACTGGGCGTCTCGGGGCTGCCCCGTCCCGAGCCGCTGTTCTCGTTCCTCTACGAGGGCGACGGGCACAGCTGGTGGTCGTACGTGTACCGGGTACGGTGCGTGCTGCCGGTGCGTCCGCAGGTGGAGGAGGTCGCCTGGCACACCTTCCTCACGGACGCGGAGCTGGAGCAGCGGCTCGGCGACTGGCCGTGGGTGCCGGACGGTCTGGAGAGTTACCGGCGGCTCAAGGCGTTGCGGGCAGCGTCCTGAACCGCCGGGGCGGGCCCCGAAGCGGCGGATAGGGTCCGTACGTGAACGACTTTGTGCAGAGTCTGCGGTCGTGGTTCGCTCCGCAGCGGATCCGCGAGGAGGGCGACACCCCCGACTACCGCTTCTCGCTCGCCAACGAGCGGACGTTCCTCGCCTGGATCCGGACGGCTCTCGCCCTGATCGGCGGCGGTTTCGCGGTGGACCAGTTCCTGCCGGAGCTGGCGTGGGGCGTCCGCGCGGGTCTGGCGCTCGCGCTGCTGGCGGCCGGTGTGCTGTGCGCGCTGCGGGCCGTCAACCACTGGGTGCGGTGCGAGCGGGCGATGCGGCGCGGGGAGGACCTGCCGGTGTCGCGCTTCCCGACGCTGCTGAGTCTCGCGGTCGCCGTGGTGGCCGTGGCGATGGTGGTGGTGGTCCTGTTCGGCTGGGAGGGCCGGTGACGACGGAGCGGGACCCGGGGCTCCAGCCCGAGCGGACCCGGCTGGCCTGGCGGCGCACGACGCTGTCCTGCACGGTGGTGGCGCTGCTGGCGGGGAAGCAGGCGCTGCACGGCGGGGTCTCCGCGGCCGGGGTGGTCGCACTGTCGCTGAGTGCGCTGGCCTGGCTGGGGTTCCTGCGGGTGGCGAACCGGCGGGTGCAGGGCATGGGCACCGCGCGCCCGCGGCCGCTCGGGGCCCGGGCGGCGCTGACGGCGGCCGCGTGCACGGTGGCGCTGGCCGCCTTCGCCGCCGCGATGCTGTTCTGAACCGGCGTCACGGCGCGGGGACCGGCGCTCCGCCGCTCAGCCCTCCTGGGCGTCCCAGTCGACGGTGACGACGATCTTTCCGCGGGTACGACCCTGCGCGTTGAGCCGGTAGGCCTCCGCCGCCTCGGCCAGCGGGAAGACGCGGTCCACATGGACCGAGACGATGCCGCGCTCGGCGAGCTCCGCCAGATGGGCCAGGTCCCTGGCGTCGGGCCTTACGAAGGCGTAGGTCCCGCCGTACGAGAACACCTCGTCGTCCACGACGGAGGCCAGGCGCCCGTCCGGCGCGAGCGTCTCGGCGGAGACCCGCAGGGCCTCCCCGCCCACGGTGTCGAAGGCCGCGTCGATGCCGTCCGGGGCCAGGGCCCGCAGCCGGTCGGCGAGGCCGTCCCCGTACATCACGGGTTCCGCGCCGAGCTGCCGCAGATGGTCGTGGTTGCGCTCGCTCGCCGTGCCGATGACCCGGCATCCGGTGTGGCGGGCGATCTGCACGGCCAGCGAGCCGACGCCGCCCGCCGCCGCGTGCACCAGGACGGTGTCGCCGTCGCGGATCCGCAGGGAGCGGTACAGCACCTGGTAGGCGGTGAGTCCGGCCAGCGGCAGGCCCGCCGCCTCCTCGAAGCTGAGGCTCAGCGGCTTGCGGGCCAGGGTGCGCACGGGCGCGGCCACGTATTCGGCGAAGGTCCCGCGGCTGAGGAAGTCCTCCCGCACGTATCCGATGACCTCGTCGCCGACGGCGAACTCGTCGACGGCGATGCCGGGCTGGACGACGACCCCGGAGACGTCCCAGCCGGGGATCACCGGGAAGACCGTCTCCATGATGGCGTCGAGGTGCCCCTCCCGCGCCGCCCGGTCGACCGGATTGACCGCCGCGGCCCGCACCTTCACCAGGACGGTGTCGGGGCCGACCTTGGGATCGGGGCGCTCCCCGTACTCCAGGACGTCGGCCCCGCCGTACCCGCTGTAGCTGATCGCCTTCATGTACCGACACTCGCGGCGGGCCGGGCCGCCCGCAACTCGGACCGGCGCCGGCCCGCGTCGCCCGGCCGTCACCAGCGCGGGATCGAGGGCGTCGCCCATCCCGGCTCGGCCTTGCGCATCGCGGCCGCGTCGTCGCGCTCGCGCATCGTGCCGTCGTCGTCGAGCCAGCGGCGGTGCAGCACGGCGAGGCGTTCCCGGTCCAGTTCGACGCCGAGGCCCGGCGCGTCCGGGACGGTGAGGCGGCCGCCCTGGAAGACGTGCCGGGCGGTGATGACGTCCTCGGTCTGCCAGGGGTAGTGGCTGTCGCAGGCGTAGTCGAGGTTGGGTACGGTCGCCGCCACGTGGGTCATGGCGGCGAGGCTGATCCCCAGGTGGGTGTTGGAGTGCATGGAGAGGCCCACGCCGAAGGTGCGGCAGATGCCGGCCAGTTCACGGGTGCGGTGCAGCCCGCCCCAGTAGTGGTGGTCGGAGAGGACGACCTGGACGGCGCCCCGGGCGAAGGCCTCCGGGACCTCGGCGAGCGTGGTGACGCACATGTTCGTGGCCAGCGGTACGTCGGTGCCGGCCGCGACGGCGGCCATCAGGTCCGTACCGCTCGCCGGGTCCTCCAGGTATTCGAGTACGTCCTTCAGCTGCTCGGCGACGTACAGCGAGGTCTCGACCGACCAGGCTCCGTTGGGGTCCAGGCGCAGGGGCTGCCCCGGGAACGCCTCGGCCAGGGCGCGGACCGCGGCGATCTCCTCGTCGGGCGGGAAGACCCCGCCCTTCAGCTTGAAGGAGGAGAAGCCGTAGTCGCGGGCGAAGCGCCGCGCCTGGGCGACGACTCCGGCCGGGTCGACGGCCGCGCCCCAGTCGTCGCGTTCGCCGCCGTCCGGGTGCTCGGCCCAGCGGTAGAAGAGGTACGCGCTGTACTCGACGCTGTCGCGGACCTTGCCGCCCAGCAGCGCGTGCACCGGCAGTCCGAGGGACTTGCCGAGGGCGTCCAGACAGGCCACCTCGAAGCCGGAGACCACCGAGAGCCGCAGCTTGTCCGCGGTCTGGACGCCGCGCAGCCCGCCCGCGTCGACCCGCTCGTCGGCCGCGCGTGAATCTCCGCACACCTCGTCGGCGAGGGCGAAGAGGCCGTTCACGTCGCTGACCGGTCGTCCGACCAGGGCCGCGGCGAGGGGTGCGGCCAGTTCGAGGTACTTGCCGTCGCCGTAGGTCTCCCCGATGCCGGTCACGCCGCCCCGGGTGACGATCTCCACGATGAGCCGTGGGGTGTACGGCTGGTGGACGCCCTGGGTGTTGAGGAGCGGCGGGTCGGCGATGAGGATCGGGGTCAGCCGGACGTCGTCGATCAACCAGTCTGTATTCATACGTGAACTCTATTCAGGGATACGACTGAACACCAGGTTTCGCCCGCCATTCGGACCGGAGTCACACATTCCGTTCCGGGAGTTCACTGGACGACATACCGACTGGTCGGCATCATGAACACGGTCGGTCCTGTCCCACCCCGGAGGTACGCACGATGAGCCCAGTCCACCCGCCAGGTCTCGATCTCGACCGCCTGCGCGGACACCTCGACCGCGAGCGGCCGGGTCTGGTGAGCGGACCGCTCGACGCCCGGCTCATCGAGGGCGGCCGCTCGAACCTGACCTACGTCGTCACGGACGGGGACGGTACCGGCCGCTGGGTCGTCCGCCGGCCGCCGCTGGGCCACGTACTGGCCACCGCGCACGACATGAAGCGCGAGCACCGGGTGATCAGCGGGCTGCACCCGACGGCCGTCCCGGTCCCCGAGCCGGTCCTGCTGTGCGAGGACGACGCGGTCATCGGCTCACCGTTCTACGTCATGGAGTACGTCGAGGGCACTCCCTACCGCACGGCGGAGCAGCTCGCCCCGCTGGGCCCCGAGCGCACCCGCAAGGCCGTGCTCGGCCTGGTCGACACCCTCGTGGAGCTGCACGCCGTGGACCCGCAGGCCGTCGGCCTCGGCGACTTCGGACGCCCCGAGGGCTTCCTGGACCGGCAGTTGCGCCGCTGGGGCAAGCAACTGGACGCCTCCCGCAACCGCGACCTGCCCGGCATCGACGAGCTGCACGCGGCGCTCGGCCGGCGCCTGCCCGGCTCCCCCGCGCCCACGGTCGTCCACGGCGACTACCGCCTGGACAACGTGCTGATCGGGTCCGACGACGAGATCAGGGCCGTCCTCGACTGGGAGATGTCGACGCTCGGCGACCCGCTCACCGACCTCGGCCTGCTGGTGATGTACAGCTCCGATCTGGGCCTGCCCGAGTCACCGGTCTCCACCACCAGCGGGGCCGCCGGCCACCCCTCCCCCGCCGAACTGATCGAGCGCTACGCCACCCGCTCCGGACGGGACACCTCCGGCATCTCCTGGTACACGGCGTTCGCCTGGTTCAAGCTCGCCGTGATCCTGGAGGGCATCCACTACCGCTACACCCTGGGCCAGACGGTCGGCGGCGGCTTCGACCGCATCGGCGACCTCGTCCCCGTCTTCATCGAGCACGGCCTCACCACCCTCCAGGAAGGCTGACCCACCCCATGGACTTCGCATTCGACGCCCGTACCGAAGAGCTGCGCGCCAAGCTGCTCACCTTCATGGACGAGCACGTCTACCCGGCCGAGCAGACCGCCGAGGAGCAGCGCGCCCTGCTCGCGTCGCCGTGGGACACCCCCCAGGTGGTGGAGGACCTCAAGGCCGAGGCCCGCAGGCAGGGGCTCTGGAACCTCTTCCTGCCGGACGCCGAATACGGCGCCGGTCTCACCAATCTCCAGTACGCCCCGCTGGCGGAGATCCTGGGCCGCTCCCCGCACCTGGCGCCGACGGCCCTGAACTGCGCTGCGCCGGACACCGGGAACATGGAGGTGCTGGCGCAGTTCGGCACCGAGGAGCAGAGGAAGCAGTGGCTGGAGCCGCTGCTGGCCGGCGAGATCCGGTCCGCGTTCGCGATGACGGAGCCCGAGGTCGCCTCGTCGGACGCGACCAACATCGAGACCCGGATCACGCGCGCGGGCGACGACTACGTCATCAACGGCCGCAAGTGGTACATCTCCGGGGCGATGAACCCGGACTGCGCGATCTTCATCGTGATGGGCAAGACCGACCCGGACGGCGGGGACATCCGCCGCCAGCAGTCGCAGATCCTGGTCCCGCGCGACACCCCGGGTCTGACCGTGAAGCGCGCCATGCAGGTGTACGGGTACGAGGACCACTCCCACGGCGGCCACGCCGAGGTCGTCTTCGACAACGTGCGGGTACCGGCGGCCAACCTGATCGGCGAGGAGGGCGGCGGCTTCGCCATCGCCCAGGCGCGGCTGGGTCCGGGCCGCATCCACCACTGCATGCGGCTGATCGGCATGGCCGAGCGCGCCATCGAGCTGATGTGCCGGCGCGCGGTGGCCCGTACCGCCTTCGGCAAGCCGCTCGCCCAGCAGGGCGTCGTGCAGAACTGGATCGCCGACGCCCGGGTCACGGTGGAGCAGCTGCGGCTGCTGGTGCTGAAGACGGCCTGGCTGATGGACACCGTCGGCAACCGCGGTGCGCACACCGAGATCCAGTCCATCAAGATCGCCACCCCGCGCGCGGTGGTCGCCATCCTCGACCAGGCGGTGCAGCTGCACGGCGCCGGCGGGGTCAGCCAGGACTTCCCGCTGGCCGAGCTGTGGGCGGCGGCGCGGACGCTGCGGCTGGCGGACGGCCCCGACGAGGTGCACCAGCGCTCGCTGGCCCGCCGGGAGATCAAGAAGTACCTGTAGCCGGTGGCGGGCCGGTCCGCGCTCCCCCTCCCCGGTCCGGGGGAGGAGGAGCGCGGGTCAGCGCGCGGCTGTCTCCCCGGGCCGTGGGTGCTCACCGGCCCCGATGCGCTCCAGTACGTCCGTGTACCGGGAGCGCCGGTCGGGGCGGGCCCGGGCGGCGGCGTGGCGGAGTGCCGGGACCGCCGCCCCGCCCAGCTCGACGAGCCCCTCGGCGGCCGTCTCGCGCACGACGGCGTGCGCGTGTCCGAGCAGTCCGGTCACGGCGGGGATCGCCGGCTCCCAGCCCGCCCGGCAGAGCGTACGGATGGCCATGCGCACCACGTCGGGCCGGGGATCGTCCAGCAGCAGTGCGGTGTGGCGCAGGTGCGGCGTCCGGCCGAGCATCGCCCGTGAGGTCCGGTGGGCTCGCAGCCGGACCTTGGGCCGGGGGTGCGTGAGCAACGCGCCCAGCAGCTGCACGAGGTGTGGGTCCCGGTCCGGTCGGGGGCCGGTGTGCGCCTCGGCCAGTTCCGTGAGCGCCCGGCAGATCTGCTCCGGTGTGCCGCTTCGGGCCAGGTCCAGCAGTTCCCCGCGGGCCGGGCGGCGCCCCGTCTCGGCCGGAACCGCCCCGCCGCGGTCGCGGAGGGCCGCCAGTGCCGCCGCGTCCCGCCGGCCGGCGTCCGGACCCCGCAGCGGGCCCCCCACGAGGAGCAGCCGGCCGGCGAGGTCGGCGCGCCCTTCGGCGCGCAGGCGTCGGCAGGTCCGCGTCAGCGCCGGGGTGCGCAGAAGCGGGCGGCCGGCGAGCAGGTCCAGGAACCCCCACGCGCCGGCGTCGAGGCGGTCGCCCAGCGCTTCGGCCAGCGCGTCGGCGGGACAGGCGCGCAAGGCGTCCCCGACGGCCACGGCCACGGCGGGCGACGCGTGTTCCCACCACTCCAGCAGCAGCGGGACCAGGCGTTCCAGCTCCCACGGGCCGAGTTGCGCGGCCACGCGTGCCACCCTGTCGCGCAGGATGCCGTCGCCCCGGAGTTCCGTCTCGCCGAGGGCGCCGAGCGCGGGGGCGAGGCCGGTTCCGGCGGGCAGGCCGACGCGGCCGTGGAGGTAGGCGCGAAGCACCACCAGGCGGGCCTCCGGCTCCGGCCACCGCGCCAGCGCCTCGGCCGCGGTCTGTCTGCGCTCCGCTTCGGCGGACTCCAGCAGGGTGAGCAGCCTCTCCCGCTGGGCCGCCGAACGCGGCTGGTCCAGGTCGTCCACGCGGACCCGGCGTGGTGGCGGCTTGGGGGTGCGGGCGCTCTCCGAGAGGGTCCAGGGTGGCGCGTCGACGGGCTGGAGCCGCGTCATCCAGTCGATGAGCGCGGACCGGACCCCGGGGCCGGCGCCGTGGTGGGCCTCGATCAGGGCGGCCAGCCGGTCCCGCGAGGGGACGGTGCCGTCGTCCGCGCGGCGGAACTCCGCCAGAGCTCCCGGTGCCCGGACCGCCTCGGCCAGCGCGGAGCGCCAGGCCCGGGTTCCGGCCGAGGGGGGTGCGGAGTCTCTGCGCTCCGGTGCGCCGAAGGCCTCGCGGAGCACGGCGGATTCGGCCCGCCAGGGGTCGGCGCCCAGCCGGGCGTCCGCGAGGGCCCGGTCGAGATCGGCGCGGCCCGGTACCGCGCCGAGGCGGCGCAGCAGGGTCAGCGTGGAGCGGCTCGGCGTGGCGGGCGCGGGGCTGAGGGCGCGGACGGCGGCGATCGCGGCCAGTTTCACGGGGGCCGCCAGCAGCGGCGCGACCGCTTCCAGCACGGCGAGCAGATCGTGCCGGGCCGCGTCGCGGGCGTCGGCCAGCGCGTCCAGCAGGAGCGGGGCGGACCGGGCGAACGCCGCGAGCTCCGCGTGACTCCGGGGCTCGGCGCAGAGCCCCAGGGCGAATCGCAGCACCGTGTCGCGGAACGCCTTGCCCCGGGACGGCGGCCGGGAGCCCGCCAGCGCGAGCCAGTCGGCCAGCATCGGCCGCAGCCGGGATGCCCGGGCGGGGTCGAGCGGCTCGTCCCGCTCGACGAGGCGCAGCGCGGCCTCGGGGTCCCATCCCCCGGTCACCAGGGCCTCGACGGCACGGTCCGCGTCGGCGGCGGTTCCTGACGGGGCGCCGGAGGCCGGTGAGGCGATCCCGTGCCGGGCCATGGCCGGCGCCAGCTCCCGCACGGTGCCGGAGGCCGGTGCGACCCGGCAGGACGCCATCAGGGCGAGCAGGGGTCGCGCCACCGGCGATTCCTGTGCGTCCAGTGCGAGGACCGAGCGCGCGGCGAGGACGCCGTCGAGACCCTCCAGCAGCAGGCCGCGGGTGGCGTCGTCCGCGCTGTGTTCGGCGGCGGCGAGGAGGGTGGCCGCGTAGGCGTCGCCGAGGAGGGCGCGCAGGGCGGCGACGAGTGCGGCCCGCAGGCCGGGGTTGCCGTCCTGGCCGAGCCGGGAAAGGAGTTTCGGCAGCGCCGCCGGTGCCCCGGCCCGGACCAGCGCCTCGGCCGCCGTCTTCTTGATGTTCATGTTCGGGTGGTCGAGACAGGCGGAGATCGCGGCGCTCGCCCAGTGGGCCCGGGCATGGCCCAGGGCGAGCAGGGCCTGGCGGACCGTCTGGATGTCCTGGGCCCTCGTCAGCGCGATCAGCGTCGCCGAGAGGGCCTGGGCGTCCTCGCCCGTGGCGTCCTGGGCGAGGAGGGCGACGACGTGCTTGCGTACGTGCCGGTCGCGGTGGCGCAGCAGCCGGTGCACCCGCGCACGGGTGCCCGTCCAGGGGGCCCTGAGCAGCAGTTCGAGCAGGACCGCCTGCTCGTCGTCGGAGAGTCCGGGGCGGTCCAGCAGGTCCAGCGCCATGGTGGCGGCCAGCGCGTGGCCGGCCTCCCGCGCGTCCTGGGCGCCGAGCAGGCAGACGGGCCGGATCGCGCCCCGTCCGTGGAGCCGGCGGCCCAGGGCGCTCACGGCGTCCAGCACCTCCTGCGGTACCACGGGCTCACCGGCCGGCTGCCCGTGCTCCCCCGTCCGGGGCGCCGCTTCCGGGCTCCTCGCCGCGGCCTGCCCGGCGACGATGCGCAGCAGC
Source organism: Streptomyces sp. NPDC005803 (assembly GCF_040630435.1). Lineage (NCBI taxonomy): Bacteria > Bacillati > Actinomycetota > Actinomycetes > Kitasatosporales > Streptomycetaceae > Streptomyces > Streptomyces sp. NPDC005803. The sequence goes on along the minus strand of NZ_JBEXXO010000023.1, from coordinate 118,547 downwards.
AGGTCGGCGATGACCGGGAGGGTGGTGGCGTCACCGTGTTCCGCCAGCCGGCACAACGCCGCCACCGGCGCGTCCGGGTCCAGGTGGGAACTCAGCACGGCGAGTTCCCGCGCGTCCGGCCCGCCGAGGCCGGCGGCGACGCGCGGCGGCAGACCGACGGGGTCGAGCCGGGCGAGAAGGTCGCGGCGCCGCGCCGGGTCGCGGTTCAGCAGCCACAGCAGTTCGAGGGCCCGGTGGCGTACGGGGCGCAGGTGGGGCGCCGTCCGGCCCGTGGTGAGGCCCAGTCCTTCGTGCAGGGCCGTGACCGTACGGTCCCCGCCGATCGCCTCCAGGGTGTCCAGGGCCGCGTCAGGCGCCGAGGGCAGCAGGGCGATCACGGCGTCTTCGGCGTCCGCGTGGCGCAGCTCGCGGAGCGCGTCGAGGAAGGGCCCGGGCGCGGGGGCCGAGGGCAGTACGCGGGCGACGGCGTCCCCGGCCGGGAGATCGCCGGCCCCCTGGCCGGCCAGGGCGACGAGCAGGGCGAGCCGTCGCGGCCAGCCCGGGTCGTCGGCGGGCGCGTCCGTGAGGACCCGGAGCGTCTCCTTGCGGGAGGTGAAGAGGATGGTCGCCACGTCGCGGGGCGGGATCGAGTGATCGGCGAGGGCCAGGCCGAGGACGGCGCGCACCTGAGGACCGTCCGGGAAGTGCCCGCGGCGGTGGAGCCCGCGCAGGCAGGTCACGGCGGGGCCGCCGAGCAGCAGGGGGTCGCGGGCGGCGACGGCCGTCAGCTCGCCGATGTCGTCGCGGTCCGCCAGTTCGCCGAGCAGTTCCATCGCCCGGCGGCGAAGGCCCGGCGCGAGGCAGGGGTCCGCGACGGCCCGCCGCAGCAGGTCCCGGTGCCCGTGGCGCACGGCGGCCGCGAGGGCGGCGCCGGCCACCGCGGGCCGTTCCCGCACCGCGCCCCCGCCCTGCCCCGGCACCGGACCACGCGCCGGCGCCGGGGCAGAGCTCGGTGCCGGGCCGGGGAAGAGGAACGGAGCGAAGAGGCCGGGCGGCAGCGGGTCCATCGCCGCCCACGGTGCGGCGAGTGCGTCCAGTGCGCCCGCGACGACGGGGGCCGCGGCGGCTCCCAGCAGGGCGATCAGCGTCTCCCGGACCAGCGCCGGGGCCAGCAGCCCGGCGTGCAGCCCCGCACGGGCCAGCCGCAGCGCCTCTGCCTGGAGCACCTGGTCGCCGCTGCCCGCCAGCTCGCCCACGAGCCTCGCCGGCCGGTGTGCTCCGGTGATGTCCGCCCCCCGCACCGCCTGGTACAGGAGCTCGCCCCGGGCCTCGTCGCGGAGCACCCCGGGATCGTGCAGCACGTCGGCGCGCAGCCAGGCGATCCGTACCCGGGCCGGCAGCCGGCCGGCCGTGCGCCACGGTGGCCGGGGGCGGCCGGTCAGGCGGTGGCCGAGTCGCTCGTAGAGCTCTGCCAGAAGAAGATCGGCCTCCGGCGGCCCGGTGAGGGAGGCGGGCAGCAGCCTGGCGAGCGCGTCCCCCTCGTCGTCGGACGGCGGGCGCTCGGCGAAGCGCTCGGCCAGCCGGACCAGCGCCGCATGACGCTGCCCCGGGTCCTCGTGCCCGATCAGTCGGCCCAGGGCCTGGAACTCTTCGTCGACCGGCGTCCGCATCGTCGGATGCTAGCCGGGTGCGCCGGGGGCCCACCAACGCGTTTCGGGCCTCCGCGCCCTCCGGCAGCGGCCTCAGTAGCCGCCGTACGGCACGTGGTCGGCGAGGGCCAGGTCGCGGGCGAAGGCCCGTACCCGCAGCAGGTACCTCGCGACCGTTCGGACGGCCCTCGGGCGGTGGGGACCGTAGGCCACCTTCCACAGGGCGGGGACTCGCGTCGGCATCTGGATGTGCGCCATGTATCCAGCTTCACGCCGTCACGGGGTCCGGACCAACAGCGGGCGCGCGGGCCGCGTGCACGGCGGGCGGCGCCAACGGTGGGCGGTGAGCGCCCACGGCGGCTCCGCCGCCGCCCGTGCCGGACCTGATCGCGCGCTCGCCCTACGGGCGCAGGGCGCGCAGCAGCAGGTCGGCGAGGTGGTCGGCGACCTCCTGCTGGGTCAGCGGGCCGTCCGGCCGGTACCAGGTCGACAGGTGGTGGACCGAGCCGAAGTGGTAGTCGACGATCAGGTCCGCCGGGGTGGCCGTGGAGAACACCCCGGTGCGCTGCCCCTCCTCCACGAGCGCGCGGAAGCGCTCGTGGTAGCGGCGCCGCTCCACCCGCACCTGCTTGTTCTTCTCCGGGCTCAGATGGTGCATGGAGCGGAAGAAGATCGAGGCGTCGTCCAGGTTCTCGATGGTGGTGACGACCACGTCGGCAGCGGCGTCGCGCAGCCGCTGTTCGACGGGGGCGTCGGCGCCGGCGAAGGCGTCGAGCCGCTCCTGCTGGAGCCGCAGCACCCGGGCGTAGACCTCCTGGAGGAGGTCCTCCTTGGAGCCGAAGTAGTGGTAGAGCGCACCCTTGGTGACGCCGGCCGCCTCGACGATCTCCTGGACCGAGGTGCGGTCGTACCCCTGCTCGGCGAAGAGCCGGGTGGCGGCGGCCAGCAGCCGCTGGGGGACGGGGGTACCGCTCCCGTCCGTCGCCTTGGCCATAGCCGCCACCTTCCTTCCGTGCTGTGGGTCAGCTCTTCTCACGGGGTGAACGCAGTTCCCGCCTGAGGATCTTCCCACTTGCGGTCTTGGGAAGTTCCGTCAGGATCTCGACTTCGCGCGGATACTTGTACGCGGCAAGCCGTTCCTTGCAGTACGCACCCAATTCGTCCGGTTCGACCGAGGCGCCGGGCCGCAGGCTCACGTAGGCGCGGACCGTCTCGCCCCGGTAGGGGTCGGGCACGCCGACGACGGCGGCCTCGCGCACGGCGGGGTGGGTGTACAGGACGTCCTCCACCTCGCGCGGCCAGACCTTGAAGCCGGACGCGTTGATCATGTCCTTCTTGCGGTCGACGACGTAGAGCCAGCCCTCGCGGTCCATGAACCCGATGTCGCCGGTGCGCAGCTCACCGTCCGGGAACGCGGCGGCGGTGGCCTCGGGCAGCCGCCAGTAGCCGGAGACGACCTGCGGGCCGCGCACCGCGATCTCGCCCTGCTCGCCGAAGGGCACGTCCGCCCCGTTCTCGTCGATGATCCGCACGACCGTGTCCGGCCCGGGCACGCCGACCGAGAGGGTGCCGGAGACCGGGTCGACGGGCGCCTCGCGCTCGGGCGGCACGGCGGCGCAGGGTGCGGTGCACTCGGTGAGGCCGTACCCGTTGCGGATGTACGGGCCGAAGCCCGACCGGAACTTCTCGACGAGGGCGGGCGGCAGCGGTGCGCCGCCGGAGGAGATGACCTGGAAGGAGGCGAAGTGCTCGGGCGTGACCCCGGGGGTCGCGGCGAGCGCCATGAAGGCGGTCGACGGGCCGACCGTGTACGCGGGGCGGTGCTCGGCGAAGGCGTCGAGCACGACGCCCGGGTGGAAGCGGTAGGCCAGGACGAGGGTGCCGGCGTTGGTGAGGCAGGCGGCCAGCTGGCAGACCATGCCGGTGATGTGGAAGAGCGGGGCGAGGGCGAAGTAGACGGAGCCCTCGGCGATGGGGTGGCCGGTGCGCTGGCGTTCGGCGTTGATCATGATGTTGCCGTGGGAGTTCATGGCGCCCTTGGGGGTGCCGCTGGTCCCGGAGGTGTAGCTGATCAGCGCCACGTCCGCGGCCGTGAGCTCCCGGCCGGCGGGGGCCGGGAGACCCTGCCGGGCGACGGCCACCAGATCGTCGGCGTCACCGGCGGCCGGCAGCCGGTCGAAGGCCAGGACCCGCTCGTCGTTCTTCGTCTGGAGGTCTAGCTCGCAGGCGGTGACGGCGATCCGGACGGACGGGGCGGCGGCCGCGGTGTCCCGCAGATACGCCTCCCAGGCCCGGTCGGAGCAGATCAGGGCCGTGACGTCGGCGTCCTTCAGTACGTGGCCGACCTCCGCCGACTTGTACATCGGGTTGAGCGGGACGACCGTCGCCCCCGCCTTCCAGGCGCCGAGCAGGGCGAGCACGAACTGCGGGGAGTTCTGCAGCATGATCGCGACCCGCTCGCCGCGCTCCAGGCCGCGGGCGGCGAGATGCCCGGCCACGGAGTCGGAGAGCTCGTCGGTCTCGCGGTAGGTGAGGCGGCCGTCGAAGTAGGCGAGCGCGGGATGTCCGGGGGCCCGGGCGACGGAGTCGCGGAAGGCGTGCACCAGGGTCTCGGCGGGGCTGACGGGGGCGCGCTGGGCCTCGCTGAGCAGCGGGAGCCAGGGCTTGGCCGCGTAGATCGACTCGCTCATGCGCCGGCCTCTTCCCATGTGCGCTGGAGACGGTTCATGCTGCCGAGCCAGTGGTCGGTGTCCTGGGCGCGGGCGCCGTAGTAGCCGGCGACCTCGGGGTGCGGCAGGACGAGGAAGCGGTCGGCGGCCATGGCGTCGAACAGGGCCTCGGCGACGTCCTCGGGCTCGATGGCGCTGGGGGCGAGGACGAGCTTCCCGGCCGACCCGGCGGCGGTGAGCATGTCCGTGCGTACGCCCTGCGGGCAGATCGCGTGGACCTTGACGCCGCGGTGGCGGTAGGTGAGGGAGAGCCATTCGGCGAAGGCGACCGCGCCGTGCTTGGTGACGCTGTACGGCGCCGCGCCGATCATCGTCAGCAGCCCGGCGGCGGACGCCGTGGAGACGAACCTGCCGCTGCCCCGCTCCAGCCAGTCCGGGAGCAGCGCCCTGGCCGCGCGGACGTGGGCCATCACGTTCACGTCCCAGGCGGCGGCCCAGACGTCCTCGTCGGCGAAGACGTCGCCGGGCGAGGCGAGGCCGGCGTTGGCGCAGTAGACGTCCACGGTGCCGTCCAGCGCGTCCCGGGCGGCGTCGACGATCCGTGAGGCGTCCCCGGCGACCGCCACGGCGCCGATCTCCTCGGCGAGCGCCTTGATCCGGGCCCCGTCGAGGTCGTTGACCACGACCCGTGCGCCCTCGGCGGCGAATCTGCGGGCCAGCGCGGCTCCGATGCCGCCTCCGGCTCCCGTGACCACTACGCCCGCGCCCTGCACCGTACTCATCGGTCCCGCCTCTCTCAGCCGACTGCACCGGCAGACTAACCAGTCGGTATGTCGTGAGGGAAGGGCTGGGGACGAGTCATCCGCCACTGTGCGCGCAGCAGCCCCGTCCGGCTCGTTCCCTGTGGCCCTCCCGCGCGCTAGCGTGCGTGACCATGACAGATTTCGCGATCATGGAGGTAGCCGGATGAGCCTGACGAGACGTGGACTGCTGGCCGCCGGCGGCGCGGTGGGAGCTCTCGCGGCGACCGCCTCGTCGGCCGGACCCGCGGCCGCCCGCCCCGCGCCCGGCAAGGGACACGGTGGCGGACGCGGCCCGGTCCGCACCGGCTTCGACCGGCTCGCGGCGGACGGCTACGCGCTGCTGAACGGGCAGCGGGTGGGCGTCGTCACGAACCCCACCGGGATCACGTCCGACGTCCGCCACATCGTCGACGTGATGCACCCGGACGACCGGGTGGACCTGACCGCCGTCTTCGGCCCGGAGCACGGCTTCCGCGGCACGGCGCAGGCGGGCGGCTCGGAGGGCCGGTACGACGACCCGGCGACCGGGCTGCCGGTCTACGACACGTACCTGAAGAGCGGGCAGGCGCTCGCCGACGTCTTCACCGCGTCCGGCGTGGACACGATCGTCTTCGACATCCAGGACGCGGGCGCCCGCTTCTACACGTACATCTGGACGCTGTACGACTGCATGGAGGCGGCGGCCCTCGCGGGCAAGCGCTTCGTCGTGCTGGACCGGCCGAACCCGATGACGGGGCGGGCGGCACTCGGGCCGGTGCTCGACCCCGCGTTCGGCACCTTCGTCGGCCGCCGGGAGATCGCGCAGGCGCACGGGATGACGGTCACCGAGCTGGCGCTGCTGTTCAACGGGGAGTTCCTGGCGGACCGTCCGGTGGAGCTGGACATTGTGAAGATGTCGGGGTGGTCGCGCTCGGACTTCTTCGACGAGACCGGGCTCCCGTGGGTGCCGCCGAGCCCCAACATGCCGACGCCGGACACCGCGCTCGTCTACCCGGGCACCTGCCTCTTCGAGGGCACGAACCTGTCGGAGGGGCGCGGCACGACACGTCCCTTCGAACTGCTCGGCGCAGAGGGGATCGACCACACCTGGGCCGCCGCGGCCAACGCGCTGGGCCTGCCCGGAGTGGCCTTCCGCGAGGCGTACTTCGCGCCGACGTTCTCCAAGTTCCAGGGCAGGACGGTGGGCGGCGTCCAGCTGCACGTGCAGGACCGCGAGGTCTTCGACCCGGTGCGCACGGGCATCGCGCTGCTCGTCACGGCGAAGCGCACCTGGAGCGGGTTCGCCTGGCGGCCGGACAACTGGATCGACAAGCTCACCGGCAACACCCGGGTCCGCACGATGATCGACGCGGGTGCGGACACGGATGAGGTCGTGGGGGCGTGGGCGCAGGACCTGGCGGCGTTCCGGGCTGTGCGGAAGCGCTACCTCCAGTACCGGTGACGTGAAGGGGCGGGTCCCCCGGCAGGGGACCCGCCCCGGTGGACCTGCCCTAGCGGTGCGCCGGGAACTCCACCACCTGCTGGTACGTCGGGCGGTTCTGCCAGTGGATCGCCTTCTGCGAGATCCCGCCCAGGGCCCGGTGGATGATCGAGTCGGTGCACCACTGATCACCGGCCCCGCAGGTGTCGTCGGCCGGGTACACCTCGGCCGCCGGCACCGCCGCCGCCTGCTTCAGCGAGGACAGCAGCGCCGTGCGGCAGCTGCTCAGATCGCCGTTGCCGCAGTACGACTTGGCCAGCGGACCCTTGACCGGCTGCCCCAGGACCTGGCGCAGGTCCTTGTCGGCGAAGCCCCACCAGCCGTACTGGAACGCCGAACCGCTGTGCGCGCCGCTCGGCCCGTGGCTGGCCGCCGGGGACTCGTCGGTGGCGAGGTTCGCGGTCAGGGCCCCGAACAGGCCCTCGCCGAGCCCTGGTTCGAACTCCGCCTGGATCAGCCTCGGCCACCACGCGTCCATGATCCGCACGGCGTCGGCGTGCGTGTACGCGTGCGAGCCCGGGCTGCTCTCCTTGCGCTGCGCGCCCGACGCCCGCCAGGAGTCCAGCTGCTGGACCACCGTGTTCAGCGCCGGGTCGGTGACCGGCTGGGAGCGGATCACCTTGAGCAGTTCGGGGAGCAGCTGCTCCCCGCGCAGGTCGGTGAGCGCGGCGTCCGCCATCGCCCGGGTGAGGGAGGCGCGGGTGACGCCGCCCTCCTCCACCAGCTCCGACACCCGCTCGTCGAGCAGATCGGCCCGGTGCACCGCGCTGAGGCCGAACCCCGCGGAGGCGTACCCCTCGGCCTGCTTGTTGTTCCAGGAGACGTAGTAGTCCTGGCCGCTGGAGTGCGGGTGCTCGGCGAAGGGCGTGTAGGCGGCGGTGTTGGCGGCCGGGTCGTAGCCCTGCCACTCGTACGCCTTCTCCGCCCTGACGGGCAGCGCCGGGTCGACGCCCGCGGCGCGCACCGGGTTCATGCCGCTGTTGTAGTAGGCGGCGGTGCGGGAGTCGGCGTAGAACCAGTTGAACGCGTAGTCGATGTTGCTCGCCGCCCGCTGGAAGGAGGCGGCGTCGGTGACGTAGGACGGGTCGTTGAGCATCTGGAAGCCGATGATGGAGTCGGCCTCGTGCCGGTAGGTGGTGCGCAGCGACGTGTACGCGACGGGCTTGCCGCCCACCGTGGCGCGGTGGGTGACGACGCCGTAGCCGGTGCGCCACACCTGCATCCGGTAGGAGCCCTTCGCCGTGGAGTCGGCGACGGTCGGCTTCCAGGAGTTGGTGCGCTCCATCTTCTCCATGGCGGTGCAGGCGCCGCGGTAGAGGTAGTGCGTGGAGGCCTTGGTGGGCGTGGAGCCGTCGGGTTCGCACAGCTCGACGGCGTACGTGTCGGTGATGTCCTGGCCCGCCGAGGTGGCGCTCCAGGCGTAGTCCTGGCCGCGCCCCATCTGGATGTACATGCCGACGCCGGCGAAGGAGACGCCGCGGGCGCTGATGCCGGGGCCCTGGATCTCCTGGAGCATCATCAGCTGCGGGGCGAAGTAGCCGGTCTGCGGACCGAACACGGCGACCGGGTTACCGCTCGCCGTGTGCTCGCCGGAGACCAGCAGGGCGTTGGACATGCCCCGCTTCTGGGCGCCCGGGCCGGAGCCGGGGAGCGAGCCCTCGGGTATGACCCCGTCGTCGAAGATGCCCTGGGCCTTCTCGAGCGTGGCCGGGGCCTTGACGGGCGCCTTGGCACCGGTGCCCGCGGAGCCGGTGCGGTCGTGGATCAGCGGCTCGGCGGTGACGGAGCCCGGGTCCGGGAGAGCCGTCCCGACGGCCTTGCCGGGCTTGCCGGCGTACGGGAACGCGGTGCCGTCGTGCACGGTCAGGACGGCCTCGGGGTCGTTGCGCTGGCGGAACGACTCCCAGACCTCGGTCCCTTCGGCCACTCCGTACTTCTGCTGGGCGGCCAGGAGGGACAGCGCCGCCTGCACCTCGCCGCCGCCACCGCCACCGAACTGGCCGCCGACGACCGAGGCGATCGAGATCAGGTCGGTCAGCTTGAACGGCTGGATCTCGCCTATGTTGGTGAGGGCGTCGATCTTGCCGGTGAGGACGTACTCGCCGGGGAAGTAACGGCCCTTCTTCGACTTCTCGCGGTAGGAGTTGATGCCGTCCACATAGGCCTGGGCGTCTGCCATGGCCTGTTCGCCGCGGGTTCCCTCGTGGGTCCTGATGTACTCGACCTGGGCCTCCAGATCGGCCTCGGTGTACGGGGCCTGCGGCCAGAACTGCTGCTCCAGGCCCTGGTTGGCCAGCGCGCCGCCGGCGAACGAGGTCAGCTCCCCGCGTCCGATGTGGCGGAAGAGGTCCATGAGCCAGAGCCGGTCCTGGCCGGCGGCGAAGCCGGCGCCGAACTCGGTTCCGTAACGGGTGGTTCCCTTGATGTGCGGGACGCCCGACACCTCGTCGCGGGTGATGGTGACGTCGTCGCGGGGCGAGGTGACGGATTCGACCTGGTCCTGCGCGACGCCGAAGGAGGCGTCGTTGAAGAAGTCGTTCAGCTTCTGGTCGGTGAGGCCGGTGTGCCCGGCCACCAGGCCGTCGTAGCGGTCGAGTTGGTCGTCGCTGTGCGCGGGGTGGGTGCCGAACGCCTTGTTGCCGAGGATGTCGACGAGGGTGGCGTTGCCGTTCTCGCCGGGCGGCAGGATGTCGGCGCACTGACCCTGGCAATGGTCGACGACGGGGACGGGGTCGGCTTCGGCGGCGCCCGCCCGGGGCGCCGAGGCCAGCAGGGACGTGCCGAGTGCGAGGACGGCCGCGACGGACGCGGCTCTGATCGTGGCGGTGCGGACGGACATGCGGGTACGTGGGGGCATGCGTGCTCCTCCGAGAGGCCGGTGCGCCGGAGGTTACCGACGGTATGACCCGCGGGTAAGGTGAACATCGGTCACCTTTTCCGAATCGCCACATCCACCGCCTGACGAGCCGTCATCTCACGAAGTGGACGGACCGGCCTTTGGATGGAGCCGATCCGGGCAGGCGTACGTCCACTCACTGACGCCGAAGTACGGGCGACGGAGTACGAGCGACGGAGGTGGCGGCGCCATGGCCGGTTTCCGGAGTCTTGCGAGACAGGTCCGCGATCCGCGGAGCGATCTGGCACTGCGGCGGTACTCGCTGCGCAAATGCCTGGAACGCTTCGCACCGTACGGTCACCGGGCGACCTGGGCCCATCTGTGCGCCCGGCACGGGATGGGCCCCGAGGACCGGGCACCCGATCCGGCGCGGCTGATGCGCGCGCTGGAGGAACTGGAGAGGGCCCGCGCGGTCTGGCTCGGTTACGAGGCGGGGTTCGCCGAGCGCCGCAGACGGGAGAAGCACGAGGGCCTGCGCCGGCCGGCCGCGTTCGACGACTGGCACCGGTGCACCTGGGGCGGGAACGGGGTCGCGCGGTGCGAGGACCCGGCGGTCCACCCGGCGGCTCCGCTCGCGGACGTGCTGAGCCGGCTGATCACGGCCCTGGAGTCGGAGCCTGGCACCGGCTGCCCGGTGTGCGCCCAGGCCCGTATCGTCTGGCGGCAGGACCTGCACAGCGAACCGGGGTCCGGCCCGGTCTGCACCGGGTGCGGGATCGTGGTCCCGCAACCCGTACTCACCCCGGACGCACTGGCGAAGGCCCGGCGCACCCGGCTCGGCGACCTGGCGACGATCGCCTGAGGAACAGAGCGGCCCGCCCGGCGGCCAGGACCGCCGGACGGGCACCCACACCCGCGTGCGCACCCGGCCGCGCTCCGGCCGCCCGCACGCACACCGGCGCCCGCCGGGTCAGCGCCCTCGCGCGGAGAGCGCCGGCCCCGAGCGCCGAGCATCCTTCCGCCGGTCTCTCAGCACCCTCCGGCCGACCGGTCCGCGGCCCTGCGCTCCGGCATCAGGCGCGAACCGCTGATCCGCTCGCCCGAGACGTCGTCCGGATTGGAGAGCACACAGGTGTCCAGCGACAGGCAGCCGCAGCCGATGCAGTCCGTGAGGTGGTCGCGCAGCCGGGCCAGCTGCCGGATCCGCTCGTCCAGCTCGGTCCGCCAGGCCGCGGAGAGGCGGGCCCAGTCGTCCCGGTTCGGGGTGCGCTCCTCCGGGAGTTCGGCCAGGGCGTCGCGGATGGTGGCGAGCGGGATGCCGACCCGCTGCGCCGCCCGGACGAAGGCGACCCGGCGCAGCGCGTCCCTGGTGTAGCGGCGCTGGTTGCCGCTGGTGCGGCGGCTGCTGATCAGGCCCTTGGCCTCGTAGAAGTGCAGGGCGGAAACCGCGGCGCCACTGCGCGCGGAGAGCTGGCCGACCGTGAGTTCATGGAGTGTCTGTGGGATCTGGGGCACTCATCGAACCCTACGTGGCCCCTTCCCGCCCGGTCCGCCGTTGACAGGAACGCGCCCGGTCCGTCGTTGACAGGAACGCACCCGCCAACCATGCTGAGCAAGCGCTTAGACAGGCGATGACGGATGGTCGAGAGCGGGAAGGCAGGGACCAGGGACATGGCAGAGCCGAGGATCTTCACGTCCGCGCAGGAGCTGCGTGACGGCGTGGGCGAGCAGCTGGGACACAGTGACTGGCTGGAGGTCGACCAGAAGAGGATCGACCTGTTCGCCGAGGCCACCGGCGACCACCAGTGGATCCACGTGGACCCGGAGCGCGCCGCGGCCGGACCGTTCGGCACCACGATCGCGCACGGCTACCTCACGCTCTCGCTGCTGCCGGCGCTCGTACCGCAGATCATGCGGGTCGAGAACCTGAAGATGGGCATCAACTACGGGACGAACAAGGTCCGCTTCCCCTCGACCGTGCCCGTGGGCTCCCGGCTGCGGGCGACGGCCGTCCTGAAGAGCGTCGAGGAGGCGGGCGGCGGCGTGCAGGTCACCGCGGTCGTCACGGTCGAGCGCGAGGGCGCCGAGAAGCCGGCGTGCGTCGCCGAGTCGGTGTCGCGGTACTACTTCTGAGCCGCACGAGGCCCCGGCCCCGCGGGGCCGGGGCCTTCCGGCGGTCCGGCGCGCGGGGCGTCAGCGCTGGGCCGCGACCATCCGCAGCACGAGCCCGGCGTACAGTTCGCCGACCTCGTCCGGTGTGCGGCTGCCCTGCGCGTTGAACCAGCGCGCCACGTCGATGCAGAGCGAGAGCACGGCGAGCGCGGTGCCCGGCACGTCGGGGACGTCGAACTCCCCCGCCGCCACGCCCTCGCCGATGATCCGGCGCACCGCCGCGTCGCTCCGGCGGCGCAGCTCGACGATCTCGGTGCGGTGCTCCTCACCGAGCGCGTCGAGCTCGTACTGGACCACGCGGGCGGTGGTGTGCCGCTCGGCGTGCCAGCGGACGAAGGACCGCACGGCGCCGGCGAGCCGCTCGGTGGCCGTGCCCTCGCTCCCGGCCGCCGACTCCAGCAGGGTCAGGGCGCGGTCGTGGCCGATCCTGCTGATCCGGTGGAGCAGCTCTTCCTTCGTCTTGTAGTGGATGTAGAGCGCGGCAGGGCTCATCCCCGCCCGGCCGGCGATGTCCCGGGTGGTGGTCGCGTGGTACCCGCGCTCGGCGAAGGCGTCGACGGCCGCGACGAGCAGCCGCCGGGCGGCCTCGGGCGTCACTTCGGCCCACGGCGTGTTCTCGCCGTCGGTCTCCTCCGCCGTGCTCATCGCCCATCGCCCCTCTCAGTCCGCAGGACGAACACCATACCCCGATCCTGAGCAAGCGCTTAGGGGGTCCGGCGGGTGAGATCGTCAGAGCTTCTGGAAGGGGTCGTGTCCGGCGAGGATCTTCTCCAGCCGGGCCTGGTCGACCCGGCTGACGATCTGGCCGGCCTCCTGCCGGTCCCTGATCACCTTGGCCAGCGTGAAGGCGGAGGTGACGAGGTAGAGGACGCCGATGGCGAGGAAGCCGCGCACCCAGGCGTCGGCGTCGAGGAAGTAGATCCCGAGGGCGACCGCCCCCATCGCGATCCCGAAGGACGCGACGGCCTGGCCGTAGAAGGCGGCGGTGTTCTGCTGCTTGACCGATGTCGTCTCACTCATGCCGCTCAGCATCGGGCGAGGTGGCGCACACCACATCCGTCCGGGTACTCAGTCAGGTACCCAGACGCCCGTTCGGGCCGCGCGGCCTCAGAAGGCGGAGACGCCCGTGAGGGCGCGGCCGATGATCAGCTTCTGGATCTGGCTGGTGCCCTCGTAAAGCGTCATCACCCGGGCGTCGCGCAGCAGTTTGCCGACCGGGTACTCGTCGATGTAGCCGTAGCCGCCGAAGACCTGGACGGCGTTGTTCGCGGCGCGGACGGCGGCCTCGGAGGCGAACAGCTTCGCCTGGGAGGCAGCGGTGGCGAAGGGCTCGCCTCGGTCGATCAGGTCGGCCACCCGCCAGGTCAGCAGACGGGCGGCGTCGACGTCCACGGAGATGTCGCTGATGAGTTCCTGGACCAACTGGTAACTCGCGATGGACCTGCCGAACTGCTCGCGCTCACCCGCGTACCCCACGGCCGCGTCCAGGGCCGCCTGCGCGATGCCGACGCAGCCGGCGGCGACCGACATCCGGCCCTTGGCCAGCGCGGACATGGCGACGGAGAAGCCCTTGCCCTCGGGGCCCATGAGGGCTCCGGCGGGGACCCGGACGTCCTGCAGGACCAGTTCGGCGGTCGCCTGGCCGCGCAGTCCGAGCTTGCCGTGGATGGTGCGCCGGGTCAGTCCGGGGGTGTCGGCGGGCACCAGGAAGGCGGATACGCCCTTGTGGCCGGGGGTGTCGTCGGTGCGGGCGAAGAGCAGCACCACATCGGCCCAGGTGCCGTTGGTGATGAACATCTTGCTGCCGTTGATGACGTAGTCCCCGCCGTCCCGCACGGCCCGGGTCGCCAGGTTCCCGGCGTCCGATCCGGTGCCCGGCTCGGTGAGGCCGAAGCAGCCGACCGCGTCGCCGGACGTCAGCCGCGGCAGCCACTGCCGCTTCTGGTCCTCGTCGCCCCACGCGGCGATGGTCTTGGCGACCAGGCCCAGCGAGACCGAGACGATGCCGCGGACCGAGGAGTCACCGCGGCCCAGCTCCTCGGTGACCAGGCAGTACGCGAGGTGGTCGCCGCCCGAGCCGCCGTACTCCTCGGGGATCGTCAGGCCGAGGAAGCCGAGGGAGCCCAGCTTCTTCACGATCGACTTGTCGACGTTCTCGGCCCGGTCCCACGCGATGACGTGCGGGGCGATGTCACGTTCCACGAAGTCCTTGGCGAGCTGCCGGACGGCTTCCTGCTCCTCGCTGAGCTCCAGGTTCATCCTTCGACTCTCCATTTAATTAGCACTGCTAGTTTTAGGGGCGCAGGGCCTACTATGTGCCGCATGGCCCGCCCGCGCAAGCCCCTCCTCAGCAGAGACCGCATCGTCGAGACGGCGAGCGCCCTCGTGGACGCCGAAGGGCTCGACGCCGTCTCGACCCGCCGCCTCGCGGCCGAGCTCGGGGTCAGCGGGCCCTCGCTCTACAACCACTTCCGCAACAAGGACGAGATCCTGGACGCGGTCGCCGACTCCGTCTCCGCGCAGGTCGATCTGTCGATGTTCGACGAGTCCGACATCCGTGACTGGCGGGCCGCCCTGCACGACTGGGCCGTCTCCTACCGTGCGGCGCTCGCCGCCCACCCGCACATCGTCCCGGTGCTGGCCCAGGGCCCCGGCCGCCGCCCGGCCGGCCTGCGGGTGGCCGACGCGGTGTTCGGCGCCATGGTCCGCGCGGGCTGGCCGCCCGCCCAGGCCACCTACATCGGCGCCCTGATGCGCTACTTCGTCACCGGCTCGGCGCTCGGGTCGTTCGCCCGGGGCTTCGTGGACGACGAGACGGCGTACGACCCGGCCGACTACCCGCACCTGGGCCAGGCGCACCTGCTCGCGGAACGCCGCCAGAAGGTCGACGAGGGAGCCTTCGAGACGGGGCTGCGGGCCCTGATCGACGGGCTCGCCCTGCAGTACGCGCCCCCGGCGCGGGGAGTGCGCTGACTATTCGGTGGGCGTCGAACCGTCTTGGCCTTACCGTCAGGTCCATGACGACGCCCTCCTCCCCCGCCACCGCACACCCGGAACCCCGCGACGGGCGGGCCACGGCCGCAGCGTGCACCACCGTGGTGCTGTGGGCCTCCGCCTTCGTCTCCATCCGCAGCGCGGGCGAGGCCTACTCCCCCGGCGCACTGGCCCTCGGGAGGCTGCTGGCCGGCTCCCTGGCGCTCGGCACCCTCCTGCTCGTACGACGGGAGGGGCTGCCGTCACGGGCCGCCTGGCCGGGGATCCTCTGGTCCGGGCTGCTGTGGTTCGGCCTCTACATGGTGGTGCTCAACTGGGGTGAGCAGCAGGTGGACGCGGGCACCGCGGCGATGGTGGTGAACATCGGCCCCCTGCTGATCGCCCTGCTCGGCGCGCGGCTGCTCGGTGAGGGGCTGCCACGCCGGCTGCTGCTGGGCATGGCCGTGTCCTTCGCGGGCGCCGCGGTGGTGGGGCTCTCCATGTCCGGCCACGGGGGTTCCTCCGTGCTGGGTGTGCTGCTCTGCCTGCTGGCCGCGGTGGCGTACGCGGGCGGAGTCGTCGGCCAGAAGCCGGCGCTGCGGCACGGCTCGGCGCTCCAGATCACCACGTTCGGCTGCCTGGTCGGCACCGTGGCGTGTCTGCCGTTCGCCGGTGCGCTGATCTCCGACGCGGCCGACGCCCCGCTGTCGGCCACCCTGAACATGGTCTATCTGGGGATCTTCCCGACCGCGCTCGCGTTCACCACCTGGGCCTACGCGCTCGCCCGCACCACGGCGGGGCGGATGGGCGCCACCACCTACGCGGTGCCCGCGCTGGTGGTGCTGATGTCCTGGCTGCTGCTGGACGAGGTGCCGGCCCTGCTCACCGTCGGCGGCGGACTGCTCTGCCTGGCCGGGGTGGCGGTCTCCCGGAAGCGTCCGCGCCCTGGTTCGACGCGGAGGAATCCGGTCGAGCCGGTGGAAGCACCCCGTCATGACGCCGAACGCGAAGCAGCGGACCGGCCGTAAGAGGGCCGGGCGGGCGGGGAGCGGCGAGCGGGCGGCGGTGACGCCCCAGGGCCGGGCGCGCGACGCCTGGCGGGAGGACTATCCGTACCCCCGCCGAGCTCGGCCGCAAGGCGGACGACACGTCCAAGCGGGCCCTCCGGACCGAGCTGCTCAAACTCCAGCACTGGATCAAGGAGCACGACGAACGGCTTCGACTACCCGGACAAGGACGCGACGGTGGCCGGGGAGCCGGACCCGCTGATCGTGGGCCCGGCCTCCCGGCTCTTCGAGCAGGGCGAGGCCGAGGCCCGGATGCTCACCACCGGCCGGGCACGGGCCGGGCCGGCGGGGTCAGAAGACCACCAGGGCCCGGCCGCCCTTGCCGGCGATCATGTGGTCGAAGGCCGCCGGAATGCCGTCCAGCGCGATCCGTTCGGTGACCATCATCGAGAGGTCGAAGCGGCCCGCCCGGATGTGGTCGGCGAGCACCGGCAGATCACGGGCGGGGTCGCTGTTGCCGTACACACAGCCGGTCAGGGACCTGCCCCAGTGGAAGATCTCCAGGGCGTTGAAGGTCACCTGCTGGTCCTTGCCCCCGATGCCGACGACCGTGGTGCGGCCGCCGCGGCGGGTGGACTCCCAGGCGGCCCGGATGGTGGCCGCCCGGCCGACGCACTCGACGGCCACGTCCGCGCCCTGGCCGCCGGTGAGCTTCCGGATCTCCCGGGGTGTGGTGGCGGAGGCGATCACGTAGTCGGTGGCGCCCGCCCGGCGCGCCAGCTCCTCCTTCTCCGGCGAGACGTCCACCGCGATGATCTTCGAGGCCCCGGCGATCCGGGCGGCCTGGAGGACGGCGAGGCCGACCCCGCCGATACCGAACACGACGACGGTCTCGCCCTGACGGACCTGGGCGCTGTGGTGGACCGCGCCGTACCCGGTCAGCACCGCGCAGCCGAGCAGGGCCGCGTCGGTGAGCGGGATGCCGTCGGGGGCGGGCAGGACGCAGTTCGCGGCGACCACGGTCTCCTGCGCGAAGGCGGCGACGTTCAGCCCGGGGTGCAGTTCGGTGCCGTCCGCGGTTCGGGCGTGGATGTTCGCCGCCCCGGCCAGGGCGTCGGCGCAGAGCCAGACCTCACCGATGGAGCAGTGGTGGCAGCTGCCGCAGGAGGGCGCCCAGTTGAGGACGACTCCGTCGCCCGGGGCGAGGTGGGTGACGCCCTCGCCCACCGAGACGACGGTGCCCGCGCCCTCGTGCCCGAGGACCGCGGGGACGGGCAGCCGCATGGTGCCGTCGGACAGGGAGAGGTCGGAGTGGCAGACGCCGGCGGCGGCGAGACGGACGCGCACCTGGCCGGGGCCGGGCTCGGGCAGGGTGATGTCGGTGATCTCCAGCGGAGCTCCGACGGCGGACAGTACGGCGGCGCGGACCACGGACTGGCTCCTTGCTGATCGGGGGCGCGGACTCGGGGTTCGGAACGGGAGGAGGGCTCAGAACTGGAGGGACTTGGTCTGGAGGTACTCGGCGAGGCCGTGCTCGCCCAGTTCGCGGCCGACGCCGGACCGCTTGTAGCCGCCGAAGGGGGCGAGCGGGTTGAAGCGGCCGCCGTTGATGTCGACCTGGCCGGTCTCCATGCGGCGGGCGAAGGCGACGGCCTCGGCGTCGTCGGCGGCCCAGACGGCGCCCGCGAGCCCGTACACGGTGCCGTTGGCGATGCGCAGCGCGTCCGCCTCGTCCTCGTACTTCAGGATCGAGACGACCGGGCCGAAGATCTCCTCCTGGGCGATGGTCATCTCCGGCGTCACGTCGGCGAACACGGTGGGGCTGACGTAGTAGCCCGTGGCGAGCGGCGCCTCGGGGCCGCCGGCCACGACGCGGGCCCCCTCCTCGATGCCCTTCTCGATGTAACCGCGCACCCGCGCCTGCTGCTTGGCGTTGACGAGCGGGCCGACCCGTTCGCCGGGTACGTACTTGGCGACGGCCTTGGCCGCGAGGGCCACGGCCTCCTCGTACCGTTCCGCGTCGACGAGCATCCGGGTCCACGCGCTGCAGGTCTGGCCGGAGTTGGACATCACGTTGGCGATGCCGACGTTGACCGCCTTGGCCAGATCGGCGGACGGCAGGATGACGTTGGCGGACTTGCCGCCGAGTTCCAGCGCGACGCGCTTCACGGCGCCGCCCGCCGTGGCGCCGATCCGCCGGCCGACCGCGGTGGAGCCGGTGAAGGAGACCAGGTCCACGTCCTCGTGCTCGGCGAGCGCCTGCCCGGCGACCGGGCCCAGGCCGGTGACCAGGTTGAAGACGCCGGCGGGCAGCCCGGCCTCCTCGGTGGCCTCGGCGAAGAGCTGGGCGGTGAGCGGGGTGTCCTCGGCGGGCTTGAGGACGACCGTGCAGCCGGCGGCGAGCGCCGGGGCCACCTTGGCGACGATCTGGTGCAGCGGATAGTTCCACGGGGTGATGGCCCCGACCACGCCGACGGGCTCGAGGAACACGGTGGAGTTGCCGTGCCGCTCCTCGAAGGCGTACGTCGCGGCAAGTTCGGCGTACGAACCGGCGACCAGCACCGGCACGCCCGCGTGCACCGCCTGCGACAGCGGCAGCGGTGAGCCCAGCTCGGCGGTGACCGTCGCGGCGATCTCGTCCTTGCGGGCGGCCAGCACATCGCGCAGCGCGCCGATCCGGGCCGCCCGCTCGGCGGGCGGGGTCGCGGCCCAGCCGGGGAAGGCGGCGCGCGCGGCGCGTACCGCGGCGTCGACGTCCTCGGCCGTACCGGCGGGGACGTGGGCGATGACCTGCTCGTCCGCCGGGTTCACCACCGCGAGGGTGTCCGTTCCGGCGGCGGACCGCCATGCGCCGCCGATGTACATACCGTCATGGGCCTTCATGGCTGTTCCTCCCGGACGCGGTGGCGGACGAGGTCGTCCGCGCCCCAAACTAGCGCTGTTAGTTTTCTGGCGCCAGAGACGTCGGTCACGTGCGGGGGCCCGCCCGCCGCCGGCGACCGGGTCGGGTCGCGGGAGGAGGCGGCCGGCGGGCGGGCCCCGGGCCGCCGTCCTACACCTCCAGCCCCGGGACGTCCTTCGGCAGCGGGCAGATCCGGCGGCCTTGGTGGTCGAAGACGTACAGGTGCGCCAGGTCGACCAGGAGGGGGACCTGGCCCCCGGTGCGCAGCATCATGTCGGGGCCGGTACGGACGACGAGGTCGCTGGCCGTGACGGCGGGGCGGTCCGGGCTGTGCACGCCCGGCGGGAGCCCGTCGTCGGTGGCCGGTTCGTCCAGGACGGCGACGGAACCGCCGACGTGGCCGGTGGCGCGTTCCCTGATCCGCTCCAGGACACCGGTCCCGCCCTGCGCGCCGCGGCGCCTGCGCACGGTGCCACGGTCCGTGCGGGCCGATTCCAGGTCCGGCACCACGGCGGGCCGGGAGCCGGTGTTGAGGTGGACCAGCGCCTCGTGGCCCTGGTACTCGACGTGCTCGACGATGCCGCTGAGGGCCACCTCGCCGGGGCGGGCCTGGCTGGGCGGGGCGATCCGGACCGCTTCGGAGCGCAGCCCCACGATGATCCGGCGGCCCTGCTGGATGCGCAGCAACTGGTGGTCCGGGCTCAGCGGTTCGGACAGCGGGAGGCGCTGGCGGCCGAGGTCGATCGACATCCGGCCCTCCAGGGGCGCGTGCACGACGGCCTGCAGCAGGTTGATCCTCGGGGTCCCGATGAAGGCGGCGACGAACACGTTCTCCGGGAGGGCGTACACCTCACGCGGCGGACTGACCTGCTGGAGCACTCCCCCGCGCATCACGGCGACCCGGTGGCCCAGCGACATGGCCTCGGCCTGGTCGTGGGTCACGTAGACCGTGGTGACGCCGAGTTCCCTGGTGAGCTGGGATATCTCGGCCCGCAGGTGGTTGCGGAGCTTGGCGTCGAGGTTGGAGAGCGGCTCGTCCATCAGGAAGGCCGAGGGCCGGCGCGAGATCGCCCGGCCCATCGCGACCCGCTGGCGCTCGCCGCCGGAGAGCTGGCCGGGGAAACGGTCGAGCACGCTCTCGATGCCGAGCATCCTGGCCGTGTTCTCGATGCGCTCGTTGTGGTCCTGGCGGGGGTTCTCCAGCTTCAGCGGGAAGCCGATGTTCGCCCGGTTGGTCATGGTCGGGTAGAGCGCGAAGTTCTGGAAGACCATGGACATCCCGCGTTCGCGGGGTGTCAGGTGGTTGGCCTGTTCACCGTCGAGCAGGATCTCGCCCTCGGTGATGTCCTCCAGGCCGGCGATCATGCGGAGCACGGTCGACTTGCCGCACCCCGAGGGGCCCAGCAGGACGAGGAACTCGCCCGGGTCGATGGAGAGCGAGAGGCGGTCGACGGCACGCGCGGAGCGTCCGTAGGCCTTGCTGACATTGTTCAGAGTGATGGCGCGAGTCATGTGGTTCCGCCCGGGAGGATGAAAGTGGTGCGGTGGGGAGCGGCAGCAGTGGCCTGAAATTAGCCCACTGCGGAGGGTGAGGGAATGACTCGCGCAAATGTTGCGCCGTACTGATAGTGCCGGGGCGTAAGTGTCAGGCGGGGTTCCGGTTGCGGCCGGCGCGCGTGGGCCTTTTTTCGGGCGCGACCGGTTCCGCTAGCCGGTCCGGGCCGGGTCCGCCCGTGCCGCGCGCGCCCAGCCCGGCCGCCGCGACCAGCAGGGCGCCGAGCATCACGAACGGCGCGGCGGCGCCCGCCACTCCGGCGACGAGTCCGGCGCCCGCCGGGGCCGCCACCTGGCCGAGCCGGTTGCCGGTCAGCCGCAGCGCGAGCGCGGTGGAGCGCGCTGCCGCCGGGGCGGCCTGGACCACCGTGGTCATCGACAGGGGCTGGCCGGCCCCGAGGCAGAAGCCCAGGGCGGCCAGCATCACGGCCAGCGCCGGGACGGGGACGGGGAGGGCGAGGCCGGCGCAAAGCACTCCGGCCAGCAGACAGGTGGAGGCGAGCAGGGCCGCCCGTCCCAGCACCCGCAGCAGCGGGGTCATCACCAGCCGGCAGGCGATGGTGGCGGCGGCGCGCAGGCTCAGCAGCAGCCCGACCGTGGCGGGGGCGATGCCGCGGTGTTCCCCGACGACCGGCAGGTACGCGGTGAGGATGTCGGTCGCGGAGAGGACGGCGAGGCTGATGAAGATGCCCGCGGGCACGCCGCGGGCCCGCAGGATGCTGCCCACGGGCACCTTGGCCGACGGCTCCTTGCCTCGGTGTGCGGCGGCGCTCCGGTGCTCGATGCGCCACAGGGAGCCGAGGGAGACGGCGGCGACCGCCGCCGAGACGGTCAGGGCGAGGGCGCTGGTACGGCCGAGGGCGCCGTCGCGCTCGGAGATCAGGTAGCCGGCGGCGATCGGCCCGACGAGCTGGCCGAGGGAGGCGCCGATGGTGAAGTGGCCGAAGTTGCGGTCCTGTTCGGCCCGTCCGGACTGGCGGGCGACGATCGACTGGGCGCCGATCACGAAGCAGAGGTGACCGAGCCCCATGACCCCGCTCCAGGCCGCCATCGCGGTCAGCGAGTCGGCCCGGCCGCTGAGGGCGCAGCCGCCGGCGATCAGGACGACGCCGGCCGGCAGCAGGGGCGCGCACCTGCCCTGGTCCGTCCGGCGTCCCAGCGGTACGGCGGCGAAGAGCGGCAGGAGCGCGTACACCCCGGTGATGACGCCGATCGCCCGCTCGTCCGCGCCGAGCGCCAGGGCCCGGTAGGAGACGGCGGGCCGCGCCATCGACACGGCCCCCTGCGCGAAGGCGAAGGCGATGACGAGGCGCAGCAGCCAGCTCCGGCCGGGCCCGGTGGTCCTCGTCATGGATCAGATGATCCCGAACAGGAGTCCGGCGCCGAGCACCACCAGTGAGGTGAGCGCGGCCCACTTGACGGTGAAGCGGGTGTGGTCGCCGAACTCGACCTTTGCCATGCCGACGAGGACGTAGACGGCGGGCACCAGCGGGGACGACATGTGCAGGGGCTGGCCGACCAGGGAGGCGCGGGCGATCTCCAGCGGGGAGACGCCGTGCGCGGCGCCGGCCTCGGCGAGCACGGGCACGACGCCGAAGTAGAAGCCGTCGTTGGACATGAAGTAGGTGAGCGGGATGCTCAGCACGCCGGTGACGAGGGCCATGTGCGGCCCCATCCCCTCCGGGATCGCGCCGACCAGCCAGTCGGCCATGTGGTCGACCATGCCGGTGCCGGTGAGCACGCCGGTGAAGACGGCGGCGGCGAAGACCATGCCGGAGACGTTGAGGACGTTGTCGGCGTGAGCGGCGATCCGGGCCCGCTGGTCGGGCATGTGGGGGAAGTTGACCGTGAGGGCGAGGGCCGCGCCGAGGAGGAAGAGGACCGGGATCGGCATCAGTTCCATGATCATCGCGGTGAGCAGGCCGACGGTGAGCGCCGCGTTGAACCAGTAGAGCTTCGGCCGCAGGGTGGCGCGGTGGGGGTCGAGGCCCTTGAAGCCCTCGTCGGCCCCGTCTCCGCTGGCCGCGGAGTCCGTGCCGGACCCGCCGGTGCTCTTGCGCAGCCGGTCGCCTCCGCCGCCCGCGGCGACGAGGACCGTCTCGGTCTCCGTGACGACGGGGGCCGTCAGCGCGTCGTCGAGGGTCAGGGTGCCCAGCCGCTTGCGCTCCCGCCGGCCGAGGACCACGGCCAGCAGGATCACCGCGAGCAGGCCGACGCCGAGCGCCGGGATCATGGGGACGAAGATGTCGCCCGCGTCCAGCTTCAGGGCGGTGGCGGCACGGGCCGTGGGGCCGCCCCAGGGCAGGGTGTTCATGACACCGTTGGCCGTGGCCGCGACGCCGGTCATCACGACCAGGCTCATCTTCAGGCGCTTGTAGAGGGGATACATCGCCGAGACGGTGATCATGAAGGTGGTGGAGCCGTCACCGTCCAGCGAGACGATCGCGGCCAGCACCGCCGTACCCACGACGATCCGCATCGGGTCGGCCTTGCAGAAGCGCAGGATGCCCCGGACGATCGGATCGAAGAGCCCAACGTCGATCATCACGCCGAAGTAGACGATCGCGAACATCAGCATGGCGGCGGTCGGCGCCAGGTTGCCGACGCCTTCGATGACGTAGTCGCCGAGTTTGGCGCCCTTGCCCACGGCTACGCAGAAGAGGGCGGGGATCAGGACGAGCGCCGCGATCGGCGACATCTTCTTCATCATGATCAGGACCAGGAAGGTCGCGATCATGGCAAAGCCGAGGATGGTCAGCATAGGGATACCTAACGTTCACCTTTGAACTCCCACCGGAGTCGGCGGTTCGGATGACGTTAGGACGCGCCCTACGGCGTTAACAAGACGTTGACATGCGAGCAATACGAGCAAAACCCCAGGTCAACGCAGGGGCTTCACGGTGACGGGAAATCCGTTGAGCACGGCGGTGCCGGAGAGCGGGTCGAGGCGGCTGCCGTCGAGGAGCTGGTTGACGTTGACGCCGGGCTGCTCGGCGGCGACGGACATCCTGGTGCCGGGGCGGTGGTGCCCCCAACCGTGCGGGAGGCTCACCACGCCCGTCCGTACGCTGTCGGTGACCTCGACCGGGACGGTGAGCTCGCCGCCGTC
This sequence comes from Streptomyces sp. NPDC005803, assembly GCF_040630435.1. Classification (NCBI taxonomy): domain Bacteria; kingdom Bacillati; phylum Actinomycetota; class Actinomycetes; order Kitasatosporales; family Streptomycetaceae; genus Streptomyces; species Streptomyces sp. NPDC005803. The sequence goes on along the minus strand of NZ_JBEXXO010000023.1, from coordinate 95,414 downwards.
CGCGGTGACGGTGGCGGGGTCGCCGTCGGTCAGTCCGAGGCGTGCCGCGTCCTCGGGGTGCATCTGGAGGGTGCAGACGTTCGACCCGCCGCGGAGCGCGGCGACGTTGTGCAGCCAGCTGTTGTTGGACCGCAGGTGGCGGCGGCCGACGAGGACGAGCGCTTCGGGGCCGGTGCGCCCGTCGAGGGCGCGGCGCAGCCTCGGCAGATCGGCGGCGATCGGGGCGGGGAACAGCTCGACGCGCCCGCTGCGGGTGGTGAGGACCTCCGGGACGCGGGAAGCGAGGGGGCCGAGGTCGATGCCGTGCGGATGGGCGATCAGCCGCTCCAGGCTCAGGCCGTCCGGGTCGGCGCCGAAGCCCTCGCCGTAGGGACCGAGTCGGAGCATCAGGTCGAGGCGTCGTTCCGCCCCGGTGCGGCCGGTGAGCGCGGCGGCGAGGCCGGCCGGGTCCCGGCCGTGCACGGGCGAACGCGGGTCGGCGACCGCCTTGCCGAGGGCCCGGTCGATGATCATGGCGTCCACGGTGCCGGGCTCCGCGCCGTGCGTCCCGGAGACGACGAGGACGAGCCGGGCGAGGATCTCGCCCTCGTCCATCCGGTCGTCGTCCAGCGGCACGGCGGGGCGGGTGTAACGGACCTGGTTGCGCACGGCGAGGGTGTTGAACGCGAAGTCGAAGTGGGCGCTCTGCGAGGGCGGCGGTGGGGGCAGCACCACGTCCGCGTGGCGGGAGGTCTCGTTGAGGTAGGGGTCGACGCTCACCATGAAGTCGAGCCCGTCGGCCAGCGCGCGGTCGAGCCGGTCGCCGTCGGGCGCGGAGAGCACGGGGTTGGCGGCCAGGACGATCAGCGCGCGGATCCGCCCCGCGCCCGGTGCCGTGATCTCCTCGGCCAGGGCGGAGAGGGGCAGTTCACCCTTGGCCTCGGGGTGGCCGGAGACCCGGCTCGTCCAGCGGCCGAGGGCGAACCCCTTGCCGGGGGCGGCCGGGCGTGGGGCGCGGGCGGTCGCGGAGAGCGGGAACAGGGCGCCACCCGGGCGGTCGAGGTTGCCGGTGAGGACGTTGAGGACGTCGACGAGCCAGCTGGCGAGGGTGCCGTGTTCCACGGTGCAGCTGCCGATGCGGCCGTACACGGCGGCGGTGGGGGCGGCCGCGAGTTCCCGGGCGAGGGTCCGGATGGTCCCGGCGTCCACGTCGCAGGCCGCGGCCACCGCCTCCGGCGTGAAGTCGCGTACGGCCTCGGCGACTTCCTCCATCCCTTCGACGTGGTCGGCGAGCGCCCCGGGGTCGGTGAGCTTCTCCGCGAAGAGGACGTGCGCCATCGCGGCGAGCAGGAGGGCGTCGGTGCCGGGGCGGATGGCGACGTGCCGGTCGGCGAGGCGTGCGGTGCGGGTGCGGCGCGGGTCGATGACGGTGAGGCTGCCGCCGCGGCGGCGCAGGGCCTTGAGCTTGCCGGGGAAGTCGGGGGCGGTGCACAGGCTGCCGTTGGACTCGAGAGGGTTGGCGCCCAGCATCAGCAGGTGGTCGGTGCGGTCGAGGTCGGGCACCGGGATGGCGTTCGGGTCGCCGAAGAGCAGGCCGCTGGAGACGTGTTTGGGCATCTGGTCCAGGGTGCTGGCGGTGAACAGGGCCCGGGTGCGCAGGGCGGCGAGCAGGGCGGGCGGGTAGAGCGCGCCGGCCACGGTGTGCACGTTGGGGTTGCCGAGGACGACGCCGACGGCCTGCGGTCCGTGGTCCCGCACGAGGGCCGGCAGGGCGTGGGCGATCACGTCGAACGCCTCGCTCCAACTCGCTTCGGCCAGCACGCCGTTCTTGCGGACGAGGGGGGTGCGCAGCCGGTCGGGGTCCGCGTCGAGCCCGCCGATCGACGCGCCCTTGGGGCAGATGAACCCCTTGCTGAACACGTCCTCCCGGTCGCCGCGGGCGCCGGTGACCCTGGTCCCCTCGATGGTGAGGGTGAGCCCGCAGGTGGCTTCGCAGAGGGGGCAGATGCGCAGGGCGGTGCGGGAGCTGCTGGGGTCGTGCGACATGGGCCCTCCCGGGGCGGCGGCAGCAGGCGGCGCGAGCACGGCCGAGCATACCGACCGGTACGCATGGTGGGGAGGTGCGGGAACGAGGAGGTTTGCCGGGTCCGCTCCCGCTCAGTCCAGAATCCGTGCGAGGTAGGCCTGGAGCAGCACACGGGCCTCGGCGACGATCGCCCGGTCGCCGGACGGGTCGGTGCGGAAGGCGAGTTGGAGCAGGGCGTCGGCGGCCTCCACGCAGACCAGGATGGACCGCAGGAGGTCCTCGTCGGGGTCGCGGTCCAGGTGGCCGGAGAGCAGTTCCGCGAGCCGGCCCGCGACGCGCTGGTTGGCGTCGTCCGCCGGGTCGCCGTCGCGTGCGGGGGCACCGAAGTCGATGAGGGAGAAGCCCGGGACGGAGCTCTTCATCGCCAGGTACTCGTCGAGGACGGCGTCGATGGCGCGGCGCCAGTCGGCGGCCGGGATGGCGACCAGCCGGGCGGTGATCCGCTCGGCGTAGCTGTCCAGGTTACGGCGGGCGAGGGCGTCGGCCAGCGCCCGCTTGTTGGAGAAGAACCGGTAGACGGAGCCGATGGGAACCCCGGCGCGCACGGCTACGGCACGGGTGGAGAGCTGCTCGTAACCGGTCTCGTCGAGGAGTTCGGCACACGCGTCGAGTATCCGGGCGAGGCGCTCGGCGCTGCGCTGCTGCACGGGGGCGCGGCGGAGGTTCGTGTTCGCATGGGGCACGGGTTCCATGATGCCGTGGGCCTCCTCCGGCGGGGCGGGGACCCGCCCCGCCGCGGTCTCAGGCGATGAGCAGCGCCAGTCCGCCGATCGTGTACGCGACCATCAGGACCAGCAGCGGAAGCTGACCGGCGACCGCGCGGCCGGGCGGGAAGAGCCGGACGGAGCGGTCGTGGGCGGCGACGACGCCGAGGACATGACCGAGAACGATCGCGACGACCTGGAGCGTGGCGGTGCCGCCCGGCCCCAGGGGCGGTTCGGGCGGTGCGGGATTGTCAGTGCCGAGTGCCACCATGACGGTGCGTGGACCTTCGGTGACGAAGAGTGTGAAGTAGTGGGCGACCAGGTAGCCGAGGGCGATCGGGACCAGTGAGTGCGCGAAGGCGGTGAGGGGGTGGGGAAGTTGGCCGGAGAGGAGCCGGGTGGCGCCGGCGCAGAGAGCGTAGAGGGCGGCGACGAGGGCGACAGCACCCAGGAGGCCCAGAGTGGCGGTGGTGGTGCGGCCGAGGGCCGACGTCTGGACGGTGGTGATCCAGGAGGGCGCGTCGCAGAAACCGTCGTAGGCCGTGGAGCCGAGCATCACGCAGAGGGTGGCGACGAGCCCGGGGAGCTGGGGCGTGGCGTCGAGTCCGTTGAACGGGGAGCGCAGGACGAGGCGGCGGTCGGCGGGGCGGCGGCCGAGCGGCGAGAGCCGGGCGAGGAGACCCGAGTAGGCCTCGAAGGCGTCCGCGTGGTCGAACCAACGGGCCCCGTGCAGGGCGGCGCCGGCGAGGTGGGCGGCCGAGTAGAGGGCGAGGAAGAGCAGCAGCGCGGTAGGTGAGGCGGGATCGGGGGCGACGAGTTCGAGCCAGGTGAAGGCGAGGAGCCCGGCCGCGGCGGGCCACATCCCCAGGCGCGGGGGCAGGGGGCGGCCGGCGGCCGGGTCGCGTCCGAGCAGACGGCAGCCGAGGAGGTGGAGGGTGCGCAGCGGGTTGAGCAGCCGCCAGACGGGCCCGAGCAGCAGCGAGGCCGGTACGAGCCCGACCCACAGGAGTACGTAGACGGCGCCGGGGGCCGGATTGCGGTCCGGGTCGGCCGGGCCGACGAGGAGGCACAGCACGACCAGGAGCGCGGCGGTCATACCGAGCACGCGGGCCGCGAGGCGGGTGGGGCGGGCGTCGGCCGCCCGCTGGACGACGGCCGGCAGCGGACGGCCCGCCCGGTCGCCGCGGAACCGGCTGGCGGACCAGAGCAGACCGAGGGCGAGGAAGGAGACGAAGAGCGCGGCGAAGGCCCCCGCGAAGGCGTAGAAGGGCGAGAGGGGCAGATCGTGCTGAGCTCCGATGCCGTGGGCGAGGACGCGCACGGCACCGGCACCCGCGTCCGCAGGTGTGCCGACACCGGGCGCGGGAGCCGGAAGGGGCGTCACCGTACGACGAGTTGGGTCAGGAGCAGGTCGGACTCATGCGTCTCCACGTCGAAGAGCCCGGTGCGGTCGGCGGTGAAGGTGAGGGTGACGGTGTGGCCGGCGGGCAGCCGTGCCTCCTTGTCGTAGCCGTGGACGTGCACGGTGTCGGCGCGGTCGCTGCGGACCAGGAGGCGGACGGTTCGGCCCTTCGCGACCTCGGTGCGTCCGGGGGCGGGGCTGACCTCGCCGTCGCGGACGGATATCTCCACGGTGGCGCCGGGGGTGGGTGGGGGGCCGGTCGCCGCAGGGCCACCGCCGAGCGTGGCGGTGGCCTGGACCGGGGCGGCGTCGACGGCCCACGCGGTGTGGTCGTCCGCGTAGAGACGGGCGGTCAGCCGGGTGCCGCCCCCGGCGGCGCGCCGGAGCGACTCCGGCAGGTGGAACCAGGTGCCGTAGACGCGGGCGAGGGGGCGGCCGTCGAGGAAGAGCCCGGCATGGCCCCGCCCGAGGAGCGCGGCTCCGCCGACGCTGTCCGGGGTGAACCGGAAGTTGCGTACGGAGAGGCGGACGTTCCAGCCGTCCTCCGAGTCCGGCCGCACGGCCACGGCCACCTCGGGCGCACCCGCGGCGTCCACCTGGCGCAGCCGGTGGCCGGAACCGTCGTCCGCGGTCAGCAGCGTGCCGTTGCTGCCGGTGGCCTGTTCATGGCTGGTGCCGGGCTTGTGGTGGGTGGTCGCCCGCCCTCCGCAGGCGCCCGCGCCGAGCAGGAGGACGGCGGCGAGCAGGGCGGCGGCGGACCTGCGGGCCCGGGCCGGGCCCGGGGCCCGGTTCAGGTACGGGCTCACGACGGCTCTCCGTCCGGGCCGGAGGCCGGGGCGCCGGCCGGTGGCGCGGGCGGGCCGGAAGCCGGTGGCGCGCCCGGGGCGGGGCGCGCGGGCGGGGCAGACGCCTCGGCTGACGACGGTCCGTCAGGGTTCGGCGTCCGGGCCGAACCCGGGGCCGAATCGGGGGCTGGGGCCGAGGCCGAATCCGGGGCCGAGGCCGAAGCTGAAGCCGAGGCCGGCACCGCGACCGGGACCGGGTCCGTTCCCGGGTCCGTTCCCGGGCCGGAAGGGGGCCCCTCGCTCCCTCCCGCGTCCGCCGCAGCGCCCGGCGCCCCCGTCGCGCGCTCGCCGTGGCGGGCGGCGGCCACGACGGCCCACACCACCCAGACCAGGCCGAACAGCCCCCGCACCCAGGCCGGGCTCAGCGGGATCCACGGAATCATGAACACGCCCTTGTCCAGCGCGTCGAGCAGCGTGAGACCGCCCAGCGCCACCGTGGTCCACCCCAGCCCCGGCCGCTCCCGCCGCAGCACCAGACCGATGCCCGTCCACCAGAGCCCGGTCAGCAGCAGCGCGAGCGCGGGCACGTACGTGGCGGCGAGGCCCATGGTCGACCCGGCCACGTCCAGTCCGAGACCGATGAGGCCGAGGACCGTGGCCACCGTGGCCGGCCGGCTCGAACGCAGCCGGCGCCACCACAGCACGCCGCCGACCAGCACCAGCACCACCGCGATGCCGAGGGCGGCCTGCACCTCGATGCGCTCGATGCCGCGTGCCCCGTACCAGTCGCAGCCGGCCGGCAGCCGGCGTGCCCGCACGTCGTAGTCGGCGCAGACCAGCAGTTGCGCCAGTTTGACGGGCTCGCCCACCAGCCGGTCGGTGCTGCCGGTGACGGCGCCCCGCTCGCTGCCGCACGCGGGCAGGGACCGCGGCGTGGAAGCCCCCGTGTCCGGCTGCCAGCAGTTGCCGGCCCCCTGGCCGTCCCACCAGACGTCGGTGCCGTTGGGCCGCGACCGGCCCTGCTTGTCCGTGCCGAGGTGGTTGTTCGCGTAGCGGTTGTGGTGCGAGGTGTCGGTCTGCTTGCCGAGCGCGTCCTCGCCACGGATGAAGGCGGGCACGGCGCTCAGGAAGAAGGCGGCGCGCTTTTGCCCGTAGACCCAGTTGTTCTCGTAGAGGTTCCAGTTCCCGCCCGCGGTGATGATGCCGCTGCCCGGCGGCATGGAGATCTGCGGGCAGACCACCCCGTCCTCGTACCCGCGCTCGACGGGCGGTTTGGCGCAGGTGCCGTCGGCGACGTACGGGTAGTAGTCGGCGTTGTTGTCGTGGATCAGGTTCCGCTCGAAGCGGGCGTGGTTCTGCGGCAGGCCGGGGTGGCCGGGGAAGGCGCTGTCCATCGAGGCGCCGCCCATGTTGTGGTCGAACTCGTTGTCGTGGACGTAGACGGAGTCACCTGCCGTGCCGGAGTAGCCGACCATGTTGTGGTGGCTGCGGCAGCCGGTGATCTCGATCGAGTAGCGGGGCACCTCGTAGCCGTGGGCGTCGTTGATGTCGGACGCGCTGCCCGGGTAGATGCCGGAGTCGCCGTTGCCGTACGACTCGCAGTTCTTGTACAGCCCGTGGTCGCTCGCGAAGGTCAGGAAGCCGTACTCGTCGTTCCACCGGGTCAGGACGTCGTCGATGACGAATCCGTCCTGGGCCAGGATGTAGAGCGAGTTGAACGTGGTGCGCTGCGCGGTGAAGTTCTTGAAGTAGACCCCGTCGGAGCCGTCCGCGCGCACAGCGTTGAGCTTCTGGTACTTGGCGTCGATGACGACATCGGTGCGTGCGGCGCCGGTGCCCTCAATCTGGAGGTCCTTCTTGCCGAGGATCGCCACCAGATTCTGGTTGTGCGGGCATTTCGCCTGCTGTGCGTAGCTCAGGATCTGGTAGCCGAGCTGGGAGTTGGGGGCCTTCAGCCGCGAGCATTCCCCCTCGGGCGCGGGCAGCGAGGGCTCCTCCTCGTAGAGGCCGGGCAGGATCGCGATGTTCATCCCGGGGCCGGTGACGGCGTCGACGGCCTGCTGGAGATGGCGGTAGCCCGACTTCCGGCACCGTTCGAAGAGGGCCAGGTTCCTGGTCCGCAGGGCGTCCGGGAAGCCGGATATCCGGCGCTCGAAGTCGGCCCGGTCGCTCTTGCAGACCAGGAGATCGGGCTCGCCGGTGCGGTACACGGGGACGCTGCCGGTTCCGTCGGGCAGGGTGACCGGCCGCTCCTCATGGGCCTGGGCGGCCGGGGCCGCGAGGAGGGCGGCCGCGAGCGCCGCCAGGAGCACCAGAAGTCTTCGTGTCCACGACATGTGGCGGAGAGTAGAGCATTGTTCAACTTTTGGAACCCCCCTGCGCCGCACGAATGCCGTTGACTCTCCGCGATCCGATTCCTACGGTTACCCATAGGATTCCAGGATTCCTCATGCACCGGGAGCACATATGAGCGGCATCGAGCAGGCGAGGAAGACGGCGGAGGGGCTCGCGCATTCCGCCGGTTTCGGCAATCAGCACAGCTCGGAAGCGGTGCCGGGCGCACTGCCGCAAGGCCGTAACTCGCCGCAGCGCGCTCCCCTCGGGCTCTATGCCGAGCAGTTGAGCGGTTCGGCCTTCACCGAGCCGCGCGTCCACAACCGCCGCTCCTGGCTCTACCGGATCCGCCCCTCCGCGGCCCACCCGCCCTTCGTCCGGACCGACAACGGCGCCCTGCGCACCGCTCCCTTCACCGAGACCGTCCCGGACCCCAACCGGCTGCGCTGGGACCCGCTCCCGGAGCCCGCGCCCGGCACGGACTTCCTGTCCGGCCTGTGGACGCTGGGCGGGAACGGCGACGCCGCCCAGCGCACCGGCATGGCCGTGCACCTCTACGCCGCCGATACCGCCATGACCGACCGCGTGTTCAGCGACAGCGACGGTGAACTCCTGATCGTCCCCGAGCGGGGCGGGCTGCTGCTGCGCACCGAACTGGGCCTGCTGCGTGCCGAACCCGGCCATGTCGCCCTGATCCCGCGCGGCGTCCGCTTCCGGGTGGAGCTGCTCGACGCCACCGCCCGCGGCTATGTCTGCGAGAACTACGGCCGGCCGTTCGTCCTCCCCGACCTCGGCCCGATCGGCGCCAACGGCCTCGCGAACGCCCGGGACTTCCTCGCCCCGGTCGCCGCCTACGAGGACGTGGAGCGCCCGGTCGAGGTGGTCAACAAGTACTGCGGCAACCTCTGGTCGGCGACGTACGACCACTCGCCGCTCGACGTGGTCGCCTGGCACGGCGACCACACCCCGTACGTCTACGATCTGCGCCGGTTCAACGTCATCGGCTCGATCAGCTACGACCACCCGGACCCGTCGATCTTCACGGTGCTGACCTCCCCCTCGGACACCCCCGGTCTGGCCGGGGTCGACTTCGTGGTGTTCGCGCCGCGCTGGCTGGTGGGCGAGGACACCTTCCGGCCCCCGTACTTCCACCGCAACGTCATGAGCGAGTACATGGGCCTCATCGAGGGCGCGTACGACGCGAAGACCGCCGGCAAGGGCGGCTTCGTGCCCGGCGGCGGCTCGCTGCACAACATGATGTCGGCGCACGGCCCGGACCGGGAGACCTTCGAGCGGGCGAGCGCGGCGGAGCTGAAGCCGCAGAAGATCGACGACGGTCTGGCGTTCATGTTCGAAACCCGCTGGCCCGTCACCGCGACCGGCCAGGCGGCGACCGCCGGCCATCTCCAGCGCGGCTACGACGACGTGTGGCAGGGTCTGAGCCGCAACTTCAGGCCGTGACGGCTCCGCGCCGCAGCGACGACGAACGCAGGTGACCAGGTGCCGCAGCCCCCTCTGAAGCCCCAGCCCCCCGCGACGCCGGGGGCCGCCTTCGCCCCCGACTCGCTGGTCCTGAACCGCAAGCTCCCGCTGTGGTACCAGGTCTCGCAGTCGCTGCGGGCCTCGATACTGGGCCGCACGGCGGACGCCACCTTGCGGCTGCCGACCGAGGAACAGCTCGCCGCGCACTACGGCGTCAGCGTCCTCACCATGCGCCAGGCGCTCAAGGAGCTGGAGACGGAGGGGCTGATCAGCAGGCACCGGCGGCGCGGCACCTTCATCGAGCCGCGCGCCCGGCGGGTGTCGCCGGTGCGGCTGCTCGGTTCGATCGACGCGATCGTCGCCCAGCAGTCGGGCGAGCGGACCACCGTGCTCGACCACGGCCCGTCCCCGGTGCCGGGCGAGGTCGCGGAGTACTTCCCCGACTGCCCGGAGGTCGTCGGCTACCGCCGCCTGCGGTGCGACGAGGACACCGGCGAGCCGACCAACTGGGCGCAGAACTGGGTCCATCCGGAGGTCGCGGCCCGGCTCGACCCCGCCGACCTCGACCGCTGGCCGATGACCAAGGTGCTGCGTGACCGCGTCCGGGTCCCGATCGCCCGGATCACCGACACGGTCGAGGCCCGGCTCGCCGACCCGGCCACCGCCGGACTGCTCCGGGTCCCGCTGCTCAGCCCGATCCTGTACTACACGGGCGTGACGTACGACGAGAGCGGCCGGGTGGTCGACGTCGCGCAGATCCGCTACCGGGGCGACCGGTTCTCCTTCTCGGTCACGGTGGAGGCGCGCTGAGACCGGGGCCGGGTCCCGGCAGGCGGCCTGCCCGGACCCGGCGCGGCGTGGTTACGATGCCGGGGAAGGCGGCAGACGTGGCGACGGGGAGGACGACACGGTGGCAGCTCCGGCGGCGGCCGGCTCCGGCGAGGGCCCGCACGGCCCGCTCCTCGACGACCTCATGCCCTGGTCCGTACGGCCGCTCAGGACCGGACGCCCCTGGGTGACCGCCCCCGACGCGGCGTCCCTCCGGGCCCGCTGGGAACGGCTGGTGCGGGCCCCGGACGCCGAACGCGAGCGGTTGTTCGGGCCCACCCGTGCGCGTACCCCGCGGACGCCGGTGGCGGCGCTGCCCGGACAGTCCACCGGTACCGGCCGGTTCGCCCGTGACCCGGGTCCGTGCCCGGAGCCGGTACGGATCCTGCACGGCCCCTTCGACGAGCAGTGGCTGCTGCCGGACCACCGCCTGATCGACGAGGCCAGGCCCGAGCTGTGGCGGGTCGCCGACGGTCACCAGCTCTTCGTCGTCGAGCACGGCCGGGTCCCGCAGGACACCGGCCCCGCCCTCTCGGTGACCGCGCTGCTCCCCGACGGCCACTCCCCGGCGGGGCGGCCCGGCCGGATCCGCCCGCTGTACCGGCGCCCCGGCGGCGCGGAACCCAACCTGGCCCCCGGACTGCTCGCCCTGCTGCGCGCCCGCCACGGGGACGCGGTCACCGCCGAGTCGGTTCTGGCGTGGATCCTCGTGGCGGCCCGCAGCACCCCGGCCGGCTGCGTGGTGCCGCTGCCGGCGGACTCCGCGCGCTGGTCGGCGGGGGTGGAGCTGGGGCACGAGCTGCTGCGGCTCCAGTTGCGCGGGGCGCGGGGCGGGGAGCGCCCCCGGCTGCCGGGCGGGCGCCGCCCGTACGTGCGCGCCGCCGTGCCGCCCGCCCCCTCGGAGCTGTCCTACGACGCCGAGGAGCAGGTGCTGCGTCTCGGTACGGGCCGCATCTCACCGGTGCCCGCCGGGGCGTGGGAGTTCGAGGTGGGCGGCGTACGGATGCTGGAGCTGTGGTGCGGGCGGCGGACGTCCGCCCCCGGGGCGGACGGGGCGGGCGGTCTGGAGTCCGTGCGCCCCCGCGCCTGGCCGCGGGAGTGGACGTCGGAGCTGCTGGAACTCATCACCCTGCTCGCCCTGCTCGCCGAGCTGCGGCCCCGGCAGGACGAGCCGGTGGGCGGTCCGGAGATCGGCGTGCGCGAACTGCGGGCGGCGGGCGTGCTGCCGGTGGCGGCGGCGGCCAGACGGCCCGCGTCCGTGCTCGATCACCACGAGGAGGGCCCGGACGGTCAGTTCGCCCTGCTGTGACCCGCCGGCCCTACGGACGGTCGAAGGAGTCCAGCACCCGGGCGAGCGCCCGGTCGAACACACCCTCCAGATCGATCGGCCCGGAGTCCTCGGCGAACCCGGCCGCCATCCTCGGGTACTTCCCCGTCATGATCTGGCTGATCAGATAGCCGGTGCGGGCGGCCTGCTCCTGCTCCTCGGACCAGGGCAGCGACCGGCTGCGCTCCGCCGTCGCGATCTCGTTGGCGGTGTACGTGGTCACCACGCCGTTGACCATGGCGATGAGTTCCATCTTCTCGCCGAACCGCTTGTCGACCCCGTCCAGACAGCTGAGCGCGTACTCGAGGTAGCGCAGGTTGTTCGGGCTGAACCCGTACACGGGTGACATCAGCCGGGGCACCCAGGTGTGGCGGCGCATCATCCCCCGGGCCTGATGGGCGAGGGCGAGCAGGTCGGCGCGCCAGTCGCCGGAGGGCTCGGGGTACTCGTACCCGGCGCCGACCGCGTCGAGCATCAGCTCGTGCAGGTCCTCCTTGCGGGGCACGTAGTTGTAGAGCGACATCGTGCCGCAGCCGAGCTCGGCGGCGACCTTCCGCATCGACACGGCGTCGAGCCCCTCCGCGTCCGCGATGCGCACGGCGGCCGCCGCGATGTCCGCGCGGCTGAACGCGGGCTTGGGGCCACGGCCCGCGCGCTCGGGGCGCGCCCAGATCACTTCCGGTACAGCGGGTCGCCCCACCATTGATCATCACCTCGACCACCATGGTAGTTACGTACACCGTACGTAGTGCGCTACCGTGACGGCATGACAACTACGTACGCTGTACTTAGTGAAGGTCTGGAGAAGCGCTACGGCGACGTCCACGCGCTGCGCGGGCTCGATCTGGCCGTCGCCGAAGGCACTGTCTGCGGAGTCCTGGGGCGAAACGGCGCCGGCAAGACCACCGCCGTCCGCGTCCTCACCACGCTGACCGCCCCCGACGGCGGCAGCGCCCGGATCGCGGGCCACGACGTGGTACGGGAGGCCGGAGCCGTACGGGCGGCGATCGGCGTCACCGGGCAGAGCGCCTCCGTCGACGGCGAGCTGTCCGGCCGGCAGAACCTGCGGCTGTTCGCCAGACTGCTCGGCTACCGGGGCGAGGCCGCGCGCACCCGGGCCGGCGAACTCCTCGAACGCTTCGAGCTGACCGACGCGGCCGACCGCCCGGCCCGCACCTACTCCGGCGGGATGCGCCGCCGCCTGGATCTCGCCGCCAGTCTGCTGGCCCGCCCCCAGGTGCTGTTCCTGGACGAGCCGACCACCGGACTCGACCCGCACAGCCGCAACCAGATCTGGGCGGCGGTACGGGAGCTGGCGGGCCGCGGCACCACCGTCCTGCTCACCACGCAGTACCTGGAGGAGGCCGACCGGCTGGCCGACGACATCGTGCTCGTCGACAGCGGCCGCGCAGCCCACAACGGCAGTCCGGCCGAACTGAAGGCCCAGATCGGGAGTTACGCCGAGGTCGCCGTCGCCCACGCCTGCGCGCTCGGGCCGGCCGCCGCGGTCCTTGACCAGCTGACGGGCTCCGCGCCGGTGCTCGACCACGAGCGCCGCACGGTGGGCGCGGTCACCACGGACCCCTCGCTCACCCTGCCCCGGATCGTCCGCGAACTCGACGCGGCGGGCGCGGCGGTGATCGACGCGAGCCTGCGCCCGCCCACCCTCGACGAGGTCTTCCTGCGTCTGACCGGCCCCGGCACCCCCCTCGATAAGGCGGCGGCATGAGCACCGGAACCTCCGCGGCGGTACGGCGGACGACGTACACCGGCGGGAGCGGGAGCACTCCGGTCGCGGACTGCCTGGCCGTGCTCGGCCGCCACCTGCAGCGGATCAAGGCGGCCCCGGGCGTCCTGATCCTGACCCAGACGATGCCGATCACGATGCTGCTGTTCTTCGGCTACGTCTTCGGCAGCGCCCTGGCCGTCCCCGGCCAGGAGTACCGGGCCTTCCTGGTGCCGGGGCTGCTGGCGGCGACCGCGGCGAACGGCGTCATGACCGGGATGTTCCAGTCCGCACAGGACTGCCACCGGGGCGTGATGGACCGATTCCGCACCCTGCCGATGAGCCGGTCCGCCGTGCCGTTCGGACAGACCGCGGCCGACGCGCTCACCACGGCCGTCGGCCTGGTCCCGCTGATCCTGACCGGACTCGCCGTGGGCTGGCGGATCGAGGGCGGACCGGCTGCCGCGCTGGGGGCGTTCGGGCTGCTGCTGCTGTTCCGGTTCGCCACCTCGTGGGTGGGCTGCTGGCTGGGTCTGCTGATCCGCGACGAGGAGGCCGCGGGGCAGCTGGGCGCGGCCACGTTCATCCTGCCGCTGCTCTCCAGCGCGTACATCCCGACCGACAACCTGCCGGGGTGGCTGCGCACGCTCGCGGAGTGGAACCCGATCAGTGCGGTCGCGGCGGCGGCCCGCGACCTCTTCGGCAATGCCGCACCGGCCGCCGACGCCGCCTGGCCGGTCGCCCACCCGGTGGCGGGGACGCTGCTGTGGTCGGCGGTGCTGCTCGCGGCCGCCGTGCCGCTGTCCGTGCGCCGCTACGCGCGCGGCGGCGGATGAGGGGGTGATGGCGGGCGGACGGAGGCGCCGGTCGCACCGCTCAGCCGGGCAGCGCGACCGGCCGGTCCAGCCTGCCCAGCAGGCGGATGAAGCTCGACTCCAGGAAGGCGCCGAGTGCGTCGAGGGCGTCCGGCTCGTCGAGCGGCCAGCTGGTGACGGCCTCCTCGGCGAAGGCCATCCAGGCCCGGGTGGCGACGAGCAGCCGCGGTGAGTCCGGCATCCCGAGCCGCCGCTGCCCCTCCTCCACCCGCCGGGCCAGGGTGTTGCGGGTGTACTCGACGATGTCCTCCACGGCGGGATGGCTGCCGGCGGCGCCGCGGACCAGGGTGAGATAGACCCTGCGGTGCTCCGTGACGTACTCCGCGAACCCGGCGATGAACGCCCGCAGCCAGGGAACGGGCTGCAGCGAGGCGTCCGGTTCCGTGGCCGCGGCGAAGTCGTCGCACTCCTGCTGCACCACGGAGCGGTAGAAGTCGCGCTTGGAGTCGAAGTAGTGGAAGAGCAGCCCCCGGGAGATGCCCGCGCGGCGCGCCACCTCGTCGGTGGAGAGTTCGTCCAGCGAACGATCGGAGAGCATGTCCACGCCAATCGCGACCAATTGCGCCCTTCGCTCGTCGGGACTCAGGCGCGCGGATCGCTTCTCGGGCATGCGGACAGTGTAGAAGTACTTCGGCACCGAATTACCTGGGCACCCACTCCAGCGGAACCACCCATGCCGTCACGACCCGGCCCCGGGGCTCACGCGGACATGGCGACGCGCCACTGCCGGCTCCGGGGATGACGGGAGAGCGGGCAGCAGCGCGGTGCCGGGACCGGGGCGTCGGGTCAGTGGCGGCTGCCGAAGAGTGAGCGGCGCAGTCGCCGCAGCGGGGCGAAGAGCGAGACCCGCGCGCTCTTGCTCCGGCGGGTGTGCGCGACATCGCGCGAGGTGAGCTCGCGCATCAGCAGCGTCGCCTCCGCGGACTCGCGCTGCGGGACGGCAGGGCCGCCCAGCACCGCGAGATGGCGGTCGAGGCGCGAACTCGTCGCGCTGCTCCCGCATGTAATGGCAGGCACACGAGGCCTGCTGCGCATTGCTATCTGTTCCATGTCACTCCCCACCCGTACGAGGGCACCCGGCCCGGGCAGGTTAACCCTATCCCCCCGCGGCGACACGCGTGTATCCCGGGCACCGGATTGAGCACACACATACGGAGGTTGACGACCCGTCGGCGTATCCGCCCGATTCCAGGGCGAGTTGGACAGACCGTCACCCTCCGGACAGGGCGAGCCGGCCGGGGTCCCACCCGCCGGCGGACGCCCCCACCTGCGGGGATTCCGCCGGCGAGCGGCCGGACCAGGCGACGGACGGCTGGACGCGCCGGTCAGTCGTTCGCGTTGAGGACGGGCAGATATCCACCGGACTGCCCGGCGGCGAAGGGGTGGTACGACTCGCCGATGTTCAGCCAGTTGAGACTGTGCAGCCAGGCGCTCCCGGAGCAGATCTCGTGTCCGGTGAACTGTCCCGCGACGTCACCGAAGGTGAAGCCGTGATCGGCGGCACGCTTGGCGGTGGCCGCGTTGAGGTAGTCGGCGGCGCCGTTGATGGCGGTGCGCACCTTGTCGCTCAGGCCGACGACACAGCTGCCGCCGATCTTGTAGAAGCGCGGGTAGCCGAGCACGACGACGTGGGCGGAGGGAGCCTTGGCGCTGATCGCCGAGTACACCGAGTCGAGCCTGCCGGGCAGCGTGGAGTCCACGTAGCCGCGGGCGGTGGCGATCCGGTTGAGGCAGGTGGCCTCCGACTGGAGGACACAGGTCGTCATGACATCGGCGAATCCCGCGTCGTTGCCGCCGATGGAGATCGAGACGAGGTCGGTCGAGGAGGTGAGCGGTCCGAGCTGGCTGGCGGTCACGTCGTTGGTGCGGGCGCCCGAGCAGGCGGTGAAGGCGAACGACGAGGGCGCGTGGGCGGCTGCCCAGAGCGAGGGGTACGCGAGGGTGCTGCGCTTGCAGTCACCGCTGGAGCCGATGTAGCTGCCGGAGCCGACCCCCGAGGAGTAGGAGTCGCCCAGGGCGACGTAGTCGACGGCCTCGGACGATGCGGCGTTCGCGGTCGCCGCCCCGGTCAGGGCGATGACGGCGCCGAGCAGGAGCGAGGACGAGAACGCCACGAGTCTGGACATTTTCATGGAATCTCCCTTGGACCGACCAGCAGGATCTCTGCCTACTCAGTGGTAGCAGCAGCGCGCCCGGTTCCGGAAGTGTCCATGCCAAGTTACGTGCGGACGAGCTTGCGGCGGCGGCTCCCTGAGTCGGCGTCACCTCGCCGGGCGGGTCGCGGCGGGGGCCGCGGACCTTGACCGCACGGGGCGGAGCAGGTGACGAAACCTGGGTGCGCCGGACGCCCCCGTGCCGGATCATGGGCCGCATGTCTGCCAACCCCGAGTCCGCTCTGCCGATCCGGCTCACCGTGGACGACAGCGACTCCCCGTCCGACGTCGTCGACGCGCTGTTCCTCGGCCGCTTCGCGACGGGCGAGCAGCCGTACTCGCACAGTTCCTCGTTCGACCGGGTCAGGAAGAGTGCCACGCTGCTGCCCGAGGGGGCGAAGGTCCTGCGCGCCGCCCGCGACGACGACCGCAGTGCCACGCTCGCCGAGGGCGAGGGCTGGACGCTGCTCGTCTCGCGGTGGAACCGGGGCGCCGACGTCACGGTCACCGCGACCAGCGCCGAACTGGCCCGCACGGTCCTCGGCGAGGCCACGGAAGGCGCCCAGGACGAACCGGAGCCCCAGCCCGAGAACGTGACGATGGGCTTCTGGTACGTCTCGCCGCGCCGGGGCCCGTACCGCACGACCCGTCAGATCGCGGCCGGTACGTGGGACGAGGTCAGGTCCAACTACACCGCGCCCGTGGCCGAGGCCATGGACCAGCTGATGAAGGTCACCCCCGACGACATCGCGGGCCGGCTGCTCCTGCTGCACGGGCCCCCCGGGACCGGCAAGACGTCCGCCCTGCGCACGCTGGCCCGGTCCTGGCGGGACTGGTGCCAGGTCGACTGCGTACTCGACCCCGAGCGGCTCTTCAACGACGTCGGCTACCTGATGGACATCGCGATCGGCGAGGACGAGGGCAGCGCGAAGGGCCGCTGGCGGCTGCTGCTCCTGGAGGACTGCGACGAGCTGATCCGCGGCGAGGCCAAGCACACCGCCGGACAGGCGCTGTCGCGGCTGCTGAACCTGACGGACGGTCTGCTGGGCCAGGGCCGCAACGTCCTGGTCGGGGTGACGACCAACGAGGATCTGGAACGGCTGCACCCGGCGGTCGTCCGGCCGGGCCGCTGCCTGGCCCGGATCGAGGTGGGCCCGCTGACCCGCAAGGAGTCGGTGGCCTGGCTCGGGACGGAGGAGGGCCTGGGCCGGGACGCGGCCCGCGAGGGAACGACCCTGGCGGAGCTGTACGCGCTGCGCCGGGGCTCGGCCCCCGCATCGGTCCCCAAGCAGGACTCGGGGGCGGACGCGGGGCTGTACCTCTGAGGTTCCTCGGCGGCAAGGGCCCCGGCGAGCACGCGGCCGGGTCCGCGGACCGCCGCGCCCCCGCGGGCACGCGGCCGGTTCCGCGGGCGACCGAGCCCCTGCGGTGACCAGCAGCAAGGGAGGCCGCACCGTCGCACCGTCGCCCCCACCGGACCGGGATGCCGCGCGCCGGGACGCAGCGGCACCCACCGGCCCCGGCATCACCTCACCCCGCGTACACCGCCCGCACCGCGTCCTCGGCCAGCTCCCGTGCCCGTGCCCGGGACATCCCCAGCCGCCGGGCGTGTTCCGCGTACTCCCGCGCGGCGGCCGCGGCGTGGCGGTCGGCCGCGTCGCCCGCGGCGGCGACGAACGTCCCGTTGCGCCCCCGCGTCTCGATCACCCCGTCCGCCTCCAGGGCGCGGTAGGCCTTGGCGACGGTGTTGGCGGCGAGGCCCAGCTCCTCGGCGAGGCCGCGTACGGTCGGGAGCCGGTAGCCGACCGGCAGCTCCCCCGAGCGGGCCAGCTCGGAGATCTGCGTGCGCAGCTGCTCGTACGGGGCGGTGCCGGCATCCGGGTCAACGGAGATCTTCAGGGTCACGGGCCGATTCTCCCCCACCGCCGGAAATTCGGGGGCGCCCGGGCCGGACCCGCGGGTACGGTCCGGCGCATGACTGTCATCGTGCGCGATTTCCGGCCCGCCGACGCCGAGGACTGGGTGCGGGTGAGACGCGCGGCTCTCCCGTACATGGTCACCACGCCGGAGCAGGTGGTCTTCGACCTGGCCACCGCCCATCCGGACAAGCGGTACCGGCTGCTGGTCGCGGAGGAGGCCGGCGAGATCATCGGGACGGCCCAGGTGGGGCTCGCGTACGAAAGCCCCGAGCCGGGGCAGGCGTTCTGCAACCCGTACACCCACCCGGAGCGGACCGGCCGGGGGGCGGGCACGCTGCTGCTGCGCACGGCCGAGGAGTATCTGGCCCTGGCCGGGGCGACCTCGGTCTACACCTGGGTCCTGGACACCCCCGGCGACCGGGCGTTCGCCGTTGAGCACGGCTACGCGCCGAGCCGGCCGGCGCACTTCCTCCATCTCGACCTGGCGGGCGGCACCCTGCCGCCCCGTCAGGAGCTCCCGGCCGGGGTCGAACTGCGGACCGCCGCCGACTTCGCCGACGACCCGCGCCCGCTCTTCGAGGCGGATGCCGAGACCACCGCGGACGAGCCCAGCGACACACCGGTCCAGCTGTCGGACTACGAGGAGTGGCTCGACGAGACCTGGCGCAGCCCCGGGCTCGACCACCACCTCACCTCGGTCGCGGTGGCCGACGGCGAGGTGGCGGCCTTCAGCGTGGCGGAGACCGACGGCGTGAGCCGCTACTGGTCGGGGATGACCGGCACCCGGCGGGCCCACCGCGACCGCGGGCTGGCCAAGCTCGCCAAGAACGACTCGCTGCACCGGGCGCGCGACGCCGGGTACACCGATGCCTACACCGGCAACGACGCCGGCAACGGTCCGATGCTGGCGATCAACCGCTGGTTCGGCTACGAGATCTGCGCCACGGAGGTGCGCCATGTCCGCACACTCGGCTGATGCCCCGCTGACGGTCGTCCTGGTCAAGGCCGGGAAGACCAAGATCCGCTATCCCGCCGCCCTGGTCGGCGACGACGGCACCCGGGTGGCGGTGAGGGCGCCCTGGGCCGCCCCGGGGGTCCGCGACTTCGGCTTCGTCCGGTTCGAGCCCGGTGACGTCTTCACCGAGTACTACTGGCGCGACGCCTGGTTCGCGGTGAAGGAGGTCCGTACGGGCGGGGGTGAGCTCAAGGGATGGTACTGCGACGTCACCCGCCCCGCCGTGCTGCGGGACGGCGAGCTGCTCGTCGAGGACCTGGACCTCGACCTGTGGGTGTCGGCGGACCGCTCCGTCGTCCTGCGGCTGGACGAGGACGAGTTCGAGGAGAGCGGTCTGACCGGACGCGACCCCGAGGCGGCGAGGGAGGCCGTGGCGGCCCTGGACGAGCTGGAGCGGCTCGCCCGCACGGCGGAGGGGTTCGCCGGGCTGCTCGGCTGAGCGCCCCCACCCGCCGGCGGGGCTCAGCCCACCACCAGCTCCACCTCGTACCCGGCCGCGTCCTCCAGGTACGCGGCCACGTGCCCGTCACCGGCCGCATGCGGATGACGGTCCGTGAAGAGCAGCCGCCAGCCGTGCTCCGGGGCCCGGGCCACCAGCGCGTCCAGGGCGTCCCGGCCCTCGACGTGGAACGCCAGGTGGTTGAGCCCCGGACGCCGTCGTTCGTGCGCGCCGGGGGTCAGGTCGGGCGACTGCTCGATCACCACGTAGCTGTCGCCCCGCCGCCAGCTGCGCCCGTGCGCCCACCGCTGGTACGGGACATGGCCCAGCTCACCGAGGAGCCAGCCCCAGCCCGGCACGGCGGCGGCCAGATCGGGCACCCACAGCTCGATGTGGTGGAGCCGGCCGGTGCGGGCCCCGCCGGCCGGCAGCGGGACGGCCCGCCGGACACCTCGTGGTTCGAACGCGACGGTGTCGCCGTCCTCGTGCCAGTGGATCAGGAAGTGCTCCCCCGCCCGGTAGCCGTCGAGGCCGGCCCGGCAGTACGCGACCATGTCGTCGGGCAGGGCGTCCAGCGGGAACCATTCCAGCTCCGAGCACTTGTCCGGTTCGCGGTTGTACGGCGGCCGGTCCGGGTCGTACGCCGCCTCGAAGAACCAGCCCGTCCGGGGGCTGCCGCCCGGCCCCCGGTGCTGCATGACCAGGGCCGTGCGCAGCTCCTCCGGTTCGAGCGCCACCCCGATCTCCTCGGCCGTCTCGCGGATCACCGCCTCCCGGACGTCCTCACCGTCCTCCACGTGCCCGGACGGGGCGTGCAGCAGCCCGTCCGCGTACCCCGTGCCGGCCCGCCGGGCGAGCAGGACGTCGGAGCCGCGGCGGAGGATCAGATGGACGTCGACGACCTCGCTGTGACGGCGCGGGGGCTCGGCACGCGCCACCAGGGCGTAGCGCTCGTCGTCGACCTCCTTGCCCCAGAGGTCGCGGTCGCCGGAGAGCCGCTCGTGATGGATGCGCTCGGTCAGAGGGGCGAGCAGTGCGGTGAGCCGCCCGGCGGACAGACCGACCCCGTTCCACACGCCTTCGACCAGCACCAGTCTGCCGCCGGGCCGCAGCAGACCGAACCAGTGGCGCAGGACCTCTGCGGGGTCGGGAAGCAGCCACACCACGTGCCGGGCCAGGATCACGTCGAACCGCTGCCTGCCGACCGGCGGCGCGGCCGCGTCCCCGGTCAGCACCTCGGTCCCCGTGCCGGCCAGCTTGGCGCGCGCCTGCTCGACCATGCGGGGCGAGCGGTCCACGGCGGTGACCCGGTGGCCCTGCCCGGCGACGAGCAACGCCAGGCTTCCGGTCCCGCACCCCAGGTCGAGCACCTCGGAGCGCCCTCGGGGCAGCCAGCTCTCCAGGCGCTGCGCCCAGGCGTGCCGGACCACGGGATCGAGCAGGCCGTGATCCGGTTCGTCGTCGAAGGAACCGGCGGCGGAATCCCAGTCGATCGTCGTCATGGACCGATCGTGCCAGCTGCCACTGACAACGGCGGCGGTGTCCCCGGGGGAAGGCCGGTCCCGGACCTGCGGACGGCTGGTCTTAAGCGTTCTTGAGTGGCCCCTTAAGTCCGTCATAACGATCACCGTCAGCCCCTTTCCCGGGCCTTTCCGGGCGCGGGCGAGGGCTAGCTTGCTGTTCCCGGGACGCCCGCCCTCGTTGTGGACCGCTGAAGGAGTTTCGCCGCCATGCCTGCCCTCATCACCGCCCGTCGCAGGGCCGCCGCCGTCGCCGCGCTCGGTGCGGCCCCGCTCGCCCTCACCGTTCTGACCGCTGCTCCGGCCTCGGCGCACGGCTCGCTGACGGATCCGGTCAGCCGGGTCTCGGCCTGCTTCGCCGAGGGGCCCGAACACCCGCGGTCCGCCGCGTGCGTGGCCGCTGTCGCCGCCGGCGGCACCCAGGCGCTGTACGACTGGAACGGCGTCAACATCGCCAACGCCGCAGGCAAGCACCGGCAGTTGATCCCGGACGGCAAGCTGTGCAGCGCGGGCAACGACAAGTTCAAGGGGCTCGATCTGCCGCGCGCCGACTGGCCGGCCAGCGCTGTGAAGGCGGGATCCCACACCTTCCGCTTCCGGGCCACCGCCCCGCACAAGGGTTCCTTCGCGCTGTACCTCACCACCGCCGGCTACGACCCGGCGAAACCGCTGACGTGGTCGGACCTGGAGGAGAAGCCGTTCGCCGAGGCCACCGACCCGGAACTGGTGGACGGTTCGTACGTCTTCGACGGCACCGTTCCCGAGCGGTCGGGGCGTCAGCTGATCTACACCGTCTGGCAGCGGTCGGACTCCCCGGAGGCGTTCTACGCCTGCTCCGACGTGGTCTTCGACGGTGCGGGCGGCAGCGGTGCGGGCGGGAGCGGTGCGGGCGGCAGCGGTACGAGCGGGAGCGGGTCGGTCGCCGCCGTGCCCGCGCCGTCCGCGTCGGCGCCCTCCGAGCAGGAGATCGCCGAGGGCGCGGAGAAGTCCTCGGTCGAGCACGGCGGCCACGGTGACGACGACGCCGGTACGGGCGCGGCCGTCACCGCGGCGGCCGGTCCGGTGGATTCCGGTACGGCCGGCGCGGGCGCCCCGGAGCCGGACAGCGGCTCCGGTGACGCCCCCGTCGCGGGAGCCGACCGGCTCGCCGAGACGGGGGGCGGCGCCGCCACGCGCTACTGGGCCGTGGGAGGCGCGGCCGCGATCGCTCTCGGCGCGGGCGCGCTGCTGGCCTCGGTCCGGCGCCGGGCCGCCGCGGCGGCCCGGCGCTGAGCCTGCCGGTCCGGGGGACCGCCGGTCCTTATCCGAGGACCGAGGCGCAGGTGGTCGGGGTGGCGTGCGCCGGGTCCAGGGCGTTCGCCACCTCGTGGTAGGCGATCTTGTCGGTGGTGCCGATCAGCACGTGCTCGGACAGGTCGACCGGGCACAGGTCCTGGAGCAGGACGTTGTGGACGTCCGGCCCGTTCAGGAACTGTGTCCGGTAGGGGGTCACGACCTCGTCGTACCTGGTCGCGATGACGGTGTAGTGGACGCCGGGAACGGTGTCGGGGACCGAGTTGAGCTTGGTGACGAAGGGTGATCCGGCCACCTGGTCGGCGAGTCCGGGCGCGCCGGCGTCGAGCAGGTCCTCGGCACCGGGGAAGTACGGCAGCAGCTTGGTGAGGCCGAGGAGGGTGGTGCCGTGGTTGTCGGGGGCGATCCCGACCAGGGCGTTCACTTTGGGCCCTCCGCCGAGGAACTTCAGGTAGTAGTTCGGCATCATGCCGCCCTGGGAGTGGCCGACGAGGTCGGCCTTGGGGGCCCCGGTGGAGGCGAGCACCTTGTCGACGAAGACGGCGAGCTGCCCGGCCGACTCGCCGATCGGGCCGAGGCCGTTGAAGAACGGCACACCGGGGAGCCGGCCGTAGTCGAGCGAGTAGACGCAGTAGCCCCGGCTGACCAGGTAGGGGGCGAGGACGAGCCAGTTGTCGACCGAGTTCCCGAAGGTTCCGTGGACCAGCACGACGGGCCGGGGGTGGGCTGCGGAGGGCTTGCAGGAGTAGTCGTTCCAGCCACGGGAGGTGACCGTGGCGGTGGGGGCGGCTGCGGCCGCGGTGGCCGTGGGGGCGGCGACTGCGGCGACGGCGAGGAGGAGTGCGGCGAGGGTGGTCCGCGCCCGTGGGGCACGCGGCGCACGGGTCCAGGGCAGCATCGTGGGGTCTCCTTGCGGCTCAAGGGAGGTGCGATGTCTGTGCGCCCTGCGGCCCGGACCACAAGTTCTGCGACTTTCGATGTGCTCATGCCAACTTACGCGCGAGTAAGATGAGTGGGAAGTTACGCGTCGGTAAAAAACTGACGCGGTGGTGACCGCGGCTCCAGGACGGCCCCGACGCGCGGGTCAGGCCGCGAGCCGCCCGGGCATCACGGCCCGTGGTCCGAATCGGTCCCGCAACCGGTCCGCGACCGCCTCGATCCGCCGCGCCCGTTCGTCGACCGGATCGAAGGTCAGCTGATGCGCGGCCCGTCCGGCCTCGCCGAGCCCCTCGGCGCGCAGCGCGATCCCCCGCACCCGGGCCCGTTGCAGGGCGAACGAGTCATGGATCCGGTAGGCGAGCGCGGTGAGTTCCGCGGAGTGCGCGGTGGGCTCGCGCAGCGTACGGCTGCGGGTCAGCGTCGCGTATCCGGTCCGGTCGGCATAGCGCACGGAGACCGCGAGCGAGCGGCACACCTGCCCCTCGCCGCGCATCCTCGCCCCCAACTCCTCGGTGAGCGACATGAGCGCGCGCCGCTGCCGTTCCCGGTCCAGTTCGTCGCGCGGGAAGGTCCGTTCGGCGGCGAGCGAGCGGGCGGCGGCGTTCGGCACCACCGCAGTGCGGTCGATGCCGTGCGCCCGTTCCCAGAGCTCGCGCCCGGTCCGCACCCCGGCGATCCGCTGCAGGGTGCCGAGCGGGGCGGCCGCGATCCGGCCGACCGAGTCGAGCCCGTACCCGCACAGGGTGCGGGCCGTCGCCGCCCCGACGCCGTCCAGGGCGGCGGCCGGCCGGTCCGCGAGGAAGGCGGCGGCCCCGCCGACGGGCACCACGAAGGTCGTCCCGGGCGCGGCCTGCCGCAACGCCATCCGGGCCAGCATCGGGTTCTCGGCGGCCCCGATCGCGCAGTCCACCCCGTGCAGGGCCAGGGCGCGGACCCGGATCACCGAGGCCAGCCCCGTCACGTCCCGCCCGAAGTAGCGCAGTGCGCCCCGGACATCGGCGAGGGCGCCGTCGGGCGGAGCCGCCTCGACGACCGGGGTGAACGAACCGAGCAGGGCGAGCAGCCCCGGGTAACCGGCGCCGTCCGGGAGGCCGCCGCCGACCCGGCGGAACCGCAGGCAGAGGATTGCGGGCTGCTCGCTCATCCCGCGCTCCCCGGGCTCTGGTGCCACAGCTTCCTTCCGGTGGGCGCTCCCTCACCGGGCGGCTGGAGGTCGGACCAGGGGTTCATCTCGTAGCCGGTGGGCATCCGGATCCGGCGGCCGTCGTCGGCGGGGGACGCCTCCTCCTCCGGAGCGGGCACCTGCGCCAGCCGGGCCGCGACCGCGTCGAGCCCGCCGGTGCGCCGCAGCTCGGCCAGCTCGGCCAGGTTCCAGGCGGCCGCGCCGACCACGCTCAGGCTCCGCGGTCCGCGCCGCTGCACCACCCCGCGCACCAGCAGCAGCCAGGAGTGGAAGACGGTGTACGCGCAGGAGGCGTGACTGTCGTCGAAGAAGGCCACGTCCACCAGGCCCGTACCGTCGTCCAGGGTGGTGAAGACGACCCGTCGGCCGGAGCGGATGGGCGGGGTCTGGGTGGCCGCCTTGGCGCCCGCGACCAGCACGGTGTCCCCGTGCCGAGCCTCGCGCAGCCGCTTGGCCGAGACCGCGCCGAGCTCCTTCAGGAAGGCGTGGTGATCGTCCATCAGATGGCGGGAGACGTCCATGCTCAGCACGCCCAGTTCGGCGCTGAGCCGTTCGGCCTCGTTGAGGTCGGGCAGGCCGATGGAGCCGGTGCGGTGTCCGCCGCCGAGCGGGAGCTGCGCGCCGGCGCCGCCGGAGCCCGCGCTCCGCTGGGCACGGTGGAGTTCGGACAGGTGCAGCAGCAGATCGCGGCGGTTGGCGCCGAACGCGTCCAGCGCGCCCACCTGGGCCAGCCGTTCGGCGGCGGGCTTGCCCGGACGGGCCCGCTGCCAGAAGTCCAGCAGGGAGGTGTAGGGCTGTCCGGCCTCGATCCGGGCGACCTCGGCCTCGCTGATCCCATGGACGTCCGAGAGCGCCAGCCGCAGGCCCCAGGACTCCCCCTTCCCCTTTTCGTCAGACACCAGTTCGATTCGATGGGCGGCCGCAGACCGGTTCACGTCCAGGGGCAGCACCGGCACCCCGCGCCGCCGCGCGTCCGCGAGCAGCAGCCGCTTCGGGTACATCCCCGGGTCGTGGGTGAGCAGCCCGGCGTAGAAGGCCGCCGGGTGGTGCGCCTTCAGCCAGGCCGACTGGTACGTCGGTACGGCGAAGGCCACCGCGTGCGCCTTGCAGAAGCCGTAGCTGCCGAACGCCTCGATGATCTCCCAGGCGCGGGCGATCACCTCCGCGTCGTACCTGCGCGCCGCCGCGTGCTGGGCGAACCAGAGCCTGATCCGGCCCTGCGACTCGGGGTCGGAGAGCCCGCGCCGGACCCGGTCGGCCTCGTCCCGGCCGCAGCCGGTCATGATGTCGACGATCTCGATGATCTGCTCGTGGAAGACCACCACTCCGTACGTCTCGCGCAGCGGTCCCTCCAGGTCGGGGTGCGGATAGCGGACCGGCGCCCGGCCGTGCCGGGCCTCGATGAACGGGCGCACCATGTCGGCGGCGACCGGTCCGGGCCGGAACAGCGAGATGTCGACCACCAGGTCGTGGAAGGTGGCGGGCTGGAGCCTGCCGACCAGATCGCGCTGGCCGGGCGACTCGATCTGGAAACAGCCCAGCGTCTCGGCGGTCCTGATCAGCCGGTACGTCTCCGGGTCGCCCGGCCTCACGGCGTCCAGGTCCACCTCCCGGCCCGAGGCCCGCTTCACCTCCGCGACCGCGTGCGCCATCGCCGACTGCATCCGCACCCCGAGCACGTCGAGCTTGAGCAGCCCGAGGTCCTCCACGTCCTCCTTGTCGAACTGCGCCATGGGGAAGCCCTCGCCGCTGGTGGGCATGACGGGGGTGCGGCGCAGCAGCGAGGCGTCGGAGAGGAGGACCCCGCACGGGTGCATGGCGATGCCGCGCGGCAGGGCGTCCAGCGCCTCCACCAGCTCCCACAGCCGCCCGTACTTCTCCTTCTGACGCGCCACCTCGCGCAGTTCGGGCAGTTCCTCCATGGCCGCGCGGGCGTCGCGGGCCCGGATGTGCGGGAAGGCCTTGGCGAGCCGGTCGGTCTCGGCCGGGTTCATCGAGAGCGCGGCGCCGACGTCGCGGATGGCGTGGCGCACCCGGTAGGTCTCGGGCATGGCCACGGTGGCGACCCGTTCGGCGCCGAAGCGGCCGATGATCGCGCGGTAGACGTCGAGGCGGCGGGCCGACTCGACGTCGATGTCGATGTCGGGCAGCACGAAGCGGCGCTTGGACAGGAAGCGCTCCATCAGCAGCCCGTGTTCGACCGGGTCGGCGTGGGCGATGCCGAGGAGGTGGTTGACCAGCGAGCCGGCCCCGGAGCCGCGCGCGGCCACCCGGACCTTCATCTCCCGTACGTCGTCCACGACCTGGGCGACGGTGAGGAAGTACGAGGCGAAGCCGTGGTGGGCGATGATGTCCAGTTCGTGGTGCATCCGGTCCCAGTACTCGCGCCGGCGGTCGTAGCCGCGCAGCACCATGCCCGCGGCGGCACGCGAGGCCAGCACCCGCTGGGCGGTGCGCCGGTCCGCGCCGACGAGACGCGGTTCGGGGAAGTGGACCGAGCCGAGGCCGATGTCGCCCTGGGGGTCGACCACGCAGGCGTCGGCGGTGTGCCGGGTCTCCGCGAGCAGCCGCGCCCCGGCGCCGGGGCCGAGTCCGGCGGCAGAGGTGATCCGCTCGGCGGTCTCCGCCATCGCGCGGGCGTCCTTGAGCCAGCGCTCACCGCTGTCGAGCGGGGCGCGGCGGGGGTCGACGGGGACGAGCCTGCGGGCGGAGTCGAGCACGTCGGCGACCGGGCCCTGACCCGCGTCGGCGTACCGGACGGCATTGGTCAGCACGGCCCGTACCCCCTGCTCGGCGGCGAAGCCGACGGTACGGGCGGCGAGCCGCAGCGAACCGGGCCCGGTGCCGTCGCGACCGTGGTGGACGGCTTCGAGCCGCAGGTCGTCGCCGTACACCTCCCGCCAGGGGGCGAGCAGGGCGGCGGCCCGGTCGGGGCGGCCGGCGGCCAGCGCCCCGCCCACCTCGGAGGCGGGGCCGAGCAGCACGGTGAGCCCTTCGGCGGGCAGCGCGGAGCGGTCGAGCAGGGGCCGGCCGCCGTCGGCCACGGCCCCGTGGGCGGCGGTGACGAGCCGGCACAGTTCGGCCCAGCCCTGTGCGCCGTCGCGGGCGAGGAAGGTGACCCGGGGCGCCGATTCATCGACGAAGGCGCCCCCGCGGGCCGGGGTCCGCAGCCGGTGCGTACGCCCGTCGCCCTCCGCGCGCCCGGCGGTGGCCACGGCGAGTTCCACCCCGAAGAGCGGCCGTACCCCCGCCCGCTCGCAGGCCTTGGCGAACCGGACCGTACCCGCCAGGGTGTCGCGGTCGGTCAGCGCGAGGGCGTCCATCCCCCGCTCGGCGGCGCGCTCCGCCAGCCGCTCCGGGTGTGAGGCCCCGTACCGCAGGGAGAACCCGGAAACGGTATGCAGATGCGTGAACCCGGGCACCCGCACCTCCTGAACCAATCCGTACTCACCACCCCCTCGCTCTCCACCATAGACCAAGTTTCGAACACTCGTACGATACTCGGCGTGTGAGCCATCCCCGCCCTCCGCCATTCGGCCCGGCCCCGACTGCGTGGACACCGAACACCCCGGACCGTGGGGGCATGACTTTCGCTGACGAGGTGAAGAACGCCGTCACGCCACGGGCCGCCCTGCTCGTCATCGGCGTACTGGCGCTGCAGCTGCTCTTCATCGCGTCCTACATCGGAGCACTCCACGACCCGAAGCCGACGGACGTCCCCTTCGGGGTCGTCGCACCCCAGCAGGTCTCCGCCCGGCTCGTCACCGAACTGGACGGCCTCCCCGGCGGCCCCCTGGACCCCCGGGCGGTCACCGACTCGATCACCGCCCGCCGGCAGATCCTCGACCGCGAGATCGACGGCGCCCTGATCGTCAACCCCAAGGGCACGACCGACACCGTGCTGGTCGCCTCCGGCGGGGGCACCGTCCTGGCCACCTCCCTGACGAAGATCATCAAGAAGGCCGAGTTCACCCGGCACCGCACGGCGCGAACCCTGGACGTGGCCCCGGCCTCGAACCAGGACTTCGACGGGCTCTCCTCGTTCTACCTGGCCGTGGGCTGGTGCGTGGGCGGCTACCTCTGCGCCTCGATCCTGGCGATCAGCGCGGGCAGCCGTCCCGCCAACCGTCAGCGCGCGGTGATCCGGACCGGCGTCATGGCGCTGTACTCGATCGCGGGCGGAATCGGCGGCGCGATCATCATCGGTCCGATCCTCGGAGCCCTGCCCGGAAGCCTCTGGGGAATGGCGGGCCTGGGTGCGCTGACCGTCTTCGCGGTCGGCATGATCACGCTGGCCCTGGAAGCGCTCACCGGCATCGTCGGCATCGGCCTGGCCGTCCTGATCGTGGTGATCGCGGGCAACCCGAGCGCGGGCGGGGCCTTCCCCCTCCCGATGCTCCCGGACTTCTGGCGGGCGATCGGCCCCGCCCTGCCGCCGGGGGCCTCCACCTGGACGGCGCGCTCGATCGCGTACTTCAGGGGCAACGCGGTGACCGGTCCGCTCCTGGTGCTGTCCGCGTGGGCGGTGGTGGGCACGGTCATCACCCTGCTGATGGCGCTGCGGAAGAAGCCGGAGGCGGCGGATGCCGCGGGCATGAGGGCGGCGGGTGGTTC
This sequence comes from Streptomyces sp. NPDC005803, assembly GCF_040630435.1. Lineage (NCBI taxonomy): Bacteria > Bacillati > Actinomycetota > Actinomycetes > Kitasatosporales > Streptomycetaceae > Streptomyces > Streptomyces sp. NPDC005803. The sequence continues at coordinate 66,811 of NZ_JBEXXO010000023.1, read as the reverse complement.
GACACCGGCGTGACAGGGGCCGGCCGCCGCACCCGGACGTGCGGGCGGCGAAGGCGCCCAGGGCCACACCGTCCGGCCGCTGCCGCCCCCGCCCGCGAGCGGGGGCGGCAGCGGCACCCTGATGACCAGCGCTCGACGAACACCGCAATTTCCGGGGCCAGTTGACGAAATCGGTAGCCATGGCAGGTACATGACCGGCATTCTGAGGCGACCTCATAAACCTCATGAGGTGCAGGCCGCCACAGCTCTTCCTCATCCCACGGAGATCGCCCATGCGCCGCCATGTCGCCACCCTGCTCGGCACCGTCGCCCTGTCGCTCCCGCTCGCCCTGCTGCCCGCCGTGTCCGCTTCGGCGGCCCCCGCCGACAAGCCCCAGGTCCTCAGCTCCTGGACCCAGACGAGCGCCTCCAGTTACAACGCCTGGAACGCCGCCCGCAACAACCAGGGCGCCTGGGCCGCCTACGGCTTCGACTGGTCGACGGACTACTGCAGCACCTCGCCCGACAACCCGTTCGGCTTCCCCTTCCAGACGGCCTGCGCCCGCCACGACTTCGGCTACCGCAACTACAAGGCGGCCGGCACGTTCTCCGCCAACAAGGCGCGCCTCGACTCCGCCCTCTACTCGGACCTCAAGCGCGTCTGCGCCGCCTACTCCGGCGCCACGCTGACGTCGTGCAACGCCACGGCCTGGACGTACTACCACGCGGTCGACATCTTCGGCGTCGCGCCGGCCAAGACGGACTCCGCGAGACTGTCCCCGGCCGCCTGACCATCCCGCGCCTCTGAGGCCCAGGGCCCGAGGAGACACGGGAATGGCCCCCGGCGACGCCGGGGGCCATGCGTCGCCGCGGAACGGTCAGCCGATCTGCGCCCCGAACGCCGCCAGTGCCTCCGGCACCGGCTGGAAGAACGTCTCGCCGCCCGCCGAGCAGTCGCCGCTGCCGCCCGAGGTCAGCCCGATCGCCGTGTCACCGGCGAAGAGCGAGCCGCCGCTGTCGCCGGGCTCGGCGCAGACCGTCGTCTGGATGAGCCCGTTGACGATGTCGCCGTTGCCGTAATTGACCGTGGCGTCCAGCCCGGTCACCTCCCCGTCGTGCACCTGGGTGGTGGACCCGCTGCGGGTCACCGTCATCCCCACGGTCGCCGCGCCCGCCTTGGTGATCGGCTGGGCGGAGCCGTTGTAGAGGTCGACCTCGCTGGGGTGCGCCGTGTCCGCGGTGTACTTCACCAGGCCGTAGTCGTTGCCGGGGAACGACGAGCCCGCGTTCGTACCGATCTCCGCGCCGCCCTGGGAGTCCGACCAGCTGGAGATCGCCTCGGTGCAGTGTCCGGCGGTCAGGAAGTACGGCTCGCCGCCCTTGACCACGTTGAAGCCGAGCGAGCAGCGCCCGCCGTTGCCCCAGATGGCGTCCCCGCCCGCGATGAACGGCTTGAACTCCCCGGCGGTCCTCTTGAGCGCGGCCTTGCCGCCCAGGCCCTCGACCACCGAGCTGAGCTGCTGCCAGGCCGCGTCGCCGACCGTACGGTCCGCGGTGACGACCACCTTGTTGCTGAGGGGGTCGACGGCCCATGAGGTGCCGGGGATCGCGGCCCGGCCGGCCAGGGTCCGGCGGGCCGACGTCAGGTCGGCCAGCGAGTTCGGCACGATTCTGGCTTTTCCGCCCGCCTGCCGCACCTGCTCGGCGGCGGCCTCGTCGACCACGTTCACCACGAGGTTCTTGTGGGTGGCGTCGTAGTACGCGCCCGCCGCGTCGGCGCCCAGGTCCTCGCCCAGACCGGTGGCGAGCTTTCCGGCCGCCACCGCGTCGAGCGTGCGCGCCGAGAACTGCGGCACGTCGTCACTGGCGTTCGCACTCTGGAACGTCACTCCTGCCGCGACCAGGGCGGCCGCGGCCGATCCGGCCAGCACTGCGCGCTTCCCGGACATGCGTCGATGCTTCAACTTCGACCTCCTGTGGGGCCGCGCGCGGATGATGTGGGGTCGCCCGTACGCGGAGGATGGGGCGCCCACTATTCCGACCGGACGGATCGCACACAAGGACGACTTCAGGACGCACACACGACACCACCCGTTCACCCCCGTCACGTTCACGTGGCGGAGGTCAGGGCTCGTCGATTCCGTCTGCGAACACCCTGTGCGACCGTCCGCCCAAAAGCGGGTGAGGACTGGTCCTGTCCGGTATTCGCCCCTGCGGACCCGCGTCCCGACGCGCGCCGGGGCGCCCGTGCACCGGCCCCTGCTTCGCCGGCCGCCCAGTTTCTCCCCACGCGCCATCCCGGGATCGCCTCTGATGGGTCATCATCGGATGGTGCGGGGAAAGCCGGGCACGTCGTGCCCGCAGGAATCGCGAGGAGGCACGGAGTGCGCAGTCGGGTGCGCGCGGCCGACGGGCGGCAACTGGTGGTCGAGCGTCTGGGGGATCCTCGCGGCAGACCGGTCTTCCTGCTGCACGGGATGCCCGGCAGCAGACTCGGTCCGGCGCCGCGCGGGATGGTGCTCTACCAGCGCAAGACACAGCTGATCACCTACGACCGGCCGGGATACGGCGACTCCGACCGGCTGCCGGGCAGATGCGTCGCCGACGCGGTCCAGGACGTACGGGCCATCGCGGACCACATCGGGCTCGACCGGTTCGCCGTGGTGGGCCGGTCGGGTGGCGCTTCGCACGCTCTGGCCTGCGCCGCGCTGATGCCCGAGCGGGTCACCCGTACCGCCGCCCTGGTCGGACTGGCTCCCCGGGACGCCGACGGCCTGGACTGGTTCGAGGGGATGGCCCCCTCCAACGTGCTGGCGTACACCACGGCCAGGTCGGACCCGGACGGGCTGGCGGAGTCGTTCATCTCCCGGTCCGCGGTGATCAGGAAGAATCCGGTCCGGCTGATCGACGATCTGCGCCGGGAGCTGACCGACTCCGACCGGATGGTGGTCAACGACGCCGGTGTCCGCACCATGCTGCTCCGCAACTACCGTGAAGGGCTGCGGACTTCGGCGTACGGCTGGATCGACGACGCGCTCGCGTTCAGCCGCCCGTGGGGGTTCGACCCGGCCGCCATCACCGGGCCGGTGCTGCTGTGGCACGGTGAGAAGGACGTGTTCTCACCGGTCGGGCACACCCGCTGGCTGGCGAGCCGCATCCCCGGCGCCACCGTCGTGGTGGAACCGGCGGCCGCGCACTTCGACGCGCTGCACGCCCTCCCCCGCATCCTCACCTGGCTGCTGGACACCTCCGGGGACTGAGCGGCGGGAGCGTCCGGCGCCGGCCGGACGCTCCCGTGACTCACACCGCCTGCGGTTCCAGCTCCCGCTGGAACCGTCGCTCGTCCCGGGCGATCCGGGTGAGCGGATGCTCCTCGCCCAGCTGCCGGGACAGCTCCTCGACCGTCTCCATCCTGACCTGGAGCGCCTCGTCCTTGCGCCCCATCGCGTCGAGGGTGACCGCCATGTTCGACTTCATGGCCAGCGTCTCGGGATGGTGTGCGCCCAGCACCTCCCGGAACTGGGTGGTCAGACTCCGTTCGGTCTTCAGCACGAGGTCGAGATCACCCCGCTCCGCCGTGGCGTTGGCCAGGTTCATCACGCTGAACAGCGTGTTGGGGTGCGTCCGCCCGTACACCTCGCGCATGGAGGCGACCACCCGGGTCAGCACCTGCTCCGCCTCCTGTGCCGCGCCGGTCCCCCAGAGGTAGACCCCCAGGTTGTTCAACGCCGCCAGCGTGTACGGGTGCTTCTCCCCCGGCACCTTCATGTACTGGTCCACGACCTCCTGGGCGGCGTCCCGGGCCTCCTCCGCCTCGCCGGCCGCGAACAGGTCGGCCGCCAGGTTGAGGTCACAGGCCAGCGACTCCGGGTTGGCGGAGGTGTACTTGGCCCGGTACCGGGCCCGGGTCGCCACCGTGAGCCGGCGGGCGTCCTCCAGCCTGCCCGCCCGGCGCAGCGAGACCGCCAGGCTCTTGGCCGCGCTGAGCGTTCCCGGGAAGGACCGGCCGAGCGTGGCCTTGTAGCTGTCGTACGTACGGCTGAGGATGCCGACCGAGTCCTCGTACCGGCCGACGTCCCGCAGGTCGCGGGCCAGGTTCATGGCCGAGGAGAGGCTGTAGGGGTGCTCCTCGCCGAGCACCTCGCGGCGCCGGTCGAACACGTCCTGGTCGATCTCGCGGGCCTTGGCGTACTGGCCGATGGACCGCAGGGTGAACGCCAGGTTGTTGGCCGCGGCCAGGGCCCTGGGGTGGGAGTCGTGGAAGATCTGGTTGAACCCGTCGGTGGCCTCGGTCGCCAGCTCGATCGCCCTGGTGTACTCGCCGAGCGTGCCGAGGTCCGTGGCCAGACTGCTGGTGCTCATGTACGTGTGCGGATGCTCCGGGCCCAGCACCTCCCGCTGGGTGGCCAGGGTGATCTCGTCGAGGTCCTTCGCCTCCACGTAGCGGCCGCGCGAGCGGTAGATGTTGGACAGGTGGAAGCAGAGGTAGAGGTACTGGATGTCCCGCTCCCCCAGCGTCTCGCGCCAGATCTCGCGCAGTTCCTCGCAGAGCGTGGTGGCCGTCCTGAAGTCACCGCGCTTCCACAGGTAGCGCACCCGGTCGATCAGGAGCCTGCGGGCCTCGGGCTCCTTGCAGTTGCGGGCGTCGGACGGGCCGAGGTGCGGCCATATCGTCGCGAACTGCGGCCAGTTGGCGGGGTTGTCGATCGGCTCGTCGTCGTCGGGCCGGGCACCCGCCAGGATGCGGTGGACGGCGTGCCGGGCGTCCCGCTGCTCCTCCTCGGTGAGCTGGGCCCTGATGACGGCCTGGACGAGCCGGTGCACCTGGATGGAGTTGGAGACCTGGTCGACCTTGGCGAGGGCGAACCGGCCGATCTCCCGGATGACCCGGCCCAGCACCAGCTTCTCCTGGAGCGAGGCGTCGTACGGCTTCAGCGCCTCGATCATCTCCTTGCTGTACAGCAGGTTCCCCGAGATCGGCTCGGGGGCGAAGAAGGCGCAGAGCTGGAGCAGCCGCACCGCGGCGGGCGAGCGCTCCTTGAGGCGCTGGATGGAGATGTTCCAGGTCGCGGCGACCGGCTCGGGATATCCGGCCGGCTGGTTGAGCGCCAGGACCTCCGGGGCCTGCTGGGCCAGCTGTTCCAGGTAGGTGTCGATCGGGGTGGCGGTCTCCGCGATCCACGCCGCCGCCTGTTCGACGGCGAGCGGCAGGTCGCCCACCGCGGTTGCCACCTGGGCGGCGTCCTCGTCGCTCAGCCCCGGGGCCCGGCGCTGGAGGTGCTCGATGGACTCCTCGCGCAGGAACACGTCGACGGGCAGCGCGTCGCCGTGCTGGGACCAGGCCTGGTTGCGGGAGGTGACCAGGATGTGGCCGGAGCCGCCCTGCGGGAAGTAGCGCCGGAGCCGTTCCGGGTCGTCGGCGTTGTCGAAGACCAGCAGCCAGCGGTCCGAGGGCACCCCGCGGCGCAGCAGGTCGACGGCCTCCTGGGAGGCCGCCGCCATGTCGTCGCCGCCCTGGGCGCCGAGCCGGACGGCGAGTTCGGCGAGCCCGGCGACCACGTCGTCGGTCTGCTCGGAGGATATCCACCAGACCAGGTCGTAGTCGGCCATGAACCGGTGCACGTACTCCAGGGCGACCTGCGTCTTGCCGACGCCGCCGAGTCCGTACAGAGTCTGCGGCTGCGGCAGGACGACGGCCATGCCGCCGCCGAGCTGGTCGCGCATCCGCTCCAGGACCAGGGAGCGTCCGGTGAAGCCGGGGTTGCGCGGCGGCGCGTTCCAGATCCGGGGGACGGTGCCGGGGAAGCGCGGACCGGGCGAGACGGCGTCGGTGAGCTGGACGGGCCGGTCCAGGGCGCGTAGCAGGGCGGCGGTGGCGTGCACCTCGTCTAGCCGGAAGAGGTCGACGGGGTTGCGGTCGATGTAGGGCGCGGACAGCCGTACGTCACCGACCCTGAGCGGCAGCAGATGGCGCCGCCCGCCGCCCGGGTCCTCGGCGACGGCCCGGTCCCAGAGGCCCACCGCGCGCTGCGACTTGAGGTACGCGCTGGAGAGCAGCACCACGGTCCGGACCGCGTTCTCCGAGGTGACGGTCGCCGCGTCCTGGGGCCCCCGCTCGGCGGACACGTCGCGGGGCACGACGCGGAAGCCGGCCCGGGTGAGCACGGACTCGATCCAGTCGGCCCACATCCGGTTCTCCGCCACATAGCTGAGGAAGAGATCGGCGGGCAGCGCGGGCCGGCGCCGGGTGAACGCGTCGCGGATGCGCAGCCGCACCTCTTCGCCGACCGGCGGCATCGAGGTGATCTGCTGGTCCGTGATGACGGAGGTGAGCCGTTCGAAGGCGGAGAGGAGGGAGTTGGTGAGCCCCGCCTCGTCCCCGAAGGTGGCCAGCGTCTCCTCATAGGCGTAGTAGGGGCGGTACGGGATCTCCACCGCGCCCCAGTACGCGGTGCGCTCGTCACCCGACAGGTCGCGCGGCAGCCGGTCGAACTTCAGCCGGGCCAGCGCCCGCCCCGCGTCGGCCTTCTCCTTCTCGCCCTCGTCGATGCGCATCGGGACGGGGAAGATGGAGATGGGGCGGCCGGTGTACCGCTCGGAGATCTGCCGGGCGACCGAGGCGGCGCCGTCGATGGACTGGTCGCTGAGGGTGAAGCAGTCGACGAGCACGTCGGGCAGGTGGACGGTGCAGATGTCGGCGATGTCGCTGAGGCCGGTGCGGCTGTCGATGAGGACGTAGTCGTAGTTGGCCTTCATGTCGTCGCGCAGGGCGTCGAAGAAGTGACCGCCGCCGAGCCGGTCGTAGAAGTTGTCCCAGTCGAAGGTGGAGACGGTCGCGGAGTATTCGCGGTTCTGCCGCCCCGCGGAGACGAAGTCGAGGGTGCCGCCCTGCGGGAACTCCCAGCCGAGCGCCTCGGGGGTGAGCGAGACCGCGTGCGGCTGGATCCGCGCGTAGTCGCGGTGCCAGTCGTCGGCCCGCTGAACCGGGCTGGTCGCGGCCCAGGCGTATTCGGTGATCAGGTCGATGACGCCGGTCGTGGCGCCGAGCGTCGAGGGGTCGAGGAACGGGTGGAAGAACCGGTGGAGTCCGGGGGCCTCCAGGTCCCAGTCGACGGCCAGTACCCGTTTGCCGTTGGCGGCGAGAATCCAGGCGGTGTTGGCCAGGGCCATGGTGCGCCCGGTACCGCCCTTGTACGAGTAGAAGGTGACGATGCGCCCGTCACGACTGGCCGTCATCCGTGTCCTCCCCATCCGTCGCAGCGTCATGTGTCTCGGGGATGTACTGGGTCTGCGCCATCGGTCCCATCAGGCGAGTCCGTTCGGTGGGTCCTCCGCCGCCGGTGGCGGGCAGGTAGACGGCCGCGTGTCTCAGGTACTGCTGGGCGGCCGCCTCGACCACCTGCGGCAGGATCTGGCCGAAGGCCTCCATGCTCGGTACGCCCTTGGCGGCGGCGCGGCAGTAGGCCCGGCCCTGGCGCATCTTGGTCGGCATGGTCCGCTCCAGCTTGGCGGTCAGTTCGGCCTCCGCGGCTCTGCTCTCGTGGTCGTCGCGGTTCCACGGCACGACCATCGTCACCCAGGGGCGGTTCTCCGCGTCGAAGGCGGCGAGCCGCCGGCACCGGTCCTCGTCCTGGAGCGCCCAGCGGTCGACGAGGAGGATCTCCGGTGTGGTCGGGGGCTGTTTGCCGACCGGAAGGCCGGCTTCCTCGTCGAAGGAGGCGATGGTGGCCTGGTAGTTGAGGGAGCGCACCAGGTCCTCGGCGACATAGGCCAGGGGCCGTGCGGCGTCCGGGTGGTAGGGGTTCCAGTCCTGCGGGTTGTCGCCGTAGTAGTCGGCGTTGCGCCCCTCGGGCAGGTCGTGGCGGGTGGCGGCGGCGATGGTCACCTGCATGGGGCGGGGGCCGCCCGCTCCGCTGCTCGCCGAGCCGAAGGCGCTGGGGGCGAGCCGGTAGTCGACGGGCCGGCCGGTGCCGATCCGTACGGTGTCGGCGACGCTGACGATGCGTTTGGCGAGTTCGTACACCGCGCGCTCGTACTCCTCGTTGAAGAGTTTGAGCTTGATCAGCCCGTACAGTCCGTCGCTGACGTAACGGTCCCCGAAATCACGGTGGTTGAACTGTAATCGTTCGGCCGGCCCGGGAAGCTGGCTGGGCGGCACGGGCACCCAGAGCGCCGGGACGATCGCCTCGGCGGGCTGGTTGGAGCGGGCCCGGTGGTGGATGGCCCGCTGGGCGAACGCGTACCACTCCTTGCCGCACATCTCACTGGCGAAGTAACGCGGCGAGAACAGCGGTACGAACACCCGGCAGGTGGCGAGCACCTCGCCGAGCCGTTCCGACCAGCCCTCGCCGGAACGTATCTCGCGGTCGATGAAGCCCGCCGGCGCGCCCGCGGGCAGATCGGTCATGGCCATCACATGGCCACAGAGATCCTGGAAGAGCCGCTCGACCCACATGTCGGGGTCCGTGCCACCGCCGTACCCCGGTGTGTGGGCGTAACTCAAGAAGAAGTACGGCCGATGGTCCGCCGCTCGCTGCTGCGTCGTCGCGTGCACACGACCCCCGTCCTGTGTGAGCACCCGCACCCGAGGAGTGAAGAGAATGCGAGCGAATTCATCATTCCGGAGCGGACCTTGCTCCACCCCCATGACGTTCGGTCAATCAACGCCATTTTTCGGTCATCTGCTCCCGGGCCCCGTCGATCACATTCCCGCGAGCAAGCGGTCTGCGGCCGTTCCTCCCGGTTGTCCCGAGTCCGCGTCCACCCTCCCCATCGAACCGGAATCCAAGATTCAAAATTCTTTTCGCATCAGAGCCAGCAGCCGTTTCCCGCCGACGGTGAGTTCGGCGGCCCCTTCCAGGGTGTCGAGCGCCTGCGGCACACCGTCCCGGTACCGGGGGTCGAATGCCGCGAGCGCGAGCCGTTCATAGGCAGCGGCCAGCAGCCGGGAAAAGGGAACCAATTCTTCCTTCCAGGGCATTCGATGCTCCCAGGAGCCGTCCGCCGCGTAAAGATCCGCGACGTCCACAAGTGCCCGGAATCTCGCCCGCCGCACTCCGCGCAGCAGCGTGAGCGCCAGCGTGCCGGCGTTCTCGTCCGCCCCGATGCCGAGTGCGCCGTACCCGTGCCGCCCCACCGAGGGCTCGCCCGGCGCCACGCCGTCGAGCGGGGTGAAGGTGAGCGGGCCGTCGGTGGACCGCACGCCGTAGGCGGGAGCCCGTTCCTCGATCAGCGCCCAGGCCTCGGTGAGCGCGTCGCCCAGACGGGTGGCGCCCGCCCCGTCGAGCGTGGCCGCGGCGGGGGCGCCGAAGCAGTCCCGGTACGGGTCGAGGTCGTCGATCACGAAGCCGTGGTCCGGGGACGGGCTGCCCGGCAGGGGGAACCGGCGCACCGGCAGCCAGCCCGGCCCGGCCGCGGCGGACCGCCGGATCCGCCGCTCGGACGGTCCGGCGGCGGACCCGGCCAGGAATCCGTCCCCGGCGGCGCGCACCAGCACGGTTCCGCGCTCCCCCGGCCCGGCGACCGTCAGCCGGCCCAGGGTGGGCAGGACGAGCGCGCCGTCCCGGTAGGGCGCCGGCACCCGCAGATCGAGGCCGGCCCGCACGGTGGCGGCGGCGAGCAGGGTCTGCAGCCCGTCCGCGGCCCCGGAAGCCGCTTCCGCCCGGTCCTCGTGCAGGGCGTTCAGCGCGTCGAGCAGCCAGGTACGCGTGTACGGGTGGGCCAGGACGCCGTCCAGCCCCCGGACCCCGTCCTGCGAACCCTCCAGCACGGCCGCCAGCTCCCACGCCCGCGCCCACCGCTCGCCGCCCCTGCCGTCCAGGTCCGCGTGCAGCCGGGCCAGCAGGGTGCGGGTGAGGTCCTCCTGGGCCGCGAGCAGCTCCGCCGGACCGGCCACCTCGGGCGCCACGGTGTCCGCGGGTGTGCGGGCCTCGATGCCGCGTACCAGGGCGGCCAGGTCATGGCAGTACACGGACGGGTTGTCGAACCCCTCGCCCGTGCCCCCCGAGCGGTAGCGGTGGGTGTACAGACCTCCCCCGCACGAACGTACGACGGGGCAGCGGCGGCATGTCTCGCTGACGCCTTCCAGGCCGAGCTGCCTGGCCCGCACCCCGGGGTGCGCCGCGACCTCGTCGAAGGCGTGCGCGAAGACGTCGAACCCGGTGGCGGCCGCGCCCTCGTAGGCGCTCTTCAGCGAATCGACCTGCTCCAGCCGGCCGTCGGTCTCGACGACGACGAGGTCGGTCGGCGCGAGGCCCAGGGACTCGGTGAGGCTGGGGCCGCCGCCCAGCGTGGAGGCGACCGACGAGAAGATCCGCACCGGCACCGGGCGCCCCCGCTCCTGCCAGCGGTCGAAGACCGCGAGGAGCCAGTCGGCGTAGGCGGTGGGCGATCCGTCCGGTCGCGGCGGCGGGTCGTCCCAGGTGGCGTGGGGAAGCAGGAAGTCGATGAGTGGCGGTTCGAGCTCCGTGAGCGCGTCGAGGACCGCGACCGGGTCGTTCTCGATGTCGATGGTGCACAGGAGGCCGAGGTTGAGGTGGCGGTAGCGCTCCTGCCGGAGCAGTTCGACGGCCTTGAGCACCAGGGGGTGGCTGCTGCGCCCGTCCGCGAAGCGGCGGTGCCGGTCGTTGGCCGCGCGGTCGCCGTCCAGGGAGATGCCCACCTTGACGTCGTACTCGCTGAAGAGGTCGAGATAGCGCGGGCTGAGCTGCAGGCCGTTGGTGTGGATCCGGAGATCGAGGGCGGCGATGCCGTCGAAGGCGGTGGTCAGCTCTTCGCAGATGCGCCGCAGCCGGGCGGGGCCCGCCAGCAGAGGCTCCCCTCCGTGCAGGATTACTGACACGGAGGGCAGTGCGTGTGTCTTGGCATGCTCAGCCAGGCGCTGAGCAGTCCGGAAAATGACTTCGTCAGAGATTGTTTTCGGACGGGTTCGCCAGCTCTGATCGGCATGTTCGTAGACATAGCAATGGTCACAGGCAAGATCGCACCTGCTGTGAACCTTGAGGACTACTTCACGGAAAGGGACCAGGGGTCCTGTCATTCCACCAGTCTAGCCAGCCCGGAAGGGTGATCCGGCAGACCGTCCGTCCTGGTGGAGCGATCCGTAATCGGGGATCAGAGGGAGGAGTTGAAGGTGGATGCCTGGCTGGGGCGACCGGCGGAAGCGACGTGCACCCGACCGAGCTTCCTGGCTGCTTCGCCACCACCCGCGTCGATCGCGGCGAGTGGCACACGGCTCTTCTTCGCAACGGCGAAGGAGAGGGAGGATTCAGTGGTCTTCACGGCCGTCCTTGAGGGGATTCGTTCCGATGGAATGGTTCCGGACAGGAAACCAGCGGTGGTACCTGCACCATTGCAGTGTCCGGCGGCACGACTTTACTCTCATGGCCTCGGTTGGCAACTGAGGACGCCCACTTGGAACGAGAGCGTCACACGGGACCGGCCCCGATCGAGCGGAACGAAAGATTCCGCCATCAGGGTGACGACATAACCGCAGACGGGAGTGAACATGACGGCGATTCCCGGACCACTGCAGAGCATGGTCTTCAGGAACGCTGATCTGCCGGAGCTCTTTCACCACACGGACGCCATTGCGGTCGCCCGCCAGCGGGAGGCGGTGAATACCACCCGCTGGCAGCTGATCCTGCTGGTCGCGGGCACCGTGCCGGCCGCGCTCCCCTGGCACGCGGAGGTCGCGGGCACGCTCCAACTCACCGATTGCGCGGCCGCGTTGGCCTACCTCGGCGTCCTGGTCACCACCTACCTCACCTCCCGGCGGAAAGCAAAGTCGCATTGGCAACTCAATCGCTCGGCGGCAGAGTTCATCAAATCGATGTGCTGGCGTTACTCGGTGCATGGCTCACCTTTCGATACCGGTACACAGCACCCCGAAGCGGTGTTCGCCAACCGGCTCGAAGAGGGCCTGCAGGAGCTGCGCAAGGTGGGCTGGTCCGACCCCCGGGACCGGACGGCCGATTCCGGCGGGCTCATCACCGATTCCATGCGCGCATTACGGGACAAGGCATTCACCGTGCGCAAGGAGACTTATGTGCGCGACCGGCTGATCGAACAGCGCAGCTGGTACCGCAGGCGTCAGGAGGTGTCCCGGCGGGCCACCCTGGTCTGGGCGACCACCATCGCCGCGCTGACGGCGCTCGCCCTGCTCCTCGCCCTGCTCAGGGCCTTCTCGGTGGGCCAGTCCTTCGCGCTGACCGGGGTGCTCTCGGCCGCGGCCGCCGCGTGTCTCGCCTGGAGCGAGATGCGCCGCCACCACCCGCTGATCTCGGCCCACTCCCTCGTGGAGAAGGATCTGGAGTCGATGCAGATAGCGATGGAGACCACGCTGAACGAGCGCCAGTGGCCGCGGGCGGTCTTCGAGACCGAGCGCATCGTCTCCCCCCAGCACACCGACTGGCTCGCCCGGCACCAGATGTGACGGCCCCGGGGCCCGGCCGGTGACGGCGCCTCAGGCGCGTTCCACCCCGTCGCGCCAGATCACCGTCACCGGGCGGCCGAGCCCGCGGGCGTACGTCACGATGTCCCCCGTGCCGCCGAGGCCCCGGGCGGGACGGCCGTCCCATACGGCGATCAGCCGGTCGCAGTGGTCGGCGATGTAGGCGCCGGCCGCGTAGTACGCCTCGTCGGTGGAGTGCGGGTAGTCCAGCCTGACCTCCCGCACGGCGCGGGCCTTGAGGGCGCGGTAGCGGGCCAGTTCCGCCTCGTCGGCGAAGCATGCCTCGTAGTCGCCGCTGGGGATGACCACGGTCAGCTGGGCGCCGTGGGCGAGCGCGAGGTCGGCGAAGAGCTGGTCCGCCCCGACGGCCAGGCTGGACAGCGCCTCCACGGAGCCGCCGAACCCGCGGAACGCCGCTCGCATCGACGCCAGCACATGGTCGCGGACCTCCCGCGGGATGCTGCGATGACCGGTCACTCCGATGCGTTTCACGGACCTGGAACCCCCTGGGGTGTCTGCCGGGGGTTCCCGGAGGGCGTCCCTCCGGGAGGCACAGCATCCGCCCCCGATGCTCCTGCGTGACCGTCCTGTGTCACATCCTCTCAAAAGCCGCGGGGTCAGCGGGAGCCCCCGCCCACAATTCGGGCGGGGGCTCGGCCTGTTCGACGTGCGCTTTCGAGGGACTGGCCGGTTCCGGGGCACAGAACCGGCCACCCGGCGGGTCAGTAGACGCTGACGCCGTACGCGCTGAGCGCTTCGGTGACCGGCTGGAAGAACGTCGTACCGCCCGAGCTGCAGTTGCCGCTGCCGCCCGAGGTGAGTCCGATCGCCCGGGACCCGGAGTAGAGCGGGCCGCCGGAGTCGCCCGGCTCCGCGCACACGTTCGTCTTGATCATGCCGTAGACGATGTCGCCGCCGCCGTAGTTGACCGTGGCGTTGAGGGCGGAGACGGTGCCGCTGTGGATGCCGGTGGTGGAGCCCCGGCGGGTGACGGACATCCCGACCGTGGCGTTGGCCGCACTGGTGATGTCGACGCTGCCGACGGTGCCGGCGTGCGCGACGGAGGCGTTGTCGTACCGGACCAGACCGTAGTCGTTGGTCGGGAAGCTGGACCCTACCGTCGGGCCGATGCTCGTGCTGTTCGACGAGTTGGTGTACCAGGGCGGGTTGCCGTCGGTGCAGTGACCGGCGGTCAGGAAGTAGTAGGTGCTGCCGCTGCGGACGTTGAACCCGAGGGAGCAGCGCCAGCCGGGGGCGTAGATGGCGTCCCCGCCGGAGAGCAGCTTGCTGAACTTCCCGGAGGTGTGCTCGATGCGCAGGGCGCCCGCGTCGGCGCCCGCGGCGTCCTTGATCTGCTGGATCTCCGCTGCGGAGACCGTGCTGTCGACCGTGACCACGAGCTTCTTCGTCACGGGGTCGACGTTCCAGGCCGTACCGGCCACGTCGGCGCCGAGGACGGCGTCGCTCGCGGCGGAGAGCCGGCTCGCGCTGTACGTTCCGGTGGAGCTCGCCTGGGCGCTGGGGACGGTGAGTGCGGCGACCGCCACGAGACCTGCGGCGATGCCGATGGCCTTGCCGCGTCTCGTGCTGCCGCTGAGGGGGGTGGTGCGCTTGTTCCTCACTTGTTTCCTCCCGAGGGGAGTCGGGGGTCCGCCTGTGGGGTGGCCTGACCCGTGAGGCGCAGTCATGAGCACGGCCGTCGTCCGCATTCCGGATATGCCGTGCCCCTGACAAGCGCTGCTCGGGAGTATTCAAGGCGTCAACTTCATGCGCAAGGGCGCCTTTTGGCCTGAGGTCGTGGCGGATCGCCCCGCCCACGCATGCGTCAGGCCCCGGCGGACGACGGCCGGCCGGGGCCTGGACGCGGGCGGAGGAGCCGCTTCTTCAGCCGTCGGTCCGGCGGCGCTCCCCGGCTTCGACGGAAACGGGGAGGGTGTTGCCGGGCGGCGGGAAGGGGCAGATGAAGTGGTCCGCGAAGGCGCAGGGCGGCAGCAGCGCACGGTTGAGGTCGACCGTCACCGAGCCGTCGCCGGCCGGGGCGGCGGGCCGCAGGAACCGGAAGCGGTAACTGGTGTCCCCGCTGGTGGCGTCGGCGAAGACCGCCCAGAGCGAGCCGTCGGGCTCCACCGCGACCTGGAGGGTGCGCCCGACGCCGTCCAGCTCGAAGGCGACCTCCCCGGCGAGCCCCAGCCCCCGCTCGACACCGTCGGCGTTCTCGACCCGGACGGTGCGTGAGGTGGCGTACGGACGGAAGCGTCCCGGCACGGCCCAGCGCGGGTCGTACGGTGTGGCCTCGATGGCGCGGAAGGCGCGCCGTGCCGCGGAGTCCGGATCGAAGTCGCGGACGGCCCAGAGGCCTTCGCGGCTCAGCACGACGAGACGGCGCTCACCGTGCGCCACCCGGGAACCTTCGATCGGACCGCGGTCGGCGCCCAGCCGGACCTGGCCGGTGAAGGGCTTCCCGTCGACCCTCAGCCCGTCTTCGGCGGCGGCGGTGAGCACCACGCCGTCGCCGTCCTCCCGCCAGTGGCCCGGGACGGCCGGAATTCGACCTTCCGGGTGGTCGGAGAGCCAGTGGGTACCGGTGAGGGAGAGCGGCCCGTACGGTGCGGCGACCGTGGCGGTCCGCTCCTGGTGCCAGTGGTCCCAGTCCCGCGCTGCCTGCTGCTGTGCGTCCGTGCTCATGGGGGCAACCTTTCCATACCGGCCCGGCGGCCCCGCGATCCGACCGCCGCCCGCAACGGGCGTACGCGGTGCGGGGCGGGCCCGGGCTCGTGGGGGCCGGAGGGCGGGGCGTCCGTCCGGGACCGGAAAGGTCCGTCCGGGCGGCCGCCGCCGTGCTCCTTCGGTTCCAGCCGGCCACGGCGCCGTCGGACGCCGTCGGACAGAGGGACGCGAGCGCGGAGCCCCCGGACGATGCGGGGTTCACGGGCGGACAGGGCACGCGGGTCGCCGCCGGACGGGGTGGGGCCGACGCGGTGGGTGCCCGGCCGCCGTACGGCGCGGGGCGCGGGCAGTGGTGCGGACACCCCGGTCGATGTGACGCGCAGTCAGCAGCTGCAGTCGCATCCGCAGCAGTCGCACCCGTCGCAGCAGTCTCCACAGTTGCTGCAGCAGTCGCAGGCGTCGCAGCAGTCGCCGCAGTCGCACTGACTGCACAGCCCCTCGCGACGCTG
This sequence comes from Streptomyces sp. NPDC005803, assembly GCF_040630435.1. Classification (NCBI taxonomy): domain Bacteria; kingdom Bacillati; phylum Actinomycetota; class Actinomycetes; order Kitasatosporales; family Streptomycetaceae; genus Streptomyces; species Streptomyces sp. NPDC005803. Next base: position 51,205 of record NZ_JBEXXO010000023.1, on the reverse strand, counting down.
GCGGCTCCAGGGGTCGTCGAAGGTGCCGCAGCACATCTGGCAGGTGCAGGCGAGACCCGCCCACACGAGGCATCCCATGACGAGCCCGCGCCGGTCGCGCGGGGGCTCCGGCGGCTGCGGCGGACCGAAGGGTCCCGACGGGCCCGTGGGGGCGTAAGGATTGCCCGGCGGAGGCCCGAACGCCGCCGTGTGCCCCACTCCTGACGGATGGCCGGCCGCTCCCGGCCGCCCGGTGAGCAGGCCGCCCGCCTGATGGGAGCAGACGTCCGTGGCGAACGCCCGGTCCACCGACCGCCGCAGTTCGTGCGCCAGCAGCACATGGGCGAGCTTGTCGTCGGCGAACTCCGCGTCGCGCAGCGCCAGCCGTACGCCGCGCAGCGCGTCGTCGCACAGCCGCCGGGCCTCGGCGCGCGAGGTGCCGGTGGCCGTGAGCGGGTTCCAGGCACCCGACGCGGCGTCAGCTTCCTGGTCCTCCACGGCGTCCAGCAGATGCGCGAGGCGCCCGAAGAGGCGCCCGGCCTCCGCGAGCGGCTCGGCGTTCTGCGGCTTGCCCGCGAGTACGGCGGTGTGCGCGAAGGCCGCGGCGGTGGCGGTCTCGGTGGGTTCGGTGACCGTCAGCAGCGGCGTTCCGGGCCCCGCGAGCAGCTCGATCCCGGTCTGCCGGTCGACGGCGTCGACGAGCAGCGAGGTGTCGAAGCCGAGCTGTGCGCCGGTGCGCGCCCCGGCCCTGTCCCAGCCCGCGGCCACTCTGCGTGCGGCAGCGGCCACCGGGCGGCGCGCCAACAGGCCGTCCCGGTCGGCCACGTGGTCCCGCACCTTGGCGGAGGCCAGCACCAGCGAGACGGCGGCCGCGAGCCGGGCGCCCTCACCGCGCGCGACCGGGGCGGTGCGCATGGCGCGCAGCGGGCAAGGGCCGGCCGTGCGCCGCTGTCCGGGGGTGCGTTCGGCCTGAGCCTCCGTCAGGACCGAGACGATCAGACCGTCATAGTTCGTGACGATCCGGGCGAATTGCCCGTGGTCGGAGCGAAGTGCCAGACAGAGCCCGCAGAGATGGGCCATCCACTCGGCCTTGAGCCCCTCCGACAAGCGATGAGTGCAGGGCCTGACGATTCCGAACACGGCCATCCCCCGGGAGTCGTTCAGCTGTGCGCCGCGTCGGGCGCGTGCGCGACGTGCATCGTATCGAGTGACCCGTTCACCCGTACGTCCCCCATGTCACCCATACGGACCGGAGCAGCATATTTTCTTACCTTCAGGGCCCTTATGCAGGAGGAACCTTGACGAATCGCCACATCTTCTGCACCAGTACCGTCACGAAAGCCCTGCGCGCCGCCTATCCCCTTGGCGCACGATCCGCATGATGGACGACCATAGGGATACGAAAGAGATGCGGAACACCAAGGAACCGCGGTGAGAGGAGGCGTCCATGGGATCGGTGCGCAAGGCGAGTGCCTGGCTTGGCCTCGTAGAGGACAACGACGAGCGGTACTACGACGACGACGAGTACGCCGAAGGTGCACGGACCGGGACCGGACAGGCCTGGGTCACCGATCCGCGGGTGCGGGTGGCCTCGGAGACGGCCGAGGAGACGGGCCGCCGGATCGCCACGGTGACCCCGGACAGCTTCCGGGACGCCCGGAGCATCGGAGAGCTCTTCCGGGACGGCGTCCCGGTGATCATGAACCTCACGTCCATGGACTCCGCCGACGCCAAGCGCGTGGTGGACTTCGCCGCCGGACTGATCTTCGGCCTGCGCGGTTCGATCGACCGCGTGGCCACCCGGGTCTTCCTGCTGACCCCCGCCGACACCCAGGTCCTCAACGGCGAAGCCGCCGGCCGGCCGGCGGACGGCTTCTTCAACCAGAGCTGAGCGGGGCGCTCACCGGATCGGTCCCGGCCGTCCGGCCCTACCGGAACGCGTCGAGACCGGTGAGCGCCTTGCCCAGCACCAGCTGGTGCATCTCCACGGTTCCTTCGTAGGTGAGCACCGACTCCAGATTCGTCGCGTGGCGCATCACCGGGTACTCCAGCGAGATCCCGTTGGCGCCGAGGATCGTGCGCGAGGTGCGGCAGATCTCGATGGCCTCCCGCACGTTGTTCAGCTTTCCGAAACTGACCTGCTCCGGACGGAGCCTGCCCGCGTCCATCCGACGGCCGAGGTGGTGGGCGAGCAGGATGCCCTTGTGCAGCTCGACGGCCATGTCGGCGAGCTTGGCCTGGGTGAGCTGGAAGCCGCCGATCGGCTTCCCGAACTGCTCACGCGTCCTCGCGTAGTCGACGGCCGCCTCGAAGCTGGACCGGGCGGCGCCCATGGCTCCCCAGACGATGCCGTAGCGGGCGTGGCTGAGACAGCTGAGCGGGCCGCGCAGGCCGGTGACGCCCGGCAGCACGGCGTCGCCCGGCAGCCGTACCTCGTCGAGGATCAGCTCGCTGGTGACCGACGCGCGCAGGGACCACTTGTGCCTGATCTCCGGGGCGCAGAAGCCGGGGGCGTCGGTGGGCACCACGAATCCGCGGACACCGCCGCCCGTGCCGCCCTCGTCGGTCTGCGCCCAGACCACGGCGACCCCGGCGACCGAACCGTTGGTGATCCACATCTTGCGGCCGCTGAGGACCCAGTCCTCCCCGTCGCGCTTGGCGTAGGTCCGCATGCCCGCGGGGTCGGAGCCGTGGTCCGGTTCGGTGAGCCCGAAGCAGCCGATGATCTCCCCTGCCGCCATGCCGGGCAGCCACTGCCGCTTCTGCTCCTCGGACCCGAAGCGGTGGATGGCGTACATGGCGAGGGAGCCCTGTACGGAGACGAGCGAGCGGATCCCGGAGTCGGCGGCCTCCAGTTCCAGGCAGGCCAGCCCGTACTGGACCGCGGTGGCGCCGGCGCAGCCGTACCCCTGGAGGGACATGCCCAGGGCCCCGAGCGATCCGAGTTCGCGGGCCAGCTCGCGGATGCCGGGCAGTTCGCCGTTCTCGTACCACTCGGCGATGTGCGGCAGGACCCGGTCGGCGGCCCAGACCCGGACGGTGTCGCGGATCGCGAGGTCCTCGGGACCCAGGAGGTCGTCGATGCCGATCGGGTCACGGGGGTCGAAGGGCGGGAGTTTGGAGGACGGGGCAGTGGACATGAGGGGGCGCCTCCGGCGGCTCGCACGGTAACGATGTCGGTGGGGACGCCGAAAACTAGCAGTGTTAGTTACGGCGTCGTGCCGACGTTACGACTCAGTGTGCCGCGCGTCCAGAGCCCGTCGCCTCGGCAGGCCTGCGCCGCGCGGGCAGCCGCAGCAGCACGTCGGGCCGTTCCTGGGCCGGCAGCTCCCGCGGGCCCGGCAGCCCGTCGGGGGCGGGGGGCTGCTGGGCGTCACGGGCGGCGGGCGCCTCATGGCCATCCCCGGGACCGCGCGGTTCACCGAGCTCCGGAAGGCACTCCATCACGCGGGGCAGCTTGAGTGCGGCGAGCGCCCCGAGCAGCAGCAGCCCCGCGCTGACCAGCAGGGTGAGGTGCAGCCCGCTGACGAAGGCGTCCCGGGCGGTGGAGCGCAGGACGGCGCCGAGCGGGCCGCCCAGCTGCGAGGCGACCTGGTAGGCCTCGCCGAGCGAGCGCGCGGCGGCCGCCCCAGCGGAGGCCGGGACCCCCTCCTCGGGGAGCCGGTCCAGGCCGGGGGCGTACGCGGCGTTCATCACGCTGCCGAGCAGGGCGATGCCCATGCCGGCGCCCAGCTGGTAGGAGGTCTCCCCTATCGCGGCGGCCCCGCCGGCCCGGTCGGCGGGCACTTCGCTGAGCATGGACTCGTACGCTCCGAAGAGGGTGGACTGCAGGCCGAAGCCCAGCACCACGAACGCCACGGTCAGCAGGCCGGGCCGGTCGTGCTGCCCCATCGCGGTCAGCATCAGCACCGCCGCGGCCGTCAGCACGAAGCCCCAGCCGACCATCCGGCGCGGCCCGACCCGGCGCAGGGTGTACGAGCCGGTGGCGCCCGCGGCCATGGCGGCGAAGGTGAGGGGCAGCAGCCGCAGACCCGTCTCCAGCGGGCTGAGGTCCAGGACGAGCTGGAGGTACTGGACGGCGATCAGCTCCAGGCCGACCAGGGCCAGCATGGCGAGGACGATGCAGCCCACCGCGGTGCTGAAGGCGGGCCTGGCGAACATCCCGATGTCGATCAGCGGATGCGCGCGGCGCTTCTGGCGGCGGACGAACGCGGCCAGCAGCGCGACCCCGGCCAGCAGCGGCACGAGCGTGCCCGGCTGGAACAGCCCCTCGCCGGTCCCGGCGCGCTTCACCCCGAGGACGACGCCGAGGACGCCGGCGGCGGCCATCAGCGCGCCGAACACGTCCCAGGGCCCGTCGCTGCTGCCGCGCGACTCCGGGAGCAGCAGCCGGCCGACCGGCAGGACCAGGGCCATGAGCGGGACGTTGATCAGGAAGACCGAGCCCCACCAGAAGTGCTCGACGAGGAAGCCGCCGATGACCGGGCCCGTGGCGGCGCCGACGGCGGCGACGGCGGTCCACACCCCGATGGCCACGGCCCGCTCGCGGCGGTCGGGAAAGACCTGCCGGAGGATCGACAGCGTCGCCGGCATGATCATCGCGCCGCCGACGCCGAGCAGGGCCCGCGCCGCTATGAGCACGCCCGCGCTGTCCGCCAGGGCCGCGACGGCGGAGGCCACCCCGAAGAGCGCGTAGCCCAGCAGCAGTATGCGCCGGCGTCCGACGCGGTCGCCGAGTGTGCCGAAGAGGATCAGCAGGGACGCGCAGACCAGCGGATAGACGTCCACGATCCACAGCAGCCCCACGGCGCTGGGCCGCAGGTCCTCGGTGACGGCGGGGACGGCCACGTGCAGCACGGTCGCGTCGAGTGCCACGAGCAGCAGACTGAGGCAGAGGACGACCAGGACGACCCATCGATTGGCTCCGTCGGCGGCTGCGCACAAGCGGATGCGGGCTGCGGTCGTCCCGGACATGCGTCTACCTCCCAAAAGGTCCCTCACGCTCGGCAGGCCCCCCGGGGATGCAGCGTCCGCTGTCCCTCCGGGCCCGGCATCGACGGGCGAGTGATCCGTCAGCGTACGCGAGTTCGGCGGCGCCCCACGTGGCCCATCTCATACCGGCCGGCGCCGTCGAGTGTGGCGTACGCCACCCCGGCTGCCCACCCCGGCCCCTCCGGGCTGTCCCCGCGACCTGCGACAACCGGCCGTCCGCGGCACGGCCCACCGGGTGCCGGAGGTCACACGGACCCCACGGAGCACGCCGCCCGAAGGCGCCCCGTAACCGGACCGACACCGTCCGTTCGGCCCCCCGGACCCGCGGAACACATCGGCTCCGTCATCCGGTGCGCTTTTTTTCCATAGCCGAATGCGTTTATGAAACATCTGTCGGAGAAGGGTGAGGAATGAAGCCCCGGACTATCCGGAAACTCAGAAAATCGGGCTGGACTGAGACATAGTCCACATCACATCGTCATCACAAAGCGGCCGGATCGACCGGGTCACCCACTCACTCGCTGTAACGTCGATTGGGTGCGTACCGACATCTTTGCCCGTCTGGACCGGGAGCCGGAGCCGCCGAAGATAGAGACACCGCGGATGAGCCCCCACCGCATCGCTCTCTTCGGCGGGACGTTGGCGTTCTATCTGGCCATCGTCATTGCCGTGCTCATGTCGTCCTGGCTGGTGACCCTGGACTGGAAGGTCATGCTCTTCCGGCCGTACCAGCAGTGGCCCGGCATCCACGCCTTCCTGGACTACTACGTGGTCCTCGGCCAGCGCGGGCCGACGGCGGTCATGGTCGCCTGCTGGCTGGGCTGGCGCTCGTGGCGGCAGCACACGCTGCGGCCCCTGCTGACGCTGGGCGCCTCGCTCCTGCTGCTCAACGTCACGGTCGGTGCGGTCAAGATCGGCCTCGGCCGGCTCGGCCCGCACTACGCGACCCAGATCGGATCGGCGGAGCTCTTCGCCGGCGGCGATATATTTCCCTCCGGCCACACCGCCAACGCGGTCGTGACCTGGGGAATCCTCGCCTACCTCGCCGCCACCCCCCGAGCCAGGCGCTATCTGTCGGCCATGTCCGCGATCGTCTCCCTCGGGGTCGGCCTCACCACGGTCTACCTCGGTACGCACTGGCTCAGCGACGTGGTCCTCGGCTGGGCGGCGGGGCTCCTGATCCTCCTGGGCCTGCCCTGGGTCGAGCCACTGATCACCCGGGCCGAGAACTGGATCTTCGCGGCTCGCGAACGGCTGGGCGCCCGCGGCCGCACCGCCGCACCGTCGCCCGTCCCGGCAGGCGCCTTCCGGCCCGCTCCGGCCGGCCCGCCCGCCGTGGGCGAGGCGGCCAAGCGCCCGGCCCGCGAGGCGGCACCGGCGGGCGGGTACCAGGCGGCCGTGGGCACGGCTCCCGGCAGTCGCCCCCGGGCCCACACCGCGCCGTCCCCGCACCCGGGCCACCCCGGGCGTTCCGAGCGGACCCCGGTCACCCCGGCCGGCAGCCGCCGCCCGCCGCACGCGGACCGCGCACCACGCGGCGGCACCGCCCCGGCCCGGCCGGTGGCAGGCGGCTGACCCGAGGAACGGCGGGAACGGTGCGCACGCCCACCCCGCACATGACGGAAGGCCCCGACTCCACGGTCGGGGCCTTCCGTCATGCGGCCGCGCCCGCGAGGACGAGCCGCTCGGCCGTGCGGCGAACGGCGGCCAGGACCCTCAGCCCTTCCAGCAGCGCCTGACGACGCCTGCCTCGACCTCGAAGTTGATCCGGCCGCTCTGGAACTCCATGGTGATGACGGTGCCCGGCGGGAGGGCTCTGACCGTGGTCCAGCCGCGCTCGCGAGCCCGCCGTTCGGCGGCCTCCGCGGCGAGGCCGACATAGGCGCCGGGGGCGTCGTCGGGCTGGACGGGAGGAGTCGGTACGGGTGCCATACCCCTCACCGTAGGCGGCCTCGGACCAGGGCGGAAGCGGGGGCGCCACCTGCTCGCACCGCATCCTCACGTACCTCGCCGGTCACACTTGTGTCACAGGATCACCACACACGTTCTCGTCCGCGTCATTCGTTCGGACGTACGGTTCAGCAGCGGACGCACAGTAATCGCACAGCGGAGAATGCGCTCACCGAAGCGGTCCGGAATGACCCCGAAAACAAATGCGGCAACCACGGCCGGGCGACGTCGTTTTCCCTCCGGGACGACCACCCGTAAATAAACACACCACCAGGTATTCACCCTTCCTTATCGCACCCTTATGCGGAGGTGAAGATATCCACACCATCCCGCCACCACGCCGCCAGCGGGCCCTCCCGCCCGTATAGCGGACACCCGGGACATCCGCATTCCGGCCCCGCGCGGCCGGGGCGGGCGACCGGGCGCGCACCCCGGCCCCGCCGCGCTCCCGGCCGTGCCGCGCTCCCGGCGGGGGCCGCCCGCATCGCCACCGCGCCGCCCCCTCCAGCGGTCCGCCGGGTGGCCGACCTGCACAGGGCACGTTTCCCCATGTCAGCATTTGTGCGGCTATCACCGATCAGATGTCCTGCACGGTTCGATTCCGTTCCCCTTCTCGCGTGACCCCGGCAGCGGCTCACCCGTTGTCTTCTTCATGAGCCGGGAACCACCCGGCGCACGTACCGAGTCCGAGGAGCCACCCGTGCCGCGCATGCTCGACGTCAGCGAGGACGTACGCGCCGAGATCGGCGATGCCGAAGCCGACCGGCTGCTCGTCGGCGACAACGCCCCCGGCAGTTATGACTGCACCTCCTGCCGCACCCCCGGCGACTGCGAGCAGGAGCGCACCAGCACGGTGCTGTTCGTCGGCGAGGAGACCGCCGTCCTCGCCTTCGCCCACGCGACCTGCATCCCCTCGCAGGTGGTCCAGGTCGCCGAGGAGCAGTTGCAGGGGGCCGTACGCAGCATCACCAGCAGCGAACAGGACCTTCCGGGCCGGCTGTCGCCCGAGCAGGCGGTGCTCGGCGTCACCAGCGGCCTCGTCCTGATCGACGACGAACTGCACCCCGCGCTGGTCGTCGAGCCGACCGGGGCGATCGCCCGCCCGGGCACCGACGGCAGTGCCGGCGACGAGTTCCTCCAGCTGCTGCTGGAGCAGAACTTCCAGCCGGTCCACCGGATGGACCAGGTCCCCGGGGTGCTGCACGGCTGGTCGATCCTGCTCGCCATGGGGCAGCTGCACGCGGTGCTCCAGCCCGGCACCGACGGCGGCGCCCCCGTGGCCTGGTGGCAGGCGCACTCGCCTCTTCAGGTCACCGAGGGCTGGCGGACCGCCGCCAACAAGTCGCAGACCGTGCTGGTCTATGCCGCCCCGGCCGGTTCGATCGGCCAGCAGCCCCGCGAGGACCTGCTGCGCGACGCCCTGGAGAAGGCCGCGGCGGGCGGCCTCCTGGTCGCGGCCGCGATGCCGCTGGCCGGAACCTGATCATGGCTGTGCACCCCGCACACCCGCGGCGAACAGCTATTTCTCCCGCGGGCCCGCATCCGACGGGCGGCGGGGTCGTTGGCACATACGTGCACTCATACGACCCCTCCCGCCAGCGTCCGAGCCCGATCCCTGCCATGCGTCCCGCGCAGGACCCATCGGGCCGCCCGTCCGACACCCCGATCTACGACGCGCTGTACTCCGAGTACCGCAGGTCGTTCAGGGCGCTGCCGGGTGACCGGAGTGGCGAGGAGGGTCTGGGGCTGCCGGCCTTCGGTGCCGGGCTCTTCGGCTCCCGCACCTCTCTGAGCATCCACTCGGCGCACTCCGGACTCGGCGGAGCGGGAAGCTCGGCCGGCGGTACGGGCGGGCACGGCAGCGGCCCGAGCAGCCACGCCGGGAGCCTCAGCTCCTGGCAGCGGGTCGGGCGGCACGCGGGACGGGTCCAGCCCGCGGCGCTGCCGCCGGGCACACGGGGAGCCTGACCCCACGACGGCACCGCGTGACGAAGCCCCGGACCGCTCGCTGGACGAGTGATACGGGGCTTCGTCACGCGGTCCGCGGCTCCGGCCGCGCGTCCGGTGCGCTCGGGGTGGTGCGTGGACGGGCCTTCAGGGCCCTCAGGGGCGGCCTGCGGGCACCGCAACCCCTCCAGGTTCCCCTGGGGGGCGGCGGCACGCCGTCCTGGCGCCTCACGGGCAGGACGGCGTCGCGGGGGCCGTCTACTTGTTGCGGCCGCGCTTCTCGCGGACCCGCACCGAGATGTGGATCGGCGTGCCCTCGAAGCCGAACTCCTCACGCAGCCGGCGCTCGACGAAGCGGCGGTAACCGTGCTCCAGGAAGCCGGAGGCGAAGAGCACGAAGCGGGGCGGCCTGGTGCCCGCCTGGGTGCCGAAGAGGATGCGAGGCTGCTTGCCCCCGCGGACGGGGTGCGGGTGGGAGGCGACGATCTCGCCGAGGAACGCGTTCAGCCGGCCCGTCGGGACGCGGGTCTCCCAGCCGTCCAGCGCGGTCTCGATCGCCGGAACCAGCTTTTCCATGTGGCGGCCGGTGAGGGCCGAGACGTTGACGCGCGGGGCCCACGCGACCTGCGCGAGCTCCGTCTCGATCTCACGCTCCAGGTAGTAGCGGCGCTCCTCGTCGAGGGTGTCCCACTTGTTGAAGGCGAGCACGATCGCGCGCCCGGCCTCGACGGCCATGGTGACGATGCGCTGGTCCTGGACACTGATCGACTCGCTGGAGTCGATCAGGATCACGGCGACCTCGGCCTTCTCCACGGCGGCCGCGGTACGCAGCGAGGCGTAGTAGTCCGCGCCCTCCTGGAGGTGGACCCGGCGGCGGATACCGGCCGTGTCGATGAACTTCCAGGTGATGCCACCGAGGTTGATCAGCTCGTCGACCGGGTCACGGGTGGTGCCGGCCAGTTCGTTGACGACCACGCGGTCCTCGTTGGCCACCTTGTTCAGCAGCGAGGACTTGCCGACGTTCGGACGGCCGATCAGCGCGATGCGGCGCGGGCCGCCGACCGCGGCGCCGAACGACTGGGCCGGAGCCTCGGGAAGCGCCTCCAGCACGGCGTCCAGCATGTCGCCGGTGCCGCGGCCGTGCAGCGAGGAGACCGGGTGCGGCTGGCCGAGGCCGAGCGACCAGAGCGCGGTGGCGTCCGCCTCGCCGCTCTGTCCGTCGACCTTGTTGGCGCAGAGCACGACCGGCTTGCCGGACCGGCGCAGCAGCTTGACGACGGCCTCGTCGGTGTCGGTGGCGCCGACGGTGGAGTCGACCACGAAGACGACCGCGTCGGCCATCTCGATCGCGTACTCGGCCTGGGCCGCGACGGAGGCGTCCAGCCCGAGCACGTCCTGCTCCCAGCCGCCGGTGTCGACGACCTTGAAGCGGCGGCCGGCCCACTCGGCCTCGTAGCTGACGCGGTCACGCGTGACGCCGGGCTTGTCCTGGACCACGGCCTCACGGCGGCCGATGATCCGGTTCACCAGCGTCGACTTGCCGACGTTGGGTCGGCCGACGACGGCGAGAGCGGGGAGGGGGCCGTGACCGGCCTCACCGATGGCGCCCTCGACGTCCTCGGGGTCGAACCCCTCCTGCGCGGCGAGCTCCATGAACTCCGCGTACTCGGCATCGCCAAGTGCTCCGTGCTCGTGGTCCGAGCCGCCGGAGTGAATCTGGTCGTTCATGAAGTCCGTTCCTCTTTGCATCATCATCGATGGACCACGCAGCGCGCGGTCCACTACTCATCGTCTTACTCGGTGCGCCCGGTGAGGCGCCTGGCCTGCTCCAGGTGGCCGGTCAGCCGCTCCTGGATCCGCGACGTCGCCTCGTCCAGCGCCTTACGCGTCCGCCGGCCGCTGCCGTCGCCCGCGTCGAACGCTTCGCCGAAGACGACGTCGACCCGGCTGCGCAGCGGCGGCAGTACCGATATCAACCGTCCGCTGCGCTCGGTGCTTCCCAGGACGGCCACGGGCACGATCGGCGCCCCGCTGCGTACCGCGAAGTACGCGAGTCCGGCGCGCAGCGAGGCGAAGTCTCCTTCGCCCCTGGTGCCCTCGGGGAAGATGCCGAGCACCCCGCCGTCGCCCAGCACGCCGAGGGCGTGGGTGATGGCGGTGCGGTCGACGGTCGTGCGGTCCACCTTCAGCTGACCGATTCCGCGCAGGAACGGGTCCAGGGGGCCGACGAACGCCTCTTTCTTGATCAGGAAGTGGACGGGCCGGGGCGCGGTGCCCATCAGCATCGGCCCGTCGATGTTGTGCGAGTGGTTCACCGCGAGTATGACGGGTCCGGAGGCCGGGACCCGCCACGCGCCGAGGACGCGGGGCTTGAAGAGCCCGTACATCAGCCCGATGCCGATGCCGCGTCCGACCGCCGCTCCGCGCAGCGTGGGCGCGCCCGTGGCAGGTGTCACTTCGCGGCCTGCTTCTCCCCGACGAGGGTGACGACGCACTCGATGACCTGCTGGAGGGTCAGCTCGGTGGTGTCCACCTCGACCGCGTCGTCCGCCTTGGCGAGCGGCGAGGTCTTGCGGCCGGAGTCGGCGGCGTCCCGCTTGATCAGCGCCTCTTTGGTGGCGGCCAGGTCGGAGCCCTTGACCTCGCCGCTGCGGCGGGCCGCGCGGGCCTCGGGCGACGCGGTCAGGAAGATCTTTATGTCGGCGCCGGGCAGCACGGTGGTGCCGATGTCGCGGCCCTCGACCACGATGCCCTGCTCCGCTCCGGCCGCGATGGTGCGCTGCAGCTCGGTGATCCGGGCGCGCACCTCGGGGACGGCGCTGACGGCGCTGACCTTGGAGGTGACCTCCTGCGTACGGATCGGGCCGGAGGCGTCCTCGCCGTCGACGGTGATCGTCGGGCCGGTGGGGTCGGTGCCGGAGACGATGACCGGCTTGGCGGCCGCGGTCGCCACCGCCATCGCGTCGTGCACGTCGACGCCGTTGTTCAGCATCCACCAGGTGATCGCCCGGTACTGGGCACCGGTGTCCAGGTAGCTCAGGCCGAGCTGGGCGGCGACGGCCTTGGACGTGCTGGACTTGCCGGTGCCGGAGGGGCCGTCGATGGCGACGATCACTGCGGCCGGGGCGGTCCGGGCGGCGGCGCTTGCGGTTTCCACGGTGGTGGACACCTTCCTGGTACACGGGGCGGGCGGGACGGGACGCGTGAACCCGCCCCGCACAAGGTTACCGAGTGCCGGGGCGGGCCCGACCACCCCTGTGGACAAGTGCCTCCCGGCCCGCGTTCCCGGGGGCCCGGGAGACCGGCCGGTGCCGCTCCGGCTACTGCCGGATCGACCAGCCCCGCTCGCGCAGTGCGGCGGCGAGGGCCGGGGCGGCGCTCGGTTCGACCATCAGCTGGACCAGGCCGGCCTGCTGGCCGGTGGCGTGCTCGATCCGTACGTCCTCCACGTTGATCCCGGCCCGGCCCGCGTCCGCGAAGATCCCGGCCAGCTCGCCGGGGCGGTCGCTGATGAGCACGGCCACGACCTCGTACGAGGAGGGGGCGGCGCCGTGCTTGCCCGGCACCCTGACCCGGCCGGCGTTGCCGCGGCGCAGGACGTCCTCGATGCCTTCGGTGCCCTTGCGCCGCTCGTCCTCGTCGCGGGACTGGAGCCCGCGCAGCGCGGCGACGGTCTCGTCGAGGTCGGCGGCGACCCCGGCGAGGACGTCGGCGACGGGGCCGGGGTTGGCGGACAGGATCTCCACCCACATCCGGGGGTCGGAGGCCGCGATCCTGGTGACGTCCCTGATGCCCTGGCCGCACAGGCGCACCGCGGTCTCGTCGGCCTCCTCCAGACGGGCGGCGACCATCGACGAGATCAGCTGCGGGGTGTGGGAGACGAGGGCGACGGCCCGGTCGTGGGCGTCGGCGTCCATGACGACGGGGACCGCGCGGCAGAGCGCCACCAGCTCCAGCGCGAGGTTGAGGACCTCGGTGTCGGTGTCGCGCGTGGGCGTCAGGACCCAGGGGCGGCCCTCGAACAGGTCGGCGGTGGCGGCGAGCGGGCCGGAGCGCTCCTTGCCGGCCATGGGGTGCGTACCGATGTACGGGGTGAGGTCGACGCCGAGGGCTTCCAGCTCGCGGCGCGGTCCGCCCTTGACGCTGGCCACGTCGAGGTAGCCGCGGGCGACGCCGCCGCCCATGGCGGTGGCGAGCACGGTCGCGGTGTGGGCCGGCGGTACGGCGACGACCGCCAGGTCGACGCGGCCCTCGGGCGGCTCGTCCGTACCGGCTCCGAGGGCGGCCGCCGTGCGGGCCGACTCCGGGTCGTGGTCGACGAGGTGGACCGTGATGCCGCGCCCGGCGAGGGCGAGGGCCGCGGAGGTGCCGACGAGGCCCGTTCCGATGACGACGGCGGTTCTCACTGGGCGATGTCCTTGCGAAGGGAGGCGGTGGCGCCGAGGTAGACGTGGGCAATCTCGGACTTGGCGAGATACGTCTCGACATGGGCGAGGATCCGCACGACCCGGGGCATGGCTCCTGCGATGTCCAGCTCCTGGGCGCAGATCAGCGGTACGTCGACGATACCGATGCCGCGCGCCGCGGCGGCCGGGAAGTCGCAGTGCAGATCGGGTGTGGCCGTGAACCAGATGCTGATCAGATCGTCCGCGACCAGGCTGTTGCGCTCCAGGACGGTGGTGAGCAGGGCGCTGACCCGCTCGTCCATGTGCCCGGCCTCGTCCCGTTCCAGCTGGACGGCTCCGCGGACCGCTCGTACCGCCACGTCGTGCTCCTTGCCTGTGCCTGCCGCGTCTGCGCTTGCGTTTCAGCCTAGAGGGGCGGCGCCGTCCCGTGCCGGGGCGCCCTGTCCGTGAGACGCGGCGGTGGCTCCGCGCGGCCGGGACTCAGGCGCTGCCGCCCGGGCGGGGCGCACGGCCCTCGCGTACCCTCCCCGCATGATCTCCCCCGGCGACGAGGCTCTGGTCCGCGATCACACGGTCTACTCCTGTGTGATGGGCTCGCGCGCCTTCGGGCTCGCCACGGACGGCAGCGACACCGACCGGCGCGGGGTGTTCCTCGCCCCGACCCCGTTGTTCTGGCGGTTCGACAAGCCTCCGACGCATGTCGACGGGCCGGCCGAGGAGCAGTTCTCCTGGGAGCTGGAACGGTTCTGCGAACTGGCGCTGCGGGCCAACCCCAATGTGCTGGAGTGCCTGCACTCGCCGCTGGTGGAGCGGCTCGACGCGACCGGCCGTGAACTCCTGTCGCTGCGCGGGGCGTTCCTGTCCCGCCAGGCTCATCAGACCTTCGTCCGGTATGCGCTGGGGCAGCGCCGGAAGCTGGAGGCGGACGTCCGGCAGTACGGGGCGCCGCGCTGGAAGCACGCGATGCATCTGCTGCGGCTGCTGGCGAGCTGCCGGGATCTGCTGCGCACGGGAGAGCTCACGATCGACGTGGGCGCGGCCCGGGAGGAACTGCTGGCGATCCGGCGGGGCGAGGTCGCCTGGCCGGAGGTGGAGCGGCGCATGGCGGGACTGGCCGAGGAGAACGACGCGGCGGCCGCCGTCTCCCCGCTGCCGGCGGAGCCCGACCGGGCGCGGGTCGAGGACTTCCTGGTGCGGGCCCGGCGGGCGTCCGCCCTGGCCGCGCGGCCGGCCGGGGAGGGTTCGGCCGGCTGAGGCCGGGAGAGGCGGGGCGGCTCAGCCGGCCGGGCGCAGCCGCGCCCGCACCACCAGGTCGTGCAGGGCGTCGAACCCGCTCGCCGTGTCCGGGAGGCCCGATTCCGCCTGCGCCTCGTCGAGCGTCCGGTGCAGCGACCCGATGTCCCGGGCCGCCGCGGCCCGGTCCACCCCGTCCGCGCCCCCGTGCTCGGCCGCGGCCTTGGCCGTGATCAGCGCGGGGACGTAGGAGGGCGCCGGGACCCGGGTGAGCAGCGTCGGCAAGTGCGCCAGCACCTCGCCGCTGCGCATCAGGTGGACGCCGGTGAGCAGCGCCCGGAACGTGTAGAGGAGCGGCTTCAGTTCGCCGGTCCTCTCGAAGAGCCGCCACTGGGTGTTCGCGAAGCCCCGGTAGTGGTGGGCGTGGTTGCGGGTGAGGACGTGGGGCGCGAGGGCCACCAGTTCCGCGTGGAGGGCCGTCGTGTGCACGACCAGGGGCGAGAGGAGCTGCTCCAGGACGTAGCCGTTGGGCTTCAGCATCAGCCGGACGAACTTACGCAGGTCGTGGGTGACGAGGTCCATCTCCACCCCGTCGCCGTCCCACATCCGCGAGCAGGTCTCCTCGGGCTCCCGGAGCCCGACGAGGTCCTCGGCCGGCAGGACGTGGACCCCCCGCAGGTCCACATCCGAGTCCCGGGACGGGAACCCGTACAGGTGCGCCCCGGAGACCGTGGCGAACAGCAGCGGATGGCGCTCCCCTGCGAGGACCGGGCCGAGGTCGGTGACCGGCAGTCCGGCGTCCTGGAGGAGAGTGGTGTCCACGCGCATGGCCCAAGCATTGCAGAGTGTCAGGCATCCCAGAGCGCCCCCAGGGACAGCAGGTCGCTGCGGTACTCGATCCGCTCCGACCACTCCTTGGGCCAGGCCGCAGAGCCCAGGTGCGCCCCGGCCAGCGCACCGGTCAGACAGCCGAGCGAGTCCGAGTCGCCCCGGGTGCAGGCCGCGCGGCGCAGGGCGGTGACGGGCTCTTCGGGGAAGAGCAGGAAGCAGTGCAGGGCCGTGGCGAGCGCCTCTTCGGCTGTCCAGCCGTCGCCGGTGCTCTCGCAGGGGTCGGTCTCCGGGGACGGGTGGCGCAGGGCGTCCTGGACCCGGGCCAGGGCGGTGAGGCACTCGTCCCAGCCGCGCTGGATGTACAGCTCCGGGGAGGCGTCGCCCGCGTGACGCCAGAGGTCGCCGAGCCAGCGGGTGAGGTAGCGGTTGCTGTTCTCGTACGCGTAGCTGCGCAGCTGTCCGATCAGCCCCATCGGCTCCGCGCCCTGCGCCAGCAGGTACACCGCGCGGGCCGTCAGGTCGGACGCGGCGAGAGCGGTCGGGTGGCCGTGGGTGAGGGCGGCCTGGAGCTGGGCGGCGCCGGCGCGCTGTTCCTCGCTCAGGCCGGGGACGAGTCCGACGGGTGCCACGCGCATGTTGGCGCCGCACCCCTTGGAGCCGGTCTGGCTGGCCTCCTGCCAGAGGCGGTCGCTGTCGAGCATCCGGCAGGCGGTCATGCAGGTGCGGCCGGGGGCTCGGTTGTTGTCGGGCGAGTGGTACCAGTCGACGAACTCGTCGCGCACCGGTCCCACCAGCCGCAGCGGGGTGAGCAGGCCCCGGTCCATGGCGGTGCGGATGCCGCGCCCGAGGGCCAGGGTCATCTGGGTGTCGTCGGTGACGATCGCCGGCTTGGGCAGCCGCATCTGGCGCCACGGCCCGCACGTGGCGAGGATCGCCGGCACGTTGTTGAACTCGGTCGGGAAGCCCAGCGCGTCGCCGAGCGCGAGTCCGGTGAGCGCGCCGGTGGCGGCCTGTTTGGTGAGGGTCCTGGTCACGATCATGTGCTTCTTCCTTCCGGTCGCAGGAGTGGGGGGTGCAGGGCGGTGGCGGCGCCCGCCCGGTACAGGGCGGCCGGTTTCCCCCGTCCGCCCGTCCGGCGCGGTGATCCCTCCGCGGCCTGGACGAAGCCGGGCGTGGCGAGGACCTTGCGCCGGAAGTTGGGCCGGTCCAGCTCGACGCCCCAGACCGTCTCGTACACCTGCTGGAGCTCTCCCAGGGTGAATTCGGGCGGGCAGAACGCGGTGGCCAGGCAGGTGTACTCGAGCTTGGCGCCGATCCTGGCGCGGGCGTCGGTGAGGATGCGGTCGTGGTCGAAGGCGAGCGTGCCGAGCCGCCCGGCGTCCCACCACCGGGCGCTGGCCGCGTCGCCGCCGCCGCGTGGTTCGGGCAGATCGGGTACGAGGGCGGCGTAGGCGACGGAGACGACCCGCATCCTCGGGTCGCGGTCCGGATCGCTGTAGGTGCGCAGCTGTTCCAGGTGGAGGGACGGGACGGTCTCCTCGGTCAGCCCGGTCTCCTCGGCCAGCTCCCGGCGGGCCGCGGTCCCGGCGGACTCGCGGGGCAGCACGAAGCCGCCGGGCAGCGCCCAGTGGCCCTGGTACGGATCCTCGCCGCGTTCGACGAGCAGGACGTTCAGCCGGGACTCGCGGACGGTGAAGACGGCGAGGTCGACGGTGACGGCGAACGGCTCGAAGGCGTGCGGGTCGTAGCCCTCGGGGGCGCCGGCGTTCATCGCCGTTCCGGGAGGGGTGCGGCGAAGTCCCAGCCGTCGGCGAGCAGGGTGTCGACGGCCGTGACGGCCGCGGCCAGCCGTTCCTGCCGGCTGCCGGTGACCTCGATGAACGTCCGTCCGGTACGGGTGAGTTCGGCCCGGAAGCGGTCGGTCATCCAGGGCCGCAGCTCCTCGCCGTCGCGCAGTCCGTCGTCCTCGAAGGCGACGCCCTCGTGGTCGGTGAGCAGCCACAGGTGATGGGTGACCCGGTCGGCCGTCCGCTCGACGAGGGGGTTGCGGCCGCCGACGTACCGCTCGTGCCACACGGTCGTGGCGAAGGAGTCCGTGTCGCAGACGAGCAGCGGGGAGCCGGTGCGGGCCGCGGCCTCCTCCCGGGCGTTCTGGGTCTCGGCGATGAGGGGGAAGTCGTGGGTGGTGAAGGAGACGTCCTCCCACTGGGCGTCGGGCCACCGGGCGCGCAGCTCGGCGAGTTTCCGCTCGCTGAACTCGCGTCCGTACTCGGCGACGTAACCGGTGTGCGCCCAGATGCCGCCGCGCCGCCGGTAGTGGCCCGTGAGGTCGCGGGCCAGGGTGGTGGTGCCGGTGGACTCGGCGCCGAGGACGACGACCCGGCGGGTGAGCGCCGCTCTGACCGGCGGTTCGAGGAAGTCCCAGCAGCCGGCCGGGTCCGCCCGGACGGCGGTGCCGGAGACCGGGAAGACCGTGCGGCCGGGGTCCACGCAGACGGACTCGGCGCCGAAGCGGCGGGCCAGTTCGTCCCCGTACGACTCCGAGGTGAAGACGGCGTCCACGCGTTCCGGCACGGCCCCGGTGAAGACGGCCATGTGGGCGTCCCAGATCGCCGGGTCGTGGAGATCCATCCGGGTGTCGTCGACGGCCCCCACCACCGTCACGTCGGGGTGCACCTCCCGCATCCAGGCGACCCGGTCCGCCAGCGGCACGGATTCCACCGAGGCGGCGCAGACCAGCACGGTCAGCCGCTCGCAGCGGTCCCGGGCGGTGCGGACGAGGTGGTGGTGGCCGGCGTGCGGCGGGTAGAACTTCCCGAGCACCAGCCCGTGTGCGAAGCGCTTCATGCCACGGCCTCCACGGTCTTGGGGGCGTGGGCGGTGAGGTCCCGTTTCCAGTTACGCAGGCCGATCAGGCACAGCGTCAGGAAGCCGGCGTACAGCAGCGAGGTCAGGTAGAGATCCTTGTACGCGTACAGCGGGATGTAGACCACGTCGGCGGCGATCCACAGCCACCACGACTCGACGAGCTTCCTGCACTGCCCGTAGGTCGCCGCCAGCGACAGGGCGGTCGTCAGGGCGTCCCAGAAGGGCACGGTCGAGTCGGTGGCCCGGTCGAGCAGGACGGTCAGCGCGAGGGTCCCCACCGCCCCTGCCGCGAGCAGCCCGGCCCATTCGGTGCGGCTGGTGCGCCGCACCGGCAGGCCGTCCGTCCCTGGTCCACCCCCGTGGGTCCAGGTCCACCAGCCGTACGCGGCAAGGGCGATGAAGACGATCTGGAGGCCCGTGTCCGCGTACAGACCGGACTGGGCGAACAGCAGGATGAAGAAGACGTTGTTGGCGATGCCGATGGGCCAGTTGGCGAGGTGCTGGCGGGCCACGAGCCAGACGCACAGCGCCCCGCTGCCGAAGCCCAGCACCTCGGTCCAGCTGACCGGCGTGTCCAGGACCGTCACCAGGGGTTGCCGCAGGGGATCGAGTACGTCCGCGAGACTCACGCCCGCCTCCTTCTTAATAGTCACTCTGACTATAAAGGGGAATCGGGGGCAGCAAAAGGCCCGCGGCCGGTTCCTGTCCGGAAATCGAAATCCGGGAACCGGCCGCGGGCCGTGAGCGGTGTGCGGGGCGGTCTACAGACCGACCTCGCGCATCAGCATGCCCACTTCGGTGTTGGTGAGCCGGCGCAGCCAGCCCGACTTCTGGTCGCCCAGCGGGATCGGCCCGAACGACGTGCGCACGAGCCGCTCGACGGGGAAGCCGGCCTCGGCCAGCATCCGGCGGACGATGTGCTTGCGGCCCTCGTGGAGGGTGACCTCGACGAGGTAGTTCTTGCCGGTGTTCTCGACGACGCGGAAGTGGTCGGCGCGGGCGTACCCGTCCTCCAGCTGGATGCCGTCCTTGAGCCGCTTGCCCAGGTCGCGCGGGAGCGGGCCCTGGATGGCGGCGAGATAGGTCTTCTTCACGCCGTACTTCGGGTGGGTGAGGCGGTGGGCCAGCTCGCCGTGGTTGGTGAGCATGATGATGCCCTCGGTCTCGGTGTCCAGCCGGCCGACGTGGAAGAGACGCGTCTCACGGTTGGTGACGTAGTCACCGAGGCACTGACGGCCGTCCGGGTCCTCCATGGAGGAGACGACACCGGCCGGCTTGTTCAGCGCGAAGAAGAGGTACGACTGGGTGGCGACGGTCAGGCCGTCCACCTTGATCTCGTCCTTGTGCACGTCGACGCGCATGCCCTGCTCGACGACGATCTGGCCGTTCACCTCGACGCGGGACTGCTCGATGAGCTCCTCGCACGCGCGGCGCGAGCCCATGCCGGCCCGGGCGAGGACCTTCTGCAGCCGCTCGCCCTCCTGCTCGGCGCCCGGGTGCGTCTTGGGCGTCTTGATCTCGGGCTTGTCCGCGTACCTGTCGCGGTTGCGCTGCTCGATCTTGGCGTCGAGCTCGCGCGGGCGGGCCGGGGCGCCGTACGGAGCACGACGGCCGCCGCTCTTGGAGCCGCTCGTCGCGGCCTTCGGGCCGCCCTTGGCGCCGCCGCGGGCCGCCGCGCCGCGGCCCTTGCGGGTGCCGCCGTCGCCGCCGGGCTTGTCGTTGCCCACGTCGTAGCGCCGCTCCTCGGGACGGGGGCGGCGGGGGCGCTGCTCCTGCTTGTCGTCGCGCTCGGAGCCGGAGACCCGGGGGTTCGGGTTGCTGTTCCGGCCGGTGCCGCTGGTGTTCCTGGGGGCGCCGCTCCTGCCGCCACCGCTCCTGCCGCCGCCGCTGCCGCTGCTGCTGCCGCTGTTCCTGCCACTGCTTCGCATCAAAAGTCCGTCTTGTCGTCTGCGTGAGTATCCGGGGTGTCCGGTGCGTCCGGATCGAACGACGGCACACCCTCTAGCGTCTCGGCCTCGATCGCGTCCGCCTCGGGGAGGAAGGGCGCGAGCTCCGGGAGCTCATCCAGGCCACGCAGGCCCATCCGCTCCAGAAAGTAGTTCGTCGTCCTGTACAGGATCGCACCTGTTTCGGGTTCCGCGCCCGCTTCCTCGACCAGCCCCCTCTGCAACAGGGTCCGCATGACCCCGTCACAGTTCACGCCGCGCACCGCGGAGACCCTCGACCGGCTCACCGGCTGGCGGTACGCGACGACCGCCAGCGTCTCCAGCGCCGCCTGCGTCAGACGGGCGTGCTGGCCGTCCAGGACGAAGCCCTCGACGGCCGGCGCGTACTCCGGGCGCGTGTAGAAGCGCCAGCCGCCCGCGACCAGCCGGAGGTCGAAACCGCGGCGCTGGACGGTGTACTCGTCGGCCAGCTCCCGCAGCGCGTCGGCGACGGCCCGCCGGGGCCGCTCCAGCACCTTGGCCAGGTGCTCCTCGGTCGCGGGCTCGTCGACGACCATGAGGACGGCTTCGAGGGCCGGCTTGAGATCCAGGTCCGCGACGGCGGAGCCGGTGATGTCCTGCTCCGTCATACCGTCCCGTCCTGCCGCTCGCTCATACCGTCCCGTTCGCTCGCCTTCACGTCCCGCTCGCTCGCCTTCACGTCCTGCCGCACGTCGTGCACGCTCTGTGCCTCCTGGTCGAACTCGTCCGTCACGGTGGGCCCGGCCCCCTCTCCCCCGGCCCAGCGCACCATGAGCTCGCCGAGCGCCTCGTCCTGGTCCAGCGCGACGGCCTTCTCCCGGTAGAGCTCCAGCAGGGCGAGGAACCGCGCGACGACCGTGAGGGTGTCCGTGGCGTCCTCGGTCAGCTCCCGGAAACTGATCTCCCCCGCCTCCCGCAGCCGCTCCACCACGATCGCGGCCTGTTCGCGCACGCTGACCAGGTGGGCGTGGATGTGGTCGACGTAGACCTGCGGTCGGGGCTTCGGCTGCATCGCCTTCACGGCGAGCCGGGCGAAGCCCTCGGCCCCGATGCTGATGACGACGTCGGGCAGCAGTTCGGCGTGGTGCGGCTCCAGCCCGACGGTACGGGGATAGCGCCGGCCCTCCGATACGAGACGGGCGCTGAAGATCTCGGCGATGCGCTTGTACGCGCGGTACTGCAGCAGCCGCGCGAAGAGCAGGTCCCTGGCCTCCAGGAGGGCCAGGTCGCCCTCGTCCTCCACCTCCGCGGCGGGCAGCAGCCGGGCGGCCTTCAGGTCGAGCAGGGTCGCCGCGACGACCAGGAACTCGGTGGTCTGGTCGAGGTCCCAGTCCGGTCCCATGGCCCGGATGTGGGCCATGAACTCGTCGGTGACCTTGGACAGGGCGACCTCGGTCACATCCAGCTTGTGCTTGGAGATGAGCTGGAGCAGCAGGTCGAACGGACCTTCGAAGTTCGCCAGCCGGACGGTGAAGCGCCCGTCGTCGGGAGGGGAGGCGGGGGCAGGGGCAGGGGCAGGGGCAGGGGCAGGTGGCCGCGCGGCAGAAACGCCGTCAGCGGAAGCTTCGGCGGCGGCGTCTGCCACGGCCGACGACGGGACAGCCTCCACGGCCGGCTCCGCGACCGGCTCCGGAGCCGTTTCAGGAGCCGGCTCCGCGACCGGCTCGGGAGCCACTTCCGGGGCCGGCTCCGCGACCGCCTCAGAAGCCGGGAGGACGTCCTCCACGACCCGCCCGCTCCCGGGCACGGGCCCGCCGCCCGGCCCGCGGCCCAGGGGGCGGCGGGTGGTGCGGGCGGGCTGGTCGGGTGTCGGCATGGAGATCCAGGGTGCGGCGGGACACGGGCGGCGGGCGGCGGCCCGTACGGGACGGGGCGCGCCGCCCGGCGGGCGGCCGCCCTCCCGGGCAGGCTACCGGCGTCGCACCGGTCAGCGGCCGCGCAGGCGCCGTACGAGGATGCTCGCGTCGCCCCGCGACTCCAGGTCCGCCAGGACCACGGCGACGGCCTCACGGACGATCCGTCCGCGGTCGACGGCCAGTCCGTGCTCGCCGCGCAGCACGAGCCGCGCGTGTTCGAGGTCCATCAGTTCTTCGGCGGAGACGTAGACCGTGATCTTCTCGTCGTGGCGCTCCCGGCCGCTGGGCCGTCGGTTCGCCCCGCGTCCGCCGCCCCGTCTGCGCTGCTGCTGCACGACGGGGGCGGGAACCGGTTCCTGCGAGGACGGCGGCTGGGGGCGGCGTCCGGCCTGTGCGGCCACCGCGACGCGGTCGTTCTCACCGCCGCGGCTGCGCGAGTCTCCGGCGTCGGCGTCCGCCGTGGCGTGGTGCTCCTCCTGCGAGGAGGGGGCCGTGCCCGCGGAGGCCTCGGAGCCCTCCCCCGCCGTGCCGTCCCCGGAATCCCCGTCGCCGGCCGGAGCCGGCACCCGGGTCTCGCCGTTCGCCTTGCGCCGCCGCTCCGCGGGGGACGAGGACTGCAGCCCCATCCCCCCTGTGGTACGGAACAGTTCGTCGGCCCCGGGCAGACTCACTCGGCGTGACACCGGGCGAGCACCTCCCTGGCGAGCTGGCGATAGGCGGCGGCACCGACCGAGTTGGAGGCGTACGTGGTGATGGGCTCGCCGGCGACCGTGGTCTCCGGGAAGCGGACCGTGCGCCCGATGACCGTGTGGTAGACGTGATCGTCGAAGGCCTCGACGACGCGCGCGAGGACCTCACGGCTGTGCACCGTGCGGGAGTCGTACATGGTGGCGAGGATGCCGTCCAGCTCCAGCTCGGGGTTGAGCCGCTCCTGGACCTTCTCGATGGTCTCGGTGAGCAGTGCCACACCGCGCAGCGCGAAGAACTCGCACTCGAGCGGGACTATCACCTTGTGCGCCGCCGTCAGGGCGTTCACGGTGAGCAGGCCGAGCGAGGGCTGACAGTCGATCACGATGTAGTCGTAGTCGGCCATGAGCGGCTTCAGGGCGCGCTGGAGCGTGGACTCGCGGGCGACCTCGCTGACCAGCTGGACCTCGGCGGCCGACAGGTCGATGTTGCTCGGCAGCAGGTCCATGTTGGGCACGGCGGTCTTCAGGAGGACCTCGTCGGCCGCCATGCCCCGCTCCATGAGCAGGTTGTAGACGGTGAGGTCGAGCTCCATCGGGTTCACGCCGAGGCCGACCGACAGGGCTCCCTGCGGGTCGAAGTCGACGAGCAGGACGCGCCGGCCGTACTCGGCGAGCGCGGCGCCCAGGTTGATGGTCGACGTGGTCTTGCCGACGCCGCCCTTCTGGTTGCACATCGCGATGATCTTCGCGGGGCCGTGATCGGTCAGCGGGCCGGGGATCGGGAAGTAGGGCAGGGGCCGGCCGGTCGGGCCGATCCGCTCGCGGCGCTGCCGGGCGGCGTCGGGCGCGAGGGTGGCCGCGTACTCCGGATCGGGCTCGTACTCGGCATCGGGGTCGTAGAAGTGCCCCTGGGGCGCTTCGTCGAAGTCGGCGAGGCGGGCGGTGTCCCGGCCGCTCTCGTTGCCGGCCATGGCGTTCACGTGTAGGCCGTCCATCATCTGGGGGGCTGTCGTCATGTGCTGGTGGGTGGCGAAGGTGCGGACAGCGACGGAGCCGACAGCCTCCAGCCCGTTCGGGCCCTGGCCCCGTGCAGGCATCCCTGGATGAACACCCCCGGGAGTAAATGTCGACTCATTCACAAGTCGTCTTACCTCCTTGGACGTGACCAGGAAACTTATCGATAGGTCAGCGTGGCACCATGCCGACGATTGGCGACTCTATGGCGTGTCACCGGTCCGCAGCAACACAATCCGCCGGACCCGGCCCGATGTGTCGGCAATCGAACACCCCGCTGTCAAGGGCGCGCAGTCCCTCGGGCACACTTTTCACGGGGGCACGAATCGGTTAAAGGGTTACGTTCGAGGCGAGTTGCACGGGGCCCCGGACAGGCCCCTCACGCGTGCGGCCGGACCTTGCTGAGCAAGGTCCGGCCGCACGCGTGAGGTTGACGGGAAGCGTTGACCCTCAGCCCAGCAGCGTGCTCAGCTCGACGTGGTCGAGGCCGTGCGCCTCGGCCACCTCGCGGTAAACGACCTGTCCGTCATGGGTGTTGAGACCCTTGGCGAGCGCGGCGTCCCGGCGCAGCGCCTCGGCCCAGCCGCGGTTCGCGAGCTCCACGATGTAGGGCAGCGTCGCGTTGGTGAGGGCGTACGTCGAGGTGTTCGGGACCGCGCCCGGCATGTTGGCGACGCAGTAGAAGACCGAGTCGTGAACCATGAAGGTCGGCTCGGCGTGCGTCGTGGGGTGCGAGTCCTCGAAGCAGCCACCCTGATCAATTGCAATGTCGACAAGTACACTTCCGGGCTTCATCTTGGCGACGAGCTCGTTGCTGACCAGCTTCGGGGCCTTCGCGCCGGGGATCAGCACGGCGCCGACGACCAGGTCGGCCTCGACGACGGCCTTCTCCAGCTCGAAGGCGTTGGAGACGACGGTCTGCACCTTGGTGCCGAAGATCTTGTCGGCCTCGCGGAGCTTGTTGATGTCCTTGTCGAGCAGCGTGACGTGGAAGCCGAGACCGACCGCGATCTGCGTGGCGTTCCAGCCGGAGACGCCACCGCCGATGACGACGGCCTTGGCGGCCGCCGTGCCGGGGACGCCGCCGGGCAGCACACCGCGGCCGCCGACCGAACGCATCAGGTGGTACGCGCCGACCTGCGGGGCCAGCCGGCCCGCGACCTCGGACATCGGGGCGAGCAGCGGCAGCGCGCGGTTCGCGGTCTCGACGGTCTCGTAGGCGATGGCGGTGGTGCCGGACTCCAGCAGCGCGTCCGTGCACGCGCGGGAGGCGGCGAGGTGCAGGTACGTGAAGAGGGTCTGGTCCTTGCGGAGGCGGTGGTACTCCTCGGCGACCGGCTCCTTGACCTTCAGCAGCAGGTCCGCGGTGGCCCACACCTCGTCGGCGGTGGGCAGGATCTGAGCCCCGGCGGCGACGTACTCCTCGTCCGGGATGGAGGAGCCGGCCCCGGCGTTCTCCTCGACGACGACCTGGTGGCCGTGGCGGACGAGCTCGTGCACACCGGCAGGCGTGATCGCCACGCGGAACTCGTTGTTCTTGACTTCGCGGGGGATGCCGACCTTCACGTCGATCACGGTCCTTGGCTCAGATGGTTACCCGGGCATAGCTATACATACCCGGATAGACGCAGCGTAAATGGAGACACCGCGAACACCCGCGGCAAAGCCAGTCTAATGAAGGGCTTCGCGCTGTCTAGCCTTACAAAGCATTAATTTTCTGTCGCAACACTACGGATTTCGTAGGCTGCGCTCTCCTCGCCCAGCAATCTCTCGGCCGCCCCCCTGTGCAGACCGGCGGCTGCGGGGTCGCCGAGGCGGTCGAGGGTGTCGGCCAGCCGGAGCTCCAGCGCGGCCTGCAGCCGCACGTCCTTGGCCTGGCGCGCCCACTCCACGGCTTCCCGGCACGTCTGCAGCGACTCCTGCGGACGGCCCGCGTACTCCTGGACCCGGGCCACCTCGCTGACCGCCCGCGCCTGGGCGGGCAGATCGCCGAGCCTGCGGTAGCCGGCCGCCGCCGCCCGCCAGTTCCGCAGCGCCTCGCCGTACCGTCCCGCGTAGGTGTGGACGGTGCCGAGGCGCCCGTAGAGCCGCGCCTCGTCGGCCCGCTCACCCTGGGTGAGCCGCTGGGCGAGCGCCCGTCCGTACCAGTCGGCGGCCCGGTGGAAGTCACCCAGCTCCACGTAGGCGCCGCCCACGGATTCCATGGCGCGGCCGGTGGCGTACGGATCCTTCGCGGCCCGTCCGGCGTCCAGGGCGGCCCGGTAGCGGGCCAGCGCCTCCCGCGTCCGGCCGGTCCCGGCGTCCAGATCGGCGAGGTTGAGCAGGGCGGCCGCCCGCTCCCGGGGCAGATCGCGCCGCTCCGCGACCGCCAGCACCAGACCGTGCAGTCCGTAGAGCTCGGGCGCGGCCGCCTGGGTGCCCTCGTGCGCCGCCAGCGCCCGCACCAGCGCGGCCACCAACCGCCGTGCCAGGGTGTCGAGTTCACCGTCCTCGACGGCGATCCGGGCGGAGGCGAGCAGCGCGGGCCTGCGGCTTCGCAGCCAGGCGGCGGCCGCGTCGGGGCCGGGGAACCGCAAGGAGCGCGGCAGCCCGGCGAGCTTGCGCCTGGCCGGGGCCCCCTCCGGTTCGGTGACCGCCCGGCAGGACTGGAGCAGGCGCACGGTGCGCTCCAGCATCCGGGCCCGGGCGAGCTGGATCTCGGCCGGGCGGTCCAGGTCCTCCAGCAGCGCCCTCAGCATCCCGGCGAGGCAGCCGGGCACCTCGTACTGCTGCTGCCCGGCCCCGTCGCCGCGCAGCAGCCCCAGCCGTACGAAGTCGTCGAGGGTGGTCCGGGCGGCCGAGACGGAACATCCGGCCAGCGCCGACGCGGTGTGCGCGTCGGCGAGCCCGGCCGGAGCGAGGGAGAGCAGACGCAGTATCCGGGCGGCGGTCGGCGGCAGTGAGTCGTGGACCAGCCGGAACGCGCGTGCCAGGGGGCGGGCGCCGGCCGGCTGCCCGATGTCGTCCGGCAGTTCCCGCAGCCGCTTGGTGACGTCGGCGACCGAGGCCGTCGGACGGTCGGCCAGCCAGCCTCCGATCATGATCAGGGCGGCCGGCTGCCCGCCGCACTCCTGCGCCAGGGTCTCGGCCGTCAGCGGGTCGACGGTGATCCTGACCTGGCCGATCGCACGGGCGAGCAGTTCGACGGCGGACCCCGCGTCCAGGCCGCCGATGGTGCAGGGCCGGACGCCGGGGATGCCGGTCAGCGGGCCCTGCGCGGTGGCGATGACGAGACAGTCCGGGTTGTCCGGCAGCAGCGGGTCGACCTGTTCGGCGTCGGGGGCGTCGTCGAGCAGGAGGATGCCGCGGCGCACGGCGAGCGCCTCGCGGACCATCTCGGACAGTTCGTCCGCGTCCGCGCCGGGCGGCCCGGTCACTCCCAGTCCGCGCAGGAGCTCGCGGGCGGCCCGCTCGGCGGGGACGGGGGTACCGCCCGGTTCGGTGAGCCGGACGCGGAGCAGTCCGTCGGGATAGTCGCCGGTGGCGAGCAGCCGGCGGGTGAGTTCACCGGCCAGTGCGGTACGGCCGGAACCGGGGCGTCCGGCGATCAGCAGGACCCGGGCCCGGCCGCTCTTGCGACCGGCCATGGTGTCCAGACCGGCCCTCTCGATATCGGCCCGCAGTTCCTTCAACTCGCGCTCACGGCCGAAGAATCGGGGTGGTTCGACGGCAGCCGGCTCCTCGGTCCCCGCTGCCTCGGCCGGGCCGCTGGTGTCCACCGCCTGATCCGTCACGGGCCACGCTCCACTTCGCTGCACGCGTCGCCCCGCCGGAAGTCCGGTCAGGGCATTCAGAGCGTAGTTCAGGCGGGTGGACGAACCGGGTGGAGCGCGACGAGGGGTCCCCCGATCGGATCAGCATCTTTTCCGACCGGGGGAGGTGAGCGTGCGTCAGCAGTGAGCGGCGCGAACGCGAGCGTGGACGGCTCCGTCGGGCCGCTCAGGCAGCCGGGCCGCTCAGGCCGCTCAGGCCGCTCAGGCCTCGAACGGCCGGGCGGGCCAGGGGGCCTCCGCGGCTCGCAGCGAGTCGGGACCGTCGCCCGCGAGCACCGCCGCGAGCGAGAGCACGCCCACCACCAGGCAGTTGTTGTGCAGGTCCCCGGCGAGGACGCCCCGCACGAGGTCCTGGAGCGGCACCCGGGCCAGCTCCATGTCGGCCTCCTCCTCGGAGACGGCGAAGCGCTCACCGTCCGCCTCGGAGATGTCGCGGGCGAGGAAGATGCGTACGGCTTCGTCGCAGCCGCCGGGCGTCGTGTAGACGTCGGTCAGCACCCGCCAGTCCTCGGCCTTGACGTACGCCTCCTCGTAGAGCTCCCGCTGCGCGGCGTGCAGCGGGTTCTCGCCGGGCACGTCGAGGAGTCCGGCCGGGATCTCCCACAGCTTGTGGCGCACCGGGTGGCGGTACTGGCGCAGGACGAGGACGCGGTCCTCGTCGTCGAGCGCGAGCACGGCGACCGAGCCGGGGTGGACCTGGTAGTCGCGGCGCGCGATCGTGCCGTCGGGCATCTCCACGTCGTCGGTGCGGACGCTGGTCTTGTTGCCCCGGAACGGCGTCTCGGTCGCGGTGACCGGCCATTCCTCGGGCGTGTCCTGGAAACCCATCTACGTCCTCCCACAAAAAACAGTGACCGGGGTACGCGTCCTCGAAGGACTCGTACCCCGGTCAACCGTAACGCCTGCGGGCGGCGCGTTACTTGCTCGGCGTGGCGCCCGTTTTGCGCGCGACGGCCGCCTTCACCAGGCCCGCGAAGAGCGGGTGCGGGCGGGTCGGGCGGGAGCGCAGTTCCGGGTGCGCCTGGGTGGCGACCAGGTACGGGTGGACCTCGCGCGGGTACTCGACGTACTCGACGAGCTTGTTGTCCGGGGACGTGCCGGAGAAGACCAGACCGGCCTTCTTCTCCAGCTCGGCGCGGTAGGCGTTGTTGACCTCGTAGCGGTGACGGTGGCGCTCGTCCACGTACGGCTGGTCGCCGTAGGCCTCACGGACCAGCGAGCCCTCGGCGAGCTTCGCCGGGTACAGGCCGAGGCGCATCGTGCCGCCCAGGTCGCCCGCGCCCTCGACGTACGCCAGCTGCTCCTCCATCGTCGAGATGACGGGGTGGGCGGTGGCGGCGTCGAACTCGGTGGAGTTGGCGTCGGGGATCTCGGCGAGGTTGCGCGCCGCCTCGATCACGATGCACTGCAGACCCAGGCACAGGCCGAGCAGCGGCACCTTGTTCTCGCGGGCGTACCGGATGGCGCCGACCTTGCCGATGACACCGCGCTCGCCGAAGCCGCCGGGGATGCAGATGGCGTCGACGTCGCCGAGCTGCTTCTTGGCTCCGGCCGGGGTCTTGCAGTCGTCGGAGGCGACCCACTTGACCTTGACACGGGCCTTGTTGGCGAAACCGCCGGCCCGGATGGCCTCGGTGACCGAGAGGTAGGCGTCGGGCAGGTCGATGTACTTGCCGACCAGCGCGACGGTGACCTCGTGGTCGGGGTTGTGGACGCGGTCCAGCAGGTCGCCCCAGGTGGTCCAGTCGACGTCGCGGAACGGCAGGTCGAGCTTGCGCACGACGTAGGCGTCCAGGCCCTCGGAGTGCAGCACCTTCGGGATGTCGTAGATCGACTTCGCGTCGGGGCAGGCCACCACGGCGGCTTCGTCGACGTCGCACATCAGCGAGATCTTGCGCTTGATCGCGGTCGGTACGTCGCGGTCGGCGCGGAGCACGATGGCGTCCGGCTGGATACCGATGTTGCGCAGGGCGGCGACCGAGTGCTGGGTGGGCTTGGTCTTGAGCTCGCCGGACGGGCCGATGTAGGGCAGCAGCGAGATGTGCACGACGAAGACGTTGTCCCGGCCGACCTCGTGGCGGACCTGGCGGACGGTCTCCAGGAACGGCAGCGACTCGATGTCACCGACCGTGCCGCCGACCTCGGTGATGACGACGTCGACGTCGTCCGTGGCCATGCGGCGGATGCGGTGCTTGATCTCGTTGGTGATGTGCGGGATGACCTGCACGGTGTCCCCGAGGTACTCTCCGCGCCGCTCCTTGGCGATGACCTGCGAGTAGACCTGGCCGGTGGTGACGTTGGCGGAGCCGTCGAGGTCCACGTCGAGGAAGCGCTCGTAGTGGCCGATGTCCAGGTCGGTCTCGGCGCCGTCGTTGGTGACGAACACCTCACCGTGCTGGAACGGGTTCATCGTGCCCGGGTCGACGTTCAGGTACGGGTCGAGCTTCTGCATGGTGACCCGGAGGCCGCGCGCCTTGAGCAGGGCACCGAGGCTGGAGGCAGTCAGACCCTTGCCGAGGGAAGAGGCGACACCCCCGGTGACGAAGATGTGCTTGGTCGTCGTGGATGTGGGCTGCATAGCCAAAGGGGGCTCCCGTGGTCGCGATCATGAGGTGCGTGCCGGCGATGCCGTCCGGAGAATCCGGAGGTGCCGTCGCTGCGGTTCGGGGGCCTCGTCTGCTGTCGCCGACGACCACCGGTCCACGGGCTACCAGGGTAACAGCGACGCGGGGAGCCTGCTTCCGGCCACTCCCGGCACACCCGGCACACTGGATCACCTCAGGTCGTTCACACCCCACCCGTTCGGCTCATCTCGGTTGTCAGGAGCGTCGCGCGGATCACCCGGACGCGTCGTATCCTGCTCGGACACTCGCTCCGGGCGAGGTAGGAGCTCGCAGGTCCCCCCACATCAACCCCTTGCAACGACCTCTTGACCCGTAGTAAGCGCCCCACGGGGCGACATGGCCGTTCGACTGGAGATGCACGTGGCCGGGCGCATCGAGGATTACGCACTCATCGGAGACATGCAGACCGCCGCCCTGGTCTGCCGGGACGGCACAGCCGACTGGCTGTGCCTGCCCCGCTTCGATTCACACGCCGTCTTCGCGGGACTGCTGGGTACCGAGGAGCACGGCTTCTGGCGCCTGGGACCGGCCCGCGCGGAGGGCGCGGAACCGGCGGCGGCGGACCGCCGCCGCTACCGCGGCGACTCACTGATCCTGGAATCGGAGTGGGACACGCCACGCGGCACGGTCAGAGTGACCGACTTCATGCCGCCGCGAGACGGCGCGCCCCAGCTGATCCGGATCGTGGAGGGGGTCAGCGGCCGGGTGCCGATGCGCTCGGAGCTGAGGATGCGGTTCAGCTACGGCCGCGTCACCCCCTGGGTGCACAAGGTGGACGGCCGCACGGTCGCCGTCGCGGGCCCCGACTCGGTCTGGTACGACACCCCCGTGGAGACGTACGGCGAGAACCTGACGACGTACTCCGACTTCACCGTCGCCCCCGGTGACCGGATCGCGTTCACCATCAGCTGGCAGCCCTCGCACCGCGAGCCGCCCGCGCTCCCGGACCCGGAGGGCTCGCTGGAGGCCACCGCGGACTTCTGGCGCGAGTGGGTCGAGCAGTGCACGTACCACGGCCCCTACCGCGAGGCCGTGGTCCGCTCGCTGATCACCCTGAAGGCCCTGACGTACGCGCCGACCGGCGGCATCGTCGCCGCGCCGACCACCTCCCTGCCGGAGGACATCGGCGGCTCGCGCAACTGGGACTACCGCTACACCTGGCTGCGCGACGCCGCGATCACCCTCTCCTCGCTGCTGCGCACCGGCTACCGCGAGGAGGCCCGCGCCTGGCGCGAGTGGCTGCTGCGGGCGGTCGCGGGCGATCCCGAGAACCTCCAGATCATGTACGGGATCGCGGGCGAGCGGGAACTGGGCGAGGCCGAGCTGGAGTGGCTGCCCGGTTACGAGAACTCCGGCCCGGTCCGGGTGGGCAACGGTGCCGCGGGCCAGCTCCAGCTGGACGTGTACGGCGAGGTCACCGAGGCCCTGCACCTCGCGCACATGACGGGGCTGACCCGTAACGACTACGCGACCGGTCTCCAGCTCAAGCTGATCGAGTACCTGGAGAAGCACTGGGACGAGCCGGACGAGGGCATCTGGGAGGTGCGCGGTCCGCGCCGGCACTTCGTGCACTCCAAGGTGATGGCCTGGGTGGCGGTCGACCGGACCATCAAGCTGATCGAGTCCGGCGACACGGACGGGCCGCTGGAGAAGTGGCGCGAGCTGCGCGACGACATCCACCGCGACGTCTGCGAGCGGGGCTACGACCCGGAGCGCAACACCTTCACCCAGTCGTACGGGTCGAAGGAGCTGGACGCCTCCCTGCTGCTGATCCCGCAGATGGGGTTCCTGCCGCCCGACGACAAGCGGGTCATCGGCACGATCGAGGCCATCCAGCGGGAGCTGTCCACCGAGGACGGCTTCGTGCTCCGCTACCCCACCTCGGGTGACAACGCGGGGGTGGACGGCCTGGAGGGCGACGAGGGCGCGTTCCTGGCGTGCTCGTTCTGGCTGGCGGACGACCTGGCGATGATCGGCCGGGTCGACGAGGCCCGCCAGCTCTTCGAGCGCCTGCTGTCCCTGCGCAACGACCTGGGCCTGCTGGCCGAGGAGTGGGACGCGCGGCTGCAGCGCCAGGTGGGCAACTTCCCGCAGGCGTTCAGCCACGTGCCGCTGATCGACACGGCGCTGCGGCTGACGGCGAGCGGGGCGTACGTGGGCTGACGGTGTGGGATCCCGTTCCCCGTGTCGGAGTCCGCGCGGGGAGGTCGTAGCCGTGTCTGCTACCGCTCGGGTTCCGAGGAGTTCTGGTGTCTACGGGAAGCTGCGCGGGCTCGTGTCCCGCGCAGCTTCCCGTAGAGGCAGGATCGATACGTGAAACTGCAGGTCAGGACGATCCCGCGCTCCGCCGGTCACCCTCCGAGCTCTCCGCACGGCAGATGAATTCGGTTGCGGCGGGACCGGCCGGCCCGGTGAGCTACCTACATGAACGGTGCCACGGACCAGGCGCGACGGGCGGGGTCAGGAAGAGGCCGCAAGGTCACGACGCATCCGCCTGCGTGGCACAGGTGGGCGGTGCTTGCGGCCCTGATGCTGGCCGCCTTCACCCTCAACACCGCGGAAAATCTGCCGATCGGCCTCCTGGAGCTCATCTCCGAAAGCCTCCGGGTGTCAGTGTCCGCGGTCGGTCTCCTGGTCACCGGTTACGGCGTGGCAGTGGCCGTCGCGTCATTACCGCTCGCCTATGTCATGCGGGCCGTGCCCCGACGCCATGTGCTCACCGGACTGCTGGCCGCGCTGGTCGTGTCCAGCCTGGTCGCAGCACTGGCCACCTCCTACTGGGTGCTCCTCGTCGCGCGGCTGCTGACCGCGCTCGCCCAAGCGTTGTTCTGGGCCGTGATGGGGCCGGTCGCGGTGGGCCTGTTCACTCCCGAGGTCCGTGGACGGGTGGTCGGAGCACTGTCCGTCGCCGGATCGCTCGCCCTCGTGCTCGGTGTTCCCGCCGGGACCTGGCTGGGCCGGCGGAGCGGCTGGCACATGCCCATCGCCTTGCTCGCGGCTCTGGGGCTCGTCTCTCTGGTGACCATCGCCGTTCTGCTGCCCACCTCCCGTCCGGAAGGGGAGGACGCCGCCTACGGAACCAGTCCCGACGTCCGCCGGTTCGGGATCGTACTGGCGGCCGGGACCCTGTCCGCTGCCGGGGCCTTCACGGGATACACCTACATCGTCACGTTCCTGGGCGACGTGAGCGGGTTCTCCGCGAACGCGGTCAGTGCCCTGTTCGTGGCTTTCGGGGTTGCGTGTCTGGCCGGAGTGAGCATCACCGGGGCTTTGCTGGACCGCTTTCCGCAGGCCGCGCTGACCACTGCCGTTGCTACGCAGGCGGTGGGCATGCTCGGTCTGTATGCCGTCGGCACCGAGCCGGTGGCCGCGGTGGTGTTCCTGGCGCTGATGGGCAGTGCACTCGGGCCGGTCTTCATGACCACCCAGAACGCGATGCTGCATTGCGCTCCGGGCCGCACCGATATCGCACTCGCGGCGAACTCCGGCTCCTACAACGCCGGTATCGCTGCGGGCGCCGCGCTCGGCGGACTGGTCCTGCCGCTCGCCGGCGTGCGGGGCGCCTTCCTCGTCGGCGGGCTACTGACCGCCGGGGCCTGCGCGGTACTGCTCGGCGGGCGGCTGCTGCGAGTTTTCGGACCGGAGTCCGCCGGTTAGAGCCATCGCCACCGGGCGGCCGGTGCTGCTTCTCGTCCGCCGAGGAAACGACGCGAAGACGGGACCGCACCGCCGACACGACCACGGAATCGAGCCGAGAAAACACAGGTCTTTTCGGTCTCCAGATGACACAACTCACCGGAACCTGCACGGGCCGGGCCGCGCCGCGGTGGACCGAAGGGCTCACCGCGGCACCGTCGTCTCCAGCCGGCCCTACGTCTCCGGGCCCGTCGCGACCGGGCGGTGCTCCGAGGGCAGGCCCCACTCGCTCCAGGAGCCGTCGTACACCGCCAGGTCGCGGTACCCGGCCAGCGCGGCGCCCAGCGTCAGGACGCAGGCGGTGACGCCCGATCCGCAGCTGAAGAGCAGCCGCTCCCGGTCCTGCGCCAGGGCGCTGAACGCGGCGCGCAGTTCCGCCGCCGGGCGCATCCGGCCCTCGTGCTGGATCTCGCCGAAGGGCAGGTTGACCGCCCCGGGCATATGGCCGCCGCGCAGGCTCGCGCGCGGCTCGGGGGCCGTACCGCGAAAGCGTTCACGGGACCGGGCGTCGAAGACGGCGGACGCCGGATCGGCGAGCGCCGCCGCCACCTCGTCGGCGCCGACGAGCAGGTGTGCGCGCGGCCGGGCCGTGAAGTCACCGCGTTCCGCGGGGGCCGCGGGCGCGCCGTCCTCCGTCGGCAGTCCGGCGGCCGCCCAGCCGGGCAGGCCCCCGTCGAGCACCGCGACCCGGTCGAAGCCCATCGCCCGCAGCATCCACCAGGCGCGGGCGCTGGAGTAGATGCCGACCGCGTCGTAGACGACGACCGTGTCGCCGTCGTGGAGGCCGAGGGAGCGCAGCTCCTCGGTGAACCTGCCCGCGTCCGGCATGGTGTGGGGCAGCGGCCCCGCGTGGTCGGAGAGCGCGCCGTCGATGTCGAACGGCCGCGCCCCGACGATCCGCCGTGCGGTCCCCCGGTGCGCGCCGACGGAGGCGTCGAGCACCAGCAGCCCCGGGGACCCGAGCCGCCCCGCGAGCCAGTCGGCGCCGACCAGCGGGCCGGGCAGGGGCAAGCGGGGCGGGGCGTCCGCCGCGCTCACGGGCACGTCCGGGCGGCCCGTTCCGGCGGTGTGACCGGCCCGGTCCCCGTACGGAGGCACCTCGTCGCCCACGGTTCCTCCCACTGGTCGGGGTACACGGTCGGGGTACAAGGTTGTCAAGATCGCAGCGGGCCCCGTCCCTGTCAACGGCTCACGGCCCCGGCGAGGCCTCCGGCGTCCCGGGCCGGTACCTTCCTGACCAGGGCGACCGCGACCGTGCGGCCGCCCGGTCCGACCGACGCGAAGCGCGAGGCCAGAGTCAGTGGAGACCCAGGGCGGCATCACCGTGCGGCGGGCCCTCGAGCTGCCAGGGCTGCGCGGCGGGCTCCCCGAGGTGGTGACCGGCGCCGACCGGCTCGGCCGCACCGTGCGCTGGGTGCACGCGGGCGAGGTCCCCAACATCGCGTCGCTGCTCAAGGGCGGTGAGCTGCTCCTGACCACCGGTCTGGGGCTCGGCACCCGCCCCGCCGAGCAGCGCGCGTTCGTCCGCCGGCTCGCCGACCGCGGCATCGCCGCGCTCGTGGTGGAGCTCGGTCCGCGCTTCAGCAGGCTGCCGTCCTCGATCGTGGACGCCGCCCGCGCGGCCGGGCTGCCTCTGGTCCAGCTGCACCGCGAGGTGCCGTTCGTGGCGGTGACGGAGGAGATCCACACCGAGATCGTCAACGGCCACTACGCGCTCCTGCGGCAGGCCGAGGAGGTCCACCGGCGCTGCACCCAGGCGCTGCTCGGTGGCGGCGGGGTGCCGCAGGTCCTCGGCATCCTGGCGGACTTCACCGCCAACCCGGTCTTCCTGGAGACGGCCGACGGCCAGCTGCTGTATGCGGCGGGCAACGGGTCGGGCCCGGCCGTCGCCGATCCGCTCCAGATCTGGGACGGCATGCGCGGCGGGCGGGCGGCCCGCGAGTCGCCGCCGGTCGGCGCGTTGCTGGTAGATGTGCCGGGTGGTGGTCCGGGGGCCGGCTCGGTGCGCGCCAGGCTGGTCCTGCTGGCGGTGGACGGGCCGCTGGTGCCGGTGCACCGGATGGCGGCGGAGCGGGCGGCGGGCATCCTCGCGGTGGTGCTGATGCAGGCCCGCCAGGAGGAGGAGCTCGCGGCGCGCGGCCGGGGCGACTTCCTCACCGATCTCGCCGAGGGCCGGATCGCGCCCGAGGACGCGCCGGCGCAGGCCCGCGTGCTGGGTTTCAAACCGGGCGAGATGCCGCTGCTGCCCGTGGTGATGCGGCTGGCTCCGGAGCTCTCCCCCTCCGGCAACTGGGCGCTGCTGGCGCGCGCGGTCCTGGAGGAGCTGTCCTCGGTGGGGGTGCCGGTGCTCCTCGGGGTGCGGCCGGTGGAGGGCCGGGTGCCGCTGCTGCTGGGACTGCGTACGGAGACGGAGCGTACGGCGGTGGCCGACCGGGTCGCCGCGGCGCTGCGGGCCGGGGTGGAGCGGGCCGGCCTGGAGCGGGCGGGCTCGCATCCCCCCGTCGTGGTGGTCGGGGTGGCGGGCGGCTGGGCGGCGGCCGGTGCGGGGCTGCGCCACGCGGCGGAGACGGCCACCGCGGCGCAGGGGCTCGGCGACCGCCCCTGGTACGACGCCCGGCGCCTGGACATCGATCTGCTGCTGTGGCGGCTGCGGGACCATCCGGATCTGGCGGCGTTCGTCGAGCGGGCGATCGGCCCGCTGCGCGACCACGACCGCACCTCGCGCCCGCCGCTGCTGCCCACGCTGGAGACGTATCTGGCCCATGCGGGGCGCAAGGCGGAGACGGCGCGCGAACTGCATCTCAACCGTCAGACGCTGTACAACCGGCTGGCCCGCATCGGGGAACTGCTCGGCACCGATCTGGACGACCCGCAGGCCGTCCTGGCACTGAGCCTGGCCCTGCGTGCCCGCCGCCACGCGACGTGAAGCCCGTCCGGTCCTGCGGGCGGGCACGGACGTGAGCCCCCGCCTCAGCGGGTGCGGGGCGCCCCGAGGGGCTGGACCAACTCGTCGTACACGCTGAGCACGTGGGCGATCGTGTCGTCCTCGGTCGGCCACGTCGCCGCCTGCCGGGGGCCGGCGGCCGCCAGCCGGGCCCGTCCGGCCGGATCGCCGAGCAGCCGGGCGACGGCCCGCCCCAGCGCCTCCGCGTTCGCGTACGGCACGAGTTCGGCCGCGTCCCCCACGAGTTCGGGCACTCCGCCGACCGCGGTCGCGACGAGCGGCACACCGATCCGCAACGCCTCCTGGGCCAGCACCGAACGCCCCTCCCAGCGGCTGGACAGCACGGCCAGGTCGGCGGCGGCGAGGAGTTCGGGGACGTCGGTGCGGCTGCCGATCAGCGAGACGGGCAGGTCCTCGGCCTTGATGCGGCGCCGCAGCGCCGCCCGCTCCCGCCCTTCGCCCGCGATGACGAGCAGGGGCACGGGGTCGAGCCGTCGCCACATCCGTGCGGCGTCGAGCAAAGTGTCGTACCCGTGATGCGGCACGAGACTGCCCACCGCCATGATCAACGGCCGCTCGACCGCTCCGAGTTCGGCCCGGACCTTGTCATCGGGGAGCGGCGCGGGGACACGTGGTGCGGGAGCGGCTACGGGCGCGAGGCGGGCGTCGCGCGCACCGCGGCTCCGGGCCCGGTCGACCAGGTCCGATGACGCACCGAGCACCACCGACGCCGCCCGGGCGGCTCTTCGCTCCAGCAGATGCAGCAGCCGGCGGCGCGCGCCCTCGGCGTGGGCCCGGGCGTGCCAGGTGAAGACCAGCGGGACCCGACGGCCGCCGAGCGCCAGGGCGGCCCGCACGGCGGCGTGCAGCCCGTGCGCGTGCACGACGTCGGCGCCCGCGCAGGCGGCCCGCAGCGCGGCGACGGCGGCCGGGTCACCGCGTCGCGGCACGGGGGCGAAGCAGGCCCCCGTGGCGGAGAAAGCGTAGGCGCGGTCCAGGGCGGCCGGAGCGCAGACGGTGACGTGCACCCCGCGCGCGACCAGCCCGGCGGCCAGCGAACCGACATGGGCGCTGCTGCCCGCACTGCCGCCGCCCAGCACTTGGACCGTACGCAGCTGTGACACGTCGAATGGCTCCCGGGACTCCCGAGTCGGGGCGAACGGCCTCACCACGGCCGTCAGTACACCGCCAAGGATGCCAGCCCGTACGCACGTTCCGGCACGACGGAACCGGTACGCCGGTGCGCACCGCGACAAACCGGGCGTGGCGCACCACCCGCACGGGTGAAATCCCCGTGAACCCAGGACTTCCGGACGCCGGATCAGCGCCTGCCGGACGTCTCGGCGAGCCGCGTGACGCGGGCCGCCGTGCCGGCCGCCCGCCGCACGGCGACGAGCGAGCCCCCCGCTCCGGCCCCGGAGCCCGGGAACGAGCACGCCGGCGGCGGCAGCGGCTCCTGCCGCACCCCGCTCACTCCCACGCACGCGAACGGGCCGGGCGAAGCCGTCTCCCTGCGAACGGGGCCGGCCGAAGCCCTCAGCGCGCGAACGACGCCGGACCGGACCTCGTCAGGCGAACGAGGCCGGCCGGACCCTCGTCGCGCGCACGGGATCCGACGAAGCCCTCAGACGTCCGCCCGTGCCGTGGCGAGCAGTTCCTCCGCGTGCGCCCGGGCCGTCTCGGAGTCCTCCTGGCCGGCGAGCATCCGGGAGAGCTCGCGTACCCGGTCCTCGCCCTCCAGGACCGTGACACCGCTCCTGGTCACCGAGCCGTCCACGGTCTTCTCGACCAGCAGCTGCCGGTCGGCGAACGCGGCCACCTGGGGCAGGTGGGTGACGACCACGACCTGGGCCGACCTGGCGAGCTTCGCCAGCCGCCTGCCGACCTCGACGGCCGCCTTGCCGCCGACGCCCGCGTCGACCTCGTCGAAGAGGTAGGTGGGTACGGGGTCCGAGCCGGCGAAGACCACCTCGACGGCGAGCATCACCCGGGACAGT
Organism: Streptomyces sp. NPDC005803; assembly: GCF_040630435.1. Taxonomy (NCBI): domain Bacteria; kingdom Bacillati; phylum Actinomycetota; class Actinomycetes; order Kitasatosporales; family Streptomycetaceae; genus Streptomyces; species Streptomyces sp. NPDC005803. The sequence goes on along the minus strand of NZ_JBEXXO010000023.1, from coordinate 12,400 downwards.
TCGCCGCCCGACGCGCCCTTGGCGATGGGGCGGGGCTGGGCGCCGGGGTGCGGGGCCAGCAGGAGTTCGACCTCGTCGGCGCCGGAGGGCCCGTAGGCCACGTTGCGGCCGCCGATCTCGATGCCGGACGCCTCGTCCGCCGCCTCGGTCTGCCGGATGTCGAAGGAGACCCGGGCGTGCGGCATCGCGAGGGAGGCCAGCTCCTCGGTCACCGCTTCGGCGAAGAGCGCGGCGGCCGCCGTGCGCGCGTCGGTCAACGCCTGGCCGAGCTGGGAGAGTTCGGCGCGCAGCGCGTCCCGCTCCGCGGTCAGTTCGCCGATCCGGTCGTCGTCGCCCTCCAGCTCGGTCAGCCGGGCGGCGCCCTCCTCGGCCCAGGCCAGCACGGCGGCGATGTCCACGCCGTACTTGCGGGTGAGCCCCGTGAGCGAGGCCCGGCGCTCCTCGACCGCGGCGAGCCGTAGCGGGTCGGAGTCCAGCTGGTCGGCGTACCCGGACAGTTCGCCCGACACGTCGGCGAGCAGGATGGAGATCTCACCGACCCGGTCGGCGAGCGCGGCGAGCGCCGGGTCGTGGGCGCGCACCCCGTCCAGGGCCTGTCCGGCGGCCGCGACGACGGTCGTCGCGTCGAGCGCCTCCGGGTCCTCCGGGTTTCCGGCCAGCGCGGTGTGCGCGAGCGCGGCGGCGGAGGCGAGCGCGTCGGCGTGGCCGAGGCGCTGGGCCTCGGCGGCGAGCTCGGTGTCCTCGCCGGGCAGCGGTGCGACGGCGGCGATCTCGTTCAGCCCGAAGCGCAGCAGGTCGGCTTCCTGGGCCCGTTCGCGGGCGCGCGTCGTCAGCTCGTCGAGCTCACCGGCGACCTCGCGCAGCCGCCGGTAGGCCGCCGCGTACGTGGCACGGGGCACGGCGACGCCGTCGCCCGCGTACCGGTCCAGGGCCTGCCGCTGCCGGGCCGGCTTGAGCAGCCCCTGCTGGTCGGTCTGGCCGTGCACGGCGACGAGTTCGTCGGCGAGTTCGGCCAGCACTCCGACCGGCACGGACCTGCCGCCCAGATGGGCCCGGGAGCGCCCTTCCGCGGAGACGGTACGGCTGATGAGCAGCGCACCGTCCTCGATCTCGGCCCCGGCCTCCTCGGCCCGCGAGGCCACCGCGTCACCCTCGGTCACCGTGATCCGGCCCTCGACGACGGCGGCCTTGGCGCCGATCCGCACCAGGGCGGGATCGGCGCGTCCGCCGAGCAGCAGCCCCAGGCTGGTGACGACCATGGTCTTGCCCGCGCCGGTCTCACCGGTCACCGCGGTGAAACCGGGTGACAGTTCCACCACCGCGTCGTCGATGACTCCGAGCGACCGTATCCGCATCTCCTCCAACACGCACATGACCATACGAGGTTTCGTGGCCCGCGCGCACACGGGCCACGGCGGCGGCGCCGGATCCGCGGTCCGAACGCGTGTGCTCGGGGTCAGTGCGGTGCGCCCCGCCACCCGGACACGGGCAGCGCGAACTTGGCCACCAGCCGGTCCGTGAACGACGCCTGGTGCAGCCGTGCCAGCCGTACGGGCACGGTGCCGCGCCGGACCTCGACGCGCGCGCCCGCGGGCAGCTCCACGGTCCTGCGCCCGTCGCACCACAGGACGCCGTGCGGGGTGTGGGGCTGGACCTCGACGGCGAGCACCGACGTCGGCGAGGTCACCAGCGGTTTGGCGAACAGCGCGTGGGCGCTGATCGGGACCATCAGCAGCGCCTCGACCTCGGGCCAGACGACGGGGCCGCCGGCCGAGAAGGCGTACGCGGTCGAGCCGGTGGGCGTCGCGCACACGATGCCGTCGCAGCCGAAGCCGGTGACGGGCCGGCCGTCGATCTCCAGCACGACCTCCAGCATCCGCTCGGGCGACACCTTCTGCACGGCCGCCTCGTTGAGCGCCCAGTCGGTGTGGACGACCTCGCCGTTGCTGTGCACGAGGACGTCGAGCGTCATGCGCTCCTCGACGGTGTACGCCCGGGTGACGACCCGGTCGACCACCTTGTCGAGGTCGTCGCGCTCGGCCTCGGCGAGGAAGCCGACCCGGCCCAGGTTGACGCCGAGCATCGGGACTCCCGAGGCGCGCGAGAGCTCCGCACCCCGCAGGAGGGTTCCGTCGCCGCCGAGGACGATCAGGAGCTCGCAGCCGTTCACCGCCTCGGGCGTGGCGTCCGTGACGGTCTCGACGGATGGCGGAAGCGGCAGATCGGCCGCCTCCGTCGCGAGCACCCGGACGCCCAGGCCGCTGCGGAGCAGCCCCTGGACGACGAGCTCGGCACTGCGGATCGCGGCCGGCCGGCCGGTGTGTGCCAAGAGAAAGACTGTTCGTGCCGCATTCGTCGTCAACGAGGCCCCTCCGCCACTGCACGGTCGACATCTGCGGGATCCAGTTCCGGTGCTCCGGCCCGCAGCCACAGAAAGTACTCGACGTTCCCCGACGGCCCGGGCAGCGGGCTCGCCGTCACACCCCGCACGCCCAGGCCCAGCGCCCAGGCCCGGCGGGCCACCTCCCGTACCGCTTCGGCGCGCAGTTCGGGGCTGCGCACCACACCGCCGCTGCCGAGGCGTTCCTTGCCCACCTCGAACTGCGGCTTGACCATGAGGACCAGGTCCGCGTCGGGGGCGGCGCAGCGCGCCAGGGCGGGCAGCACCAGTCCGAGCGGGATGAACGACAGGTCGCCCACCACCAGGTCCACCGCCTCGCCGTCGATGGCGTCCAGGGTCAGTTCCCGCACGTTGGTACGGTCCTTGACGATGACGCGTTCATCGGACTGGAGCGACCAGGCGAGCTGCCCGTAGCCGACGTCCACGGCCACGACCGGAGCCGCTCCGGCCCGCAGCAGCACATCGGTGAACCCGCCGGTCGACGCCCCGGCGTCCAGTGCCCGCCGCCCCTCCACCTCCAGCCCCAGGGGGACGAAGGCGGCGAGGGCGCCCGCCAGCTTGTGACCGCCCCGCGAGACGTACTCGGGGTCGCTGTCGTCCTTGGTGACGACGAGGGCGGCACTCGTCTCGACCTGGGTGGCCGGTTTGGTCGCGGTGTTGCCGCCGACGGTCACCCGTCCTGCGGCGATCAGCTGGCTGGCGTGCTCGCGTGAGCGGGCGAGTTTTCGGCGTACCAGCTCGGCGTCGAGGCGGCGACGGGCCACTCCTGCCACGTTCGGTTCAGCTCCTGTGGTCGTACGAGGGCATCGGTGCGGGTACCGGTGCGGGTGCGGGCCTGGCGTCCAGCGCGGTCAGCGCGTCGCGCAGGCCACGGTGTACATCCTCGTACACCTCGATGTGTCCGTCCGCCGGGAGGTGGTCCGCATCGGCCAGCCGGTCCAGGTGCGCGTCCACGCCCGCGTCGCCGGTGGGCGTGCGTACGACGCCGAGCGGCGCCGGTCCGGCAGGCTCGTGGGACGCCGCGGCGGACGCCTCCCCCGGTACGTCCTGCGGCATCTCCCCGGGCGCGGCCGCGGCGGTGGGGTCCGGCTCCGGCATCGAGTCGCTCATGCGGGAAACGCTACCGCGAAGGGCTGAGGTACCGTCGGGGACGATGGCGACCATGGCGGAGTGCCGCAGCGCACTCGACAGACTTTCCGACAACCTCGCGGGCGCGGACGGCGACGTGCGCGGCGCGGCGGCGCTCGACCGTTCGCTCAGCTGCCACATCAAGGACCTCGACGTGACGTTCACCGGACGCCTCACCGACGGCCGGATCCAGGTGCTGGACACGGTCGGCGGGCCGCCCCGGGAGAAGGCCGAGATCCGTCTCGCGATGACCGGCGACGACCTGGTGGCGATGGTGGACGGCGAGCTGAACTTCGCCAAGGCGTGGGGCTCGGGCCGCGTCCGCCTGGAGGCCGGCTTCCGCGACCTGCTGAAGCTGAGATCGCTGCTGTAGCCGCCTCACGTCCGTCCGGGGCTCCAGGGCGCCTCTCAAGCCCGTCCGGCGCGCGAGGACGCGGCGTGGCCGCCTGTCACGCGTCCGCGACCGCGACCCGCGGGCCGCGCACCCGCGCGGCCGGCACCACCAGCGGCGTCCCCGTCTCAGGATCGGGGATCACCTGGCACCGCAGCCCGAACACCCGCTCCACGAGCTCCGCGGTGACGATGTCCCCGGGCGCGCCCTCGGCGATGATCTCGCCCTCCCGCATGGCGATGAGGTGGGTGGCGTAGCGCGCGGCGTGGTTCAGGTCGTGCAGGACCGCCACCAGCGTGCGCCCCTGCGTCTCGTGCAGTTCCGCGCACAGGTCGAGCACGTCGATCTGGTGCTGGATGTCGAGGTACGTCGTCGGCTCGTCCAGCAGCAGCAGCGGTGTCTGCTGTGCGAGCGCCATCGCGATCCAGACCCGCTGGCGCTGGCCGCCGGACAATTCGTCGACATAGCGATCAGCCAGCGCGCCGACGCCGGTCGACGCCATCGATTCCTCGACAATGCGTTCGTCCTCGGGTGACCACTGCCGCAGCAGTCCCTGGTGCGGGTAGCGCCCGCGGGCCACGAGATCCGCGACCGTGATGCCCTCCGGCGCGATCGAGGACTGGGGCAGGAGCCCCAGCGTCCTGGCGACCTTCTTCGCGGGCAGGCCGTGGATCGCCTCCCCGTCCAGCAGCACCCGGCCACGGGTGGGCTTCAGCATCCGGGAGAGCGCCCGCAGCAGCGTGGACTTCCCGCAGGCGTTGGGGCCGACGATCACGGTGAACGAGTGGTCGGGGATCTCGACCGAGAGGTTCTCCGCGATGACCCGCTGGTCGTAGCCGAGGGTCACCGAGTCCGCGGTGAGGCGCTGCATGGTCGTACTCCGGGGGTGCGTCGGATCGGTGAGGGGACGGGAAGCGGAATCGGTGCCGGGCGCCCGCCGCGCCCCGGCTTTCATATGCGGCCCGCCTTGCGCTCGGACACCAGGAGCCACAGCAGATAGCAGCCGCCGAGCACCCCGGTGACGACCCCGACGGGCAGTTGGCGGTCGCCGAAGGCCTCCATCGAGACCCAGTCGGCGACGAGGAGGAGGGCCGCACCCATGAAGGTCGCGGCCACCAGGTTGGGGCCGGTGGAGCGGGTGAGCCGGCGGGCGAGCTGCGGGGCGCTCAGCGAGACGAACGCGATCGGCCCCGCGGCCGCCGTGGCGACGGCGACGAGCAGTACGGCCGAGCCCATCAGGACGAGCCGGGTGCGTTCGACCCGTACGCCGAGCGCGTACGCGGCGTCGTCGCCCATCTCCATCACCCGCAGGGCCGGCCCGTGCCCGTACACCACCGGAAGCAGCAGGGCGCACACCACGAGCAGGGGCCAGACCTGGGCCCAGTCCCGGCCGTCGAGCGATCCGGTCATCCAGACGACGGCACGGGTCGCGTCGACCAGATTCGCCTTGGTGATCAGGTACTGGGTAGCGGCGGTGAGCATGGCCGCCGCGCCGATCCCGACCAGGACGAGCCGGAACCCGTGGACTCCGCGCTTCCACGCCAGCAGATAGACGGCGACCCCGGTCAGCAGGCCACCGGCCACCGCACCGCCCGCGACGGCGGCCGCACCGCCCTGGAAGAGCACGATCACGGTCAGCGCGCCCACGGTCGCGCCCTGGCCGAAGCCGAGTACGTCGGGACTGCCGAGCGGGTTGCGCGAGATGGTCTGGAACACGGCGCCGCCGGCGCCGAGCGTCGCCCCGACGAGGAGTCCGACCAGCACCCGCGGCAGGCGCAGGTCCGTGACGATGAACTCCTGCTGGAAGGTGCCGTGTCCGAGGAGCGTGGTGACGACCTCGCCCGGCGTCATCGCGAAGTCGCCGCTGCCGATGAGGACGACGGCCGTGCCCGCGGCCACCACGGCGAGCAACAGGATGACGAGGGACGCCCGGACGTTGATCCGGAACGAGTAGCCGCCGGCCGTCCGCACGGCCCGCACCGAACGCGCCGTCCCCGCGACCTCGGCCGGCGTCTCCTCCTGGGTGGCCATCACAGCTGGGACATCCTCTTGCGTCGTACGAGGTGGATGAAGACGGGTCCGCCGAGCAGCGCGGTGACGATGCCCACCTGGAGTTCGGACGGACGCGCGACGATCCGGCCGACCACGTCCGCGCCGAGCAGGAGCACCGGGGAGAGCACGGCCGCGTACGGCAGGATCCACCGCATGTCGGGACCGGTGATCGCGCGCACCAGGTGCGGGATCATCAGCCCGATGAAGACGATCGGCCCGCAGGCGGCCGTCGCGGCCCCGCACAGCAGGGTGACGGCGAGCATCGCGAGGACCCGGGTCCGGGTCAGATGGGCGCCCAGCGCCCGCGCCGTGTCGTCGCCCATCTCCAGGGCGTTGAGCGGCCGCGCGATGAGCAGGGTGAGGAGCACGCCGAGCGCGATGAACGGCCACACCTTGCCGACGGTCTCCATGTTCGCGGAGGCCAGCGAGCCGACGGTCCAGAACCGCAGCCGGTCCAGCGCCGCCGAGTCCAGCAGCTGTACGGCGTTGACGTAGCCGTACAGCGCGGCGGTGACGGCCGTCCCGGCCAGCGCGAGCCGTACGGGATTGGCGGACCGGCTGCCGCCGAGCAGGTACACGGCGACCGAGACGATCGCGGCTCCGGCGAAGGCGAACCAGACGTACCCGGTCAGCGAGGTGACGCCGAAGAAGCTGATGGCGGAGACGACCGCCGCCGACGCGCCCGCGTTGACCCCGAGCAGCCCGGGCTCGGCCAGCGGGTTGCGGGTCAGCGCCTGCATCACGGCCCCGGCCAGTCCGAGCGCGGCGCCGACGATCAGCCCGAGCACGGTCCGGGGGATGCGCACCTTCCGTACGAGGACGTCGTCGCCGCTCCCCGCGTCATGGAACAGGCCGTGCCACACATCGGAGAGCGGGAGCGCCTTGGCGCCGATCGCGACACTCGCCAGGCACACCAGCACCAGGGCGGCCACCGCCACCAGAAGCCCTGCGGCGCGTACCGCATGGCGCCTGGGGGGCGCGGCGCTGTCCGGCGCGGCCATGGGGCCTGCGCTCGGGTTCGGAGGACTCTCAACCAACACGCGGTTAGGTTAGCCTAGCCTCCCATGGGCTCGATCGGGCCGCCCCCGCCGACCGCTCGAAGCCGCTCCTCACGGCCCGCTCCGTCGCGAAACGTACGAGCCGACCGGCGCCGCCCCGACGCTCGCCCTACAGCCCGAGCCGGGCCACCGCCTTCCCCGCCTCCAGTTCGCACGAACCGTCCCCGGCGTGCGACCACGCCGCACCGCACAGCGCCCGCAGACCGTCGAGCGGCTCCCCGTCGCCCTCCAGCACCAGCGCCCCGCCGCGGACGGATGCCGTCCAGCCCCCACAGGCGTGTGCCTCATCCGTCCGCGTGACCTCGGGCTGCCCCGTGAGCAGGCCGCGCAGGTCGGCGTCCACGTACGTCGGCCGGTGCTCGGGCACCGCGGCCACCAACTGCGCCGCGTCCGTCACCCCGGTGAGCACCAGCAGGGAGTCGACACCTCCGTTGAACGCCCCCTCGATGTCCGTGTCGAGCCGGTCCCCGACCACGAGCGGCCGCTCGGCGCCCGTCCGCAGCACCGTCTCGCGGTGCATCGGCGGCAGCGGCTTCCCGGCCACCTGCGGCTCGGCCCCGGTGGCGATCCGCACGACCTCCACGGCCGCCCCGTTGCCCGGCGCGATCCCCCGGGCGCCCGGAATCGTCAGATCCGTGTTGGACGCGAACCACGGCAGCCCGGCGTTGATGGCGTACGACGCCTCGGCGAACCGGCCCCACGCCAGGTCCGGGCCGCCGTATCCCTGCGCCACGGCGACCGGTTCGTCGTCCGCCGACTCCACCGGCACCAGCCCCCGTTCACGCAGCGCCACCCGCAGTCCTTCCCCGCCGATCACCAACACCCGTGCTCCGGACGGCAACTGATCGGCGATCAGCCGGGCCACGGCCTGCGCCGAGGTGATCACATCGGCGGGCTCGGCGGGCACCCCCAACTCGGTCAGGTGGTCCGCCACCGCGGCCGGAGTCCGCAGCGCGTTGTTGGTGACGTACGCCAGGTGCATCCCGCCGTTCCGCGCGGCGCCGAGCGCCTCGACGGCATGGTCGATCGCCAGGCCGCCCGCGTACACCACCCCGTCGAGATCCAGCAGCGCCGTGTCGTACGCCTCGCTCAGCGCGGTGCTGCTCCCGCTCGGCCTGGTCCTGCTCGTCTGGCTCATATCCCGCGCTCCTCGTTGCCTGCTTCTCCCCCGATCATCGCGCATCCCTGGATCGCACATACGATGCAGAAATGACAACACGAGGCCCGGTGGACCGTGGACTGCGTCTGACTCCGTTCCGTGGACTGCGCTATGTCCCTGAGCAGGTCGGCAGTCTCGCCGCGGTGACCTCACCCCCCTACGACGTCGTCGTACGGCCCGACGGGCTGCTCCACCTGGAATCGGCGGATCCGCACAACATCGTGCGTCTGATCCTGCCGCAGGCCGACTCCGCGACCGCCCGGCACGAGCAGGCCGCCGCGACCCTGAACCGCTGGCTGGCCGAGGGAGTGCTCGCTCCCGATCCCGAGCCGACGCTGTACGTGTACGAGCAGCGCGACGGCGAAATGCTGCAGCGCGGCGTCATCGGCGCGCTGGCGCTCTCGGGCCCGGCCGAGGGCATCGTGCTCCCGCACGAGGACGTGATGGCCCATGTGGTCGAGGACCGCGCCGACTTGATGCGGACCACCGCGGCGCACCTCGAACCGCTGCTGCTGACCTACCGCAGCGACGGCGGCCCCACGGGTGCGACCGCGGTCATCGAGCGGACCATCCACCGCCCGCCGCTGCTCGCCACCACCACCGAGGACGGCTACGGCCACCGGCTGTGGGCGGTCACCGACCCCGCCGACCGTGCGGAGATCGAAGCGGACCTGGCCGGTCACCAGGCGCTGATCGCCGACGGCCACCACCGCTGGGCCACCTACCTCCGGCTCCAGCAGGAACACACGGTGCCCGGCCCCTGGGACTTCGGCCTGGTCCTCCTGGTCGACACGGCCCGTTACCCGCTCCGGGTCCGCTCCATCCACCGGCTGCTGCACGGCCTGCCCGTCGCCGAGGCGCTCGCCGCGCTGGACGGCCTGTTCCGCGTCCGCGCCGTCGAGGGGCCACTCCCCCGGGCACTGGAGACCCTGGCCGAGGCGGCCGCCGAGGGCAACGCCTTCCTGCTCGCGGGCACCGGCGGCTTCCACCTGGTCGACCGCCCGGACGAGGCTCTGCTGGCCCGTACCGTTCCCGCGGACCGGCCGGTCGCCTGGCGCACCCTCGATGCGACGGTCCTGCACTCGGCACTGCTCGACCACGTCTGGCAGATCCCCGACGACCCGGCCCACATCGCTTACATCCACGACACGGAGGCAGCCGTCGAGCAGGCCGAGCGCCACGACTCCACGGCGGTGCTGATGCACCCGGTGCGCGAAGAGCTCGTCCGTGACCTGGCCCGGCAGGGCGTGACCATGCCACGTAAGTCGACCTCCTTCGGCCCCAAGCCGGCCACGGGCCTGGTCCTGCGCAGCCTGACTCTCGGCTGACCCGCCCCCGGACGCGGAAGAGGGCGGCACCCCCTGTGGGGTGCCGCCCTCTTCCTACGCGTTACGCCTTGACGGGACCGTCGTCCTCGTCGTCATCGTCGTCGTCCTCGTCGTCGATGTCGTCATCCGCGTCATCCCCGACCGGCGCCGTCACGTCGGTGGTGACGGCATCGTCCTCGTCGTCACCGAGGGCGTCGACGAACTCGACACCGTCCAGCTCGGCGAGGCGGTCCGACGCGTCCGTGGAACCGTCCTTGTCGGCCTCCAGGGCCTTCCCGAACCACTCGCGCGCCTCGTCCTCGCGCCCTGCGGCCAGCAGCGCGTCCGCGTAGGCGTAACGCAGACGCGGCGTCCACGGGTGCACGGCACTGGACGCGAGCTCGGAGCTCTGCAGCGTCACGATGGCGGCGTCGATCTGCCCCATGTCCCGGCGGGCTCCGGCAGCCACCAGACGCATCTCGACCTGACCGGCCTTGTCCAGCTTCTGCACCTCGGGCTCGCCCGCCATGGCCAGGGCCCGCTCGGGCCGGCCCAGTCCGCGCTCGCAGTCGGCCATGACGGGCCACAGCTCCACGGAACCGGTCATCCGCCGGGACGCCCGGAACTCCGCCAGGGCCTCCGCGTACTTCTGGGTGGCGTAGGCGGCGAAGCCCGCCGCCTCCCGCACGGCGGCCACACGCGAGGCCAGTCGCAGGGCGATGCGCGAGTACGCGTACGCCTGCTCGGGGTCCTCGTCGATGAGCCGCGCCACCATGACCAGGTTCCTGGCGACGTCCTCGGCCAGAGTCTTCGGGAGGCTCATCAGCTCCTGGCGGACGTCCCCGTCGATCTCGTGGCCGGTGACGTCGTCAGGGATGGGGAGCCGCTTGATGGGCTCACGGTCCCGGTCGTCCCGCCGCTCGTACCCACCACGGTCGTCGCGCCCACGGTAGCCACCACGGTCCCGGTCGTCCCGCTGACCACGGAATCCACCGCCACGGCTGTCGTCACGACGGAACCCACCACCGGACGAACCGCCACGACTGTCATCGCGACGGAACCCACCGCCCGACGAACCGCCACGGCTGTCGTCACGGCGGAAGCCACCGCTGCGGTTGTCGTCATCGCGACGCGGGCCGCGCGGCCGGTCGTCGCGGCGCTCGAAGCCACCACCCGGACGCCCACCACGGTCATCATCCCGACGCGGAGCCCGGTCATCTCGACGGAACCCACCGCCGGAGGAAGGGCCTCGGTTGTCGTCACGGCGGAAGCCACCGCCGGCAGAACCGCCACGGTTGTCATCGCGACGGAAGCCACCGCTGCGGTTGTCGTCATCGCGACGCGGCCCGCGCGGCCGGTCGTCGCGGCGCTCGAAGCCACCACCCGGACGCCCACCACGGTCATCATCCCGACGCGGAGCCCGGTCATCACGACGGAACCCACCACCGGACGAACCGCCACGGCTGTCGTCACGGCGGAACCCACCACCGGACGAACCGCCACGGCTGTCGTCACGGCGGAACCCACCACCGGACGAACCGCCACGGCTGTCGTCACGGCGGAAGCCACCGCTGCGGTTGTCGTCATCGCGACGCGGCCCGCGCGGCCGGTCGTCGCGGCGCTCGAAGCCACCACCCGGACGCCCACCACGGTCATCATCCCGACGCGGAGCCCGGTCATCACGACGGAACCCACCGCCGGAGGAAGGGCCACGGTTGTCGTCACGACGGAACCCACCGCCCGACGAACCACCACGACTGTCATCACGGCGGAAGCCACCGCCGGCAGAACCGCCACGGCTGTCGTCACGGCGGAAACCGCCGCCGGACGAACCGCCACGGCTGTCGTCACGGCGGAAGCCACCGCTGCGGTTGTCGTCATCGCGACGCGGCCCGCGCGGCCGGTCGTCGCGGCGCTCGAAGCCACCACCCGGACGCCCACCACGGTCATCATCCCGACGCGGAGCCCGGTCATCACGACGGAACCCACCGCCGGAGGAAGGGCCACGGTTGTCGTCACGACGGAACCCACCACCGGACGAACCACCACGACTGTCGTCACGACGGAACCCACCACCGGACGAACCACCACGACTGTCGTCACGACGGAACCCACCACCGGACGAACCACCACGGCTGTCGTCACGA
>NZ_JBEXXO010000023.1:527-660 GCF_040630435.1 Streptomyces sp. NPDC005803 | reverse complement strand
ACGCGGAACCCACCACCGGACGAACCACCACGGCTGTCGTCACGACGGAACCCACCGCCCGACGAACCACCACGGCTGTCGTCACGACGGAACCCACCGCCCGACGAACCACCACGGCTGTCGTCACGACGGA
>NZ_JBEXXO010000023.1:0-433 GCF_040630435.1 Streptomyces sp. NPDC005803 | reverse complement strand
GACGCGGCGCACGGTCCCGGTCACGGTCGTCACGGCGGAAACCGCCGCCACCGCTGGTGGGCCGGCTGTCGTCGCGGCGGTTTCCGCCACGGTCGTTGTCCCGGCCCTGGCCGCCCGACCGGTCGTCACGACCGCCGCTGAAGCCGCCCCGGTCACCGCCGTCCCGGCGACGCGGCTCGCGCTCCGAACGATCGTCGGGAGAGTTGGTGGACATCGGTGGTGCTCCTGTCATCGGGTACTACATACATTCTTGCGCAGCCGGACACCCGACGCGCTTCGGAAAAACAAAAAGGACCCTTGGTCCCAGCGTTGAACGCTGGGACCAAGGGTCCTTCAAAGATTGTTCGGCGGCGTCCTACTCTCCCACAGGGTCCCCCCTGCAGTACCATCGGCGCTGAAAGGCTTAGCTTCCGGGTTCGGAATGTAACCGGGC
>NZ_JBEXXO010000022.1:0-162559 GCF_040630435.1 Streptomyces sp. NPDC005803 | reverse complement strand
ATCCAACGTCAGGTCATCGGCGAAATGCCGGTCACCGGTCGCGTCGGGCACGTACTTCACACAGACAACGATCCTCAAGCTCACGCCGGCTCTCCTACTGCATCGTCATTTCCGGGCTGCCTTGTTGCACGCAGCATAGGCGCCTGATGGGGCGATTTCCGGTCGGGGCGACCGACGCTCCGACCGTAATATTACTCGTCAGTACACCTATTGGGTGTCCATTAAGCAAGCGCTTGGCACTGTGATCTGGCCTACGCCCGGCACGCCGGCGACGCCCGGAGTTCTCAGTCTCGCAGAGCCGTGAACCTGCCCTGGTGATGGACGAGCGGCCTGCCGCCGCCGGCCGGATCACCGACGACCGCCTGCGCGATCACGATGCGGTGGTCACCCGCCGGGATCCGCGCCACGACCCGGCAGACGAGCCAGGCGAGCACGCCGTCCAGCACCGGGACACCTTCCGGTCCGCTGCGCCAATCGGTGGACGGACCGAACCGGTCGGCCCCGCTGCGCGCGAAGGTGGCGGCCAGTTCCCGCTGGTGCTCACCGAGCACGTGGACGCCGATGTGGTCCGCTTCCGCGATGACCGGCCAACTGGACGACGCGGTGCCGACGCCGAAGGAGATGAGCGGCGGATCGGCGGCGACGGAGTTGAGGCTGGTGGCGGTGAAGCCCACCGGCCGGTCACCCGCCGCGGTGATCACCGCGACACCGGCGGCATGCTGCCGGAACACGGAGCGGAGGAGATCCGGGGATGCCGTACGGGGACTGCCGGTCTCGGGTGATGCCGTCATGGAGCTGTCCTTCTGCGCGTCTGAGGTGCGGGGCCGTGGATGCTCAGGCATCCGGACAGCGCGCACTCGCGTGGCGGGCGAGGTCGAGGGGGACCCGGCCATGGAGAAGGGGTTCTGGCGGCATAGCGTCAGAGTGACGATGCGTGGCGGGTGCAGTCAAGAGCGTCCCACCAGGTGGGAGATGCGTCACGGTCCGTCACATCGCCTCCCCCAGCGCCGCGACGACGTCGACCGTGCGTGGCTGCCCGACGGCCCGGCGGACGACCAGGCCGGAGGCGTCGAGGACCAGGACGGTGGGGGTCCGGCTGATGTCGAGCGCGCGTACGAGAGTGAGATGCGCCTCGGCGTCGATCTCCACATGGGCCACCCCCTCGACCATGCCGGCCACCTCCGCGAGGGTGCGTCGGGTAGCCCGGCAGGGCTGGCAGAACGCACTGGAGAACTGGACCAGCGTGGCCCTCTCCCCCAGTTCGACGCCGAGTTGGGCCGCGTCGAGCCTGTCCGCACGGGTCCGCCCGTCCACCTTCAGCCTCCTGTCAGAGCTCTACGCATCGGATCAGCGCCCAGGGCCGCCGGGACATTCCCCGACGTTCCACGTGACGAGAATCTCGCGGCCCGCGTCCGCCGAGACTGGCCACCGCGACGCGCATGGGGCACGATCGGCGCAATGCCGCAAACCTACGGCTGCGTAACTTCCGCCGGGAGAACCCTCCCCGGCGCAGAAGAAGGGTCTTCTCCAGATGGCAGAACTCGTCTATCAACCGGTCATCGGCGCCGCTCGTACCTTGTTCAAGGCGCTCGACCTGAAGATCGACACCCAGGGTTCGGAGCACATCCCGAAGACCGGGGGCGCGGTTCTGGTAAGCAATCACATCAGCTATCTCGACTTCATCTTCACCGGCCTCGCGGCGCTGCCGCAGAAGCGGCTCGTGCGCTTCATGGCCAAGGAGTCGGTGTTCCGGCACAAGGTCTCGGGCCCTTTGATGCGCGGCATGAAGCACATCCCCGTCGACCGCAAGCAGGGCGAGGACGCGTACGCGCACGCGCTGGCCTCCCTGCGTTCCGGCGAGATCGTCGGCGTGTTCCCCGAGGCGACGATCTCGGAGTCCTTCACGCTGAAGAGCTTCAAGTCGGGTGCGGCACGGCTGGCCCAGGAGGCCGGAGTGCCGCTGATCCCGATGGCGCTGTGGGGCACCCAGCGCCTGTGGACCAAGGGCCGGCCGCGCAACTTCAGGCGCAGCCACATCCCGGTGATGATCCGGGTCGGCGAGCCGGTGGAAGCCCCCACCGATCAGTACGCGGGCGCGATCACCCGGCGGCTGCGGGACCGCGTACAGGACCTGCTCGAGGCGGCCCAGCGCGCCTACCCCGTGCGCCCGAAGGACGCGAGCGACACCTGGTGGGTGCCCTCGCACCTCGGGGGTACGGCTCCGACGGCGGCCGAGGTGCGCGAGCGCGGCTGAGGCCCGCCGCGGGCCGGGGTGGAAACGTCCCTCCGGGGCACGGGGCGGCGCTCCGTGCCCCGGGGCCCGGCCTTCCCAGGTACGCGAGGGACGGGCCCTCGCTTCGCGACGCCGGGAAGGTGACGGCCTCGTCCAGTGCTGCCCGCGGAGCGGCGTTCAGAGCGCCGTAGGCAGTATGCGCCAGAGCTCGGCACGGTCGGCGGCCGTGCGCAGGCCACGCAGGACGCGCGGATGCGGTGCCGCGTGGAGCACCGGATAGTCCACTTCGCCGAGCTCCGGCCGGACGGGCCAGGCCAGCCTCTCCTCGTCCAGCGAGAACTGCGCGTCCACCCCGGGGCGGTTGCCCCGCGGATCCTGCCTGTCCCAGCGGTCCCGGCCGGGCAGGCGCAGGGCGATCAGTCCGTGGATCACCCCGGGGCTCCCGTCGTCGTCCGCCAGCCCCTGGTAACAGAGGGCGGTGGGGATGCCTTCGGCCCGCAGCAGCGCGGCCAGGGCGTGCGCTTTCGCGTGGCAGATGCCGTTGCGGGTGGCGAGGACGTCCGAGGCGCGCCAGGTGACGCGCATGTCGCCCGAGTCGGCGGAGTGCACGACGGTGTCGCGTACGAAGCGGTACGCCGCTTCCGCGTACGCGTGGGCATCGGCCGCCCCGGAACGGAGCCGCGCGGCCGTTTCGCGGACCAGCGGGTGTTCATGGTCGATGGCGTCGTCGGCGGCGAGGTACGCGGAAAGCCGGGGCACCTGCTGTATCAGCTCCATGGCCGCCGAGCGTAGGGAAGCGGCCGACCGGAGTCAATACCTTTCCGGCCGACCGCATAGTCATGCATGCCCTAGCGCGCAGCCATCTCTTCCTTCAGGGCGAGGACGAACGCGTCGACGTCGTCCTCCGTGGTGTCGAAGGCGCACATCCAGCGCACGTCGCCGGCCTTCTCGTCCCAGAAGTAGAACCGGAAGCGCTTCTGCAGCCGCTCGCTCACCTCGTGCGGCAACCGCGCGAAGACCGCGTTGGCCTGCACGGGGTAGAGGATCTCCACACCGTCCACCGCCCGGACGCCCTCGGCGAGCCGCTGGGCCATGGCGTTGGCGTGACGGGCGTTGCGCAGCCACAGGTCGCCCGCGAGCAGCGCCTCCAGCTGTACCGACACGAAGCGCATCTTGGAGGCGAGCTGCATCGACAGCTTGCGCAGGTGCTTCATCGCGCGGACGGCGTCCGGGTCCAGCACCACGACGGCCTCGCCGAAGATGGCCCCGTTCTTCGTCCCTCCGAAGGAGAGCACGTCGACGCCGACGGTGTTGGTGAACGTACGCATGGGGACGTCGAGGGAGGCCGCGGCGTTGGCTATCCGGGCGCCGTCGAGGTGGACCTTCATGCCGTGTCCGTGGGCGTGCTCGCAGATGGCCCGGATCTCGTCCGGTGTGTAGACGGTTCCCAGCTCGGTGTTCTGGGTGATCGAGACGACCTGCGGCATGGCCCGGTGCTCGTCGTCCCAGCCGTACGCCTGCCTGTCGATGAGCTCAGGTGTGAGCTTGCCGTCCTCGGTGGGCACGGTGAGGAGCTTGAGGCCGCCGACCCGTTCCGGAGCGCCGCCCTCGTCCACGTTGATGTGGGCGGACTCGGCGCAGATGACCGCGCCCCAGCGGTCGGTCATCGCCTGGAGCGAGACCACGTTGGCGCCGGTCCCGTTGAAGACGGGAAAGGCCTCGGCGGTGGGGCCGAAGTGGCTGTGCATCACGCGCTGGAGGTGACCGGTGTAGTCGTCCTCGCCGTAGGCGACCTGGTGGCCGCCGTTGGCGAGGGCGAGGGCCGCGAGGATCTCCGGGTGGGTCCCCGCGTAGTTGTCACTGGCGAATCCGCGTACCTGCGGGTCGTGATGACGACGCGCGTCGGTCCTTACGGTTGCGGGGTCAGCCACAGGCGCTTTCCGTTCACTTCCGGGGCGGGCCGGTCCCAGACGCCGGCGATGGCATCGGCCAGCTCCTTGACGTCCGTGAAGCCCGCGAACTTCGCATTCGGGCGCTCGGCGCGCATCGCGTCGTGCACCAGTGCCTTCACGACCAGGATCGCAGCAGCGCTCCGCGGGCCCTCGTCGCCCCCCGCCTTACGGAAGGCGTCCGCGAGCGCGAGGGTCCAGGCCTCCGCCGCCGCCTTCGACGCCGCGTAGGCGGCGTTGCCCGCGGTGGGGTTGCTCGCACCGGCCGCGCTGATCAGCAGGTAGCGGCCGCGGTCGCTGCGCTGCAGTCCCTCCTGGAAGGCCAGGGAGGTGCTCTGGACGGTACGGATCAGCAGCTTCTCCAGCAGCGTCCAGTCGGCGAGGTCGGTCGCGGCGAAGCTCGCGCTGCCGCGCCAGCCGCCCACGAGGTGGACCAGACCGTCGATCCTGCCGAACTCCTTCTCGGTCTTGTCCGCCCATTCACGGGCCGCGCCGAGATCGAGGAGGTCCACGGTGTCACCGGTGACCGTGGCGCCGCCGTGGGCGTAGCGCGCCGCGTCCACCGCCTCGGCGAGCCGGGTGGCGTTCGCGTCCGAGGCGACGACGGTCGCGCCCGCCTCGGCGAGCCGGAGCAGGGCTGCCCGGCCGGCCGGGCCGGCCGCCCCCGCGACGGCTACGACAGCGCCTTCGAGCGCACCGCTTCCGCTGCCCTTGCCGTTTCCGTTCATGGCCACCGCCTCCTCACTACGTGCGCTCACGCGGCCGCCTGCCCGGCGTCCGCGGCGGTGATCCCCTTGGTGGAGGCGATCACGTTCTTCAGCTTCTTGGAGAGCGCCTCATAGAACATGCTCAGGGGAAACTCGTCCGGAAGCACGTCGTCGACGAGTTTGCGGGGCGGCTGGGAGAGGTCCAGTGCGTCGGGGCCCTTGGCCCAGCGGGATCCGGGGTGCGGCGCGAGATACGTCGCGACCAGGTCGTAAGCGGCGAACCAGTGGACCAGCTTGGGGCGGTCGATCCCGTCGCGGTACAGCTTCTCGATCTCCGCGCAGAGCTGGTTGGTGACCTGCGGGGCCCGCTCCCAGTCGATCTTCAGGGTGTTGTCCGTCCAGCGCACGACGTCGTGCTTGTGGAGGTACGCGAAGAGCAGCTGGCCGCCGAGACCGTCGTAGTTGCGGACGCGCTCGCCGGTGACCGGGAAGCGGAACATCCGGTCGAACAGCACGGCGTACTGCACGTCTCGGCCCTGCCCGAAGCCGTCCGCCTCCAGCTTCACGGCCTCCTTGAAGGCGGTGAGGTCGCAGCGCAGCTCTTCGA
The DNA here is from genome assembly GCF_040630435.1 of Streptomyces sp. NPDC005803. Lineage (NCBI taxonomy): Bacteria > Bacillati > Actinomycetota > Actinomycetes > Kitasatosporales > Streptomycetaceae > Streptomyces > Streptomyces sp. NPDC005803. Next base: position 157,063 of record NZ_JBEXXO010000022.1, on the reverse strand, counting down.
GCCCGTACATCCAGAACGGCTGGCGCTGCTTGATCATGAACGGGTCGAACGGCAGGTCGCCGTGGCTGTGGGTACGGTCGTGGACCATGTCCCAGAGCACGAAGGCCTGCTCGCAGCGCTGCTGGTCGCCGACCATCGCACGGATGTCCTCGGGCAGCTCGACGCCCAGGAGCTCGACGGAGGCCTCGGTGACGCGGCGGAAGCGGGCGGCCTCGCGGTCGCAGAAGATGCCGCCCCAGCTGAAGCGCTCGGGGGCCTCGCGCACGGCGATGGTCTCCGGGAAGAGCACGGCCGAGTTGGTGTCGTACCCGGAGGTGAAGTCCTCGAAGGTGATGCCGCAGAACAACGGGTTGTCGTAACGGGTGGCCTCCAGCTCGGCGAGCCACTCGGGCCAGACCATCCGGAGCACGACGGCTTCGAGATTGCGGTCGGGGTTGCCGTTCTGCGTGTACATCGCGAAGACCACGAGGTGCTGAAGCCCGTCGACGCGGTCCTTGGCGGGCTGGAAGGCCAGCAGCGAGTCGAGGAAGTCGGGGACGCCGAATCCTTCGGCGGCCCAGCGGCGCAGGTCCGTGACGAGGGCGCGGTGGTACGCGGCGTCGTGCGGGAGCAGCGGTGAGAGCTGCTCGACCGCGGTGGCCACCCGGTCCAGGGCCTCCCCGGCGACCGCCGGGGTGGGCGCGTCCTCGGCGTCGAAGTCGATGGAGCCGTCCTTGGCCTGCCAGGGGCGAATCTCCTCCACGGCATTCTTGAGCGCGGGCCAGGCGGGGTGCTCGACCACCCGCTCGGCTGAAGCTATGTCGCCGGCGGCGACGTCGTGCACAAGAATTTCCGTCATCACACTTCCTCCACGGGAGAACCTCGCGTCACGCAACCGTATCCGTGCACGGTTCTCGGAGACAAGTGGGGACCTGGAAATTATCCTGCACATCCCCCATGGTCACCGCGATTTTTCCTGTCATCCAGCGTTTCGACGACTCTTCCGTGGACGGTGGAGGGCGGTGGCCGGGCGGCGTCAGGACCGCCCGGCCTCCGTCGTGCGCCTACCCGGCAGCCCGCGCGGGACACGCCCCGCCGGCGCGTGTGCGGGAAGCCACTCCACGGCGCGCGGCCCGGCCCGTACTCCACGTGGACGCCAGGGGCCGCCGGAAGTGGTTCGTGCCGCAGCGCCGCGTGGGTAGGAGCAGCAGACGGGGAAAAGCCGTCGACGGAAGCGAGAGTCCCTTGTCTTTTCTCACCATCGGTCATCGCGGGGTGATGGGTGTCGAGCCGGAGAACACGCTGCGGTCGTTCGTCCACGCCGAACAGGCCGGCATGGACCTCATCGAGCTGGACCTTCATCTGAGCAAGGACGGCGCCCTCGCCGTCATGCACGACGCCGAGGTGGACCGGACGACCGACGGAAAGGGCCCGATCGCGGAGAAGACCCTGGCGGAACTGCGCGCACTCGACGCCGGGCAGGGAGAGCGGGTGCCGGTTTTCGAGGAGGTCCTCGACGCCGTGCGGTCCCCCCTGCAGGCGGAGATCAAGGACGTGGCCGCGGCCCGCACCCTGGCCGGGGTGATGCGGCGGCGCGATCTCGTCGACCGGGTCGAGGTGATCTCGTTCCACGACGAGGCGATCGCCGAGATCGCGCAGCTGGTGCCGGGGGTGCGGACGGCCCTGGTGGCCAGCCGCTGGGGGGAGGACGTGGTGGACCGGGCGAAGGCGGTGGGCGCGACCCGGCTGGTGCTCAACGTCCGGCGCATCACCCTGGAACTGGTCGAGAGGGCCCACGCCGAGGGGCTGACGGTGGTCGGATGGGTGGTGAACACCCAGGATCATCTGCGGCTGGCCCGCGGACTCGGGCTCGACGGCGCGACCACCGACTTTCCGGAGATCCGCCGCGCGGGCCGCTTCACCGCATAGCCGCCCGCACAGCCGCCCGCGGGCCTCGCGGTCAGCTCTGGCGCGGGATCTGGTGCGCGGTCCTTGCGGTCGGCCGGCAGGTCCTCGTGGCAGGGGCTTCGCCGTCAGCTTGCCGGCAGTTCCTTGACCAGCAGCTCGAAGGACAGGTCGTCGCGCTGCGGGATGCCGAAGCGCTCGTCGCCGTACGGGAACGGGCTCAGCTCTCCCGTACGGCGATAGCCGCGGCGCTCGTACCAGGCGATCAGCTCGTCCCGCACCGAGATCACGGTCATGTGCATCTCGCGCGCACCCCAGCTCTCCCGAACAATGCGCTCGGCCTCGGCGATGATCACCTTGCCGAGACCCGCGCCCTGCAACGAGGGGCGGACCGCGAACATACCGAAGTAGGCGGCTTCACCCCGGTGTTCGAGCTGGCAGCAGGCGACCGGCTCGCCGTCGCGTTCCACCACGAGCAGCCGGCTCCCGGGGTCCCGCACCACCTCGAGCACGCCTTGCGGGTCGGTGCGCTGCCCCTGCAGGATGTCCGCCTCGGTGGTCCACCCCCCGCGGCTGGAGTCACCGCGGTACGCGGACTGGATCAGCTCCACGAGCGCGGGAACGTCCGCGTCGGTCGCGTCGCGGAAGGTCAGCTGACCCGGATCGCGGGGCGGGGCGGTGTCCATGGTGAGGTTCTCCGATTCTCTGCTGTCTCGCCGTGCGGCAGCAGAGTAACTCCCGAGTGCGGATCGATGTTCCGGACCACCGCCGTCGCGCTGAGCGACCCCGGTCCTCGCGGGTCCGCGCCACGCTCTCGCGATTCACCCCCGCCGCGCGCTCCCCCTTTGCCCCAGTGCGCCGCGTACGGGGGTCCGGCCGCGGGCATCGACTGGACGACGGAGTCATTCGCCCAGGGGGAGGCCTGCTGTGCACGGACCTGCGATGTCCGGCTGGCTGCTCATGGCGTTGTGCGCGGTGACCGGCGCGTACTGCCTGCTGCGGGCCCGCGGCCGGACCGGTGAGGAGCGCAGGGCGGCACGCGCGGAGGCGCTGATGGGCTTCGGCATGGCCGCGATGGCGGTGCCGGCGGCCGTGGTCGCCCCGCCCGCGTGGGGATGGGCCCTGTACACCGTGCTGTTCGGGGTCGCCGCGTTACGCGCCCTGTGGTTCTCCCGCCTCAGCGGTCACCATCTGCACCACCTGGTCGGCTCGTCGGCGATGGTCTACATGTCCGTCGTGATGGCGCGGTCCGGCGGAGCGGGGCACGGCGGTCACGCGTCCCACGCGATGGCAGCCGCGGGGGGCGTTCCGCTGCTGACCGGGCTGCTCCTCGCCTACTACGCCGCGTACGTGCTGCGCTCCGGCGCCCGGCTGATACCCGTGAGCGCGGCGGTGACCGGTGGCGGGGCCGTCGCGGGCGGTCCGTCGGCGGGCGGCTGGGGAGCGCGGCCGGAACTGGCACTGGCCTGTCGGCTGACCATGGGGATAGCCATGTTCGCCATGCTGCTCACCTTGTGAGACGGAGGGCCCGGCAAACCGTGGCGTACGTCACTTGCCGAGCGCAGCCATACCCGTGCCGGCCGTGCCGCTCATAGGCTGACGCCATGTTGGTCTCCCTCGTGCTGCTGCTGCTCGGCGCACTGGCCGCCGTCGTGACCCCACGGCTGATGGCGCGGGCCGAATGGCCCGAACGCGAGCCCGTGGTGGCGCTGTGGGTGTGGCAGTGCGTGGTGGCGGGGGTGCTGCTGTCGTTCGCGCTGTCCATGACGTTCAGCGCGGCCGCGGCCTGGCAGGCGGTGCGCGGGCACGTCTTCGCTCCTGCCCCGCACGCCGTGGTCGAGGCCTACGCGCTGGCGGCTTACGGACCGTGGTCGGCGGTGATGGCCGTGCTCCTGGCTCTCGGTGGTGTGTGGACGGCCGCGATGCTGACCCGGGAGATCCGCCGGGTGCGCCTGGAGCGCGGGCGGCGACGGGCCGAACTCCTGGTGCGTTCACCGCTGATGCCCGGCGAGGAGCCGGGAAGTGGCCGGCTGGTGGTCCTGGAGGGGGAGCGCCCGGACGCCTGGTGGCTGCCCGGCGCGGCACCCCGGCTCGTCATCACCACCGCCGCGCTGGGGAGACTGAAAGGCCGTCAGCTCGACGCGGTGCTCGCTCACGAACAGGGCCACGCGAACGCACGGCACGACTGGCTGCTCAACTGCTCGACGGCGCTGGCCTCCGGGTTTCCCCAGGTCCCGGTGTTCGCGGCGTTCCGTGGCGAGATGCACCGGCTCGTCGAACTGGCCGCGGACGACACGGCCTCCCGGCGCTTCGGCCGGCTGACCATCGCCCTGGCACTGGTCGAACTGAACGAGGAGCGCGGGGTGTTCGGCCCCTGCCCGACGCCGGACGCGCAGATGCCGCTGCGGGTGAACCGGCTGCTGGCGCCGGCGGGGCGGCTCACGGCGGGCCGCCGGCTGCGGCTGACCGCGGCGGCCACACTCCTGCCGGCGATTCCGCTTCTGGTGGCGTTCGTTCCGGCGCTGAGCGCGCTGGGGTAGGGCGTCGCGTCTCGACCGCGCCCGGACGGCCTGACCCGGGCACCGCCGCTCGAACGGCAGGCCTTGGCCCCGGGCTGCCCCGTAGGCTCGAAATGCCTGGGCGGACGGCCCCGGCTCTCGCGTCCGATGCGCCCGGCCGCGACCGCGCCCCGGCACCACCCGCTGAACGGTTCCGCCGCGCCAGGATGTCCTTCCGCCCGCCCGTCGGCGAGGATTCCCTCATGCACTCCCCGCCCCTCGCCCCCGCGCACCCCACCCGCTCCCCCGCACCGGCGCCGTGGGCGGGAATCGTCTGCGGGGCCCTCGCACTCGCGCTGCTGGCCCTGGTCGCCGCGCGGTGGTCGCCCCTGATGCGCCTGGACCGTGATGTCGCCGAGGCCCTGCACCGGCGGGCGGTGACGGAGCCCGGTCTCGTCCACGTGAACCGGATCCTGACGGACTGGCTGTGGGACCCCTGGACGATGCGCGCCTTGATCGCCGTCGCCGTGATCGTCCTGTGGTGGCGCGGGGCCCGGCTGCTGGCGGCCTGGGTGGCGGTGACGAGTCTGGTTTCCAGCCTCCTCCAGCAGGGCGTCAAGGCCGCCGTCGGCCGGGAGCGCCCCCGATGGCCCGACCCCGTGGACTCGGCGCACTACGCGGCGTTCCCCTCCGGGCACGCGATGACGGCCATGGTGAGCTGCGGTCTGCTGCTGTGGCTGCTGCGCCGGTCCGGCACACGCCCGTGGATCCGGCGGACCGCCCTGGCCGCCGCGGGGATCTCGGTGCTCGGCGTCGGTCTCACCCGGCTGTACCTGGGCGTGCACTGGCCGTCCGACGTACTGGGCGGATGGCTGCTCGGCGCCGCCCTCACCGCCTTCGCGGCGGCCGGGTACGACCGGTACGCCACCCGGCACGGGGCCGGGTGAGGGGCAGACCACAGCAGGCCCCGGGTCCGGTGGAGCCGCACATGCCGAGGTGCGGCCTACGTCAGCTCGGCGGACCGGCTGGCGCTGAGCCTCACGCGGGGGGCGGGGTGAGTCTGGCGGCCACAGCGTCGAGGACCCAGTCCAGGCCGGTCGCGAAGGACGCCTCGGCATCCACGTCCGCGCCGTCGTGGACGGCCTTGGTCAGCGCCGGGAAGCGGCCCGTGGCCAGCATTTTCGTCAGATGCGCGCCGGAGGCGCGTTGCCAGTCCTGCTGGGACAGACCCGTCTCGCGTTCGGCCCGCAGGTTCGCGATCTCGCGTCTGATGGCGCCGGTGGAGTAGGCGTTGACCGTCTCCACGGCGCGCATGACGGTGTCGATGTCGGCGAGACCGTCGAGGGAGGCCAGCGCGGCCTCGCCCACGGCGAGGCCGTTCGGGCCCAGGGCCGGGCGGCCGCCGAGCAGGTCGGCGAGCCACGGGTGGCGCAGAGCGGCCTGCCTGGTGCGGTGGGCGAGGGTGCGCAGTGCCTCCAGCCCGTCACCGGGCGGCCCCTCGGGGAGGAACTCGGCGTAGACCTCGTCCAGCATGAGGTCGAACAGCTGCTGCTTGGTGGAGATGAATCCGTACAGCCGCATCGGGCCGGCGTCCAGGCGGGCGGCGACCTTGCGCAGCGACACCGCCTCCAGCCCGCCCTCGTCGGCCAGCGCGACGGCGGCGGCGACGATCCGCTCCCGGTCGAGCGGCACGGGTCGAGTCGGCGGCTCCGGCCGGTCCCACACAGTCATGGTCACATCGTACTGTTGCGATACATCGTCATGACACAATACGGTGTATCGACATGAGACACCGAATCGCCGTGGTCGGGGGCGGCCCCGCCGGCCTCACCTTCGCCCGCGTCCTGCACCGCCTCGGCCACCCCGTCGCCGTCCTCGAACGCGACCCCGCCCCCGACGCCCGCCCCCCGGGCGGCACGCTGGACCTGCACGAAGGGATGGGCCAGCTCGCGCTGGACAAGGCGGGGCTGCTGGCGGAGTTCCGGGCGCTGTCGCGTCCCGAGGGGCAGGCCATGCGCATCCTGGACACGGACGGGACGGTCCTGCGCGACTGGCTGCCCCGGCCGGATGACCGGGCCAATCCCGAGATCGACCGCGGGCAACTCCGTGACCTGCTGCTCGGCCCCCTCGACGTCCGGTGGGGGCAGGGCGTGACGCAGGTGGTGCCGGGGGCCCAGGACGGCGTGCGGGTCCATTTCGCGGACGGACGCCAGGAGACGTTCGACCTGGTGGTCGGCGCGGACGGCGCCTGGTCCCGGACCCGCCCGGCGGTCTCGCCGGTGACGCCGCACTACACCGGCGTGACGGTGGTCGAAACCTCCTTGGACGACGTCGATGCCCGCCACCCCGGCCTCGCCCGCTTGATCGGCGACGGTTCCGTGGCCGTGTACGGCGTGGAACGAGCGCTCGTCGCCCAGCGCAACAGCGGCGGTCACGTCAAGGTGTACGCCCAGTTCCGTGCGCCGCTGGACTGGCACGCGAACGTCGGCCTGACCGATGCCGAGGCCGTGCGAGCGACTCTGCTGGCCCTGTTCGACGGCTGGGCCGCCCCCGTCCTCGGCCTCCTCCGCCACGGGACCGTTTTCGCCCACCGCCCCCTCTACGTCCTGCCCGCCACCCACACCTGGACCCACGTCCCCGGCGTGACGCTGCTGGGCGACGCCGCCCATCTGATGCCCCCCTTGGGGGTGGGCGCGAACCTCGCGATGCTGGAAGGCGCCGAACTCGCGGAGTCCATCGCCACCGGCCCCGGAGATCTGGACGGGGCCGTCCGCCTCTTCGAGGAACGGATGTGGGCCCGGGCCGGCAGATGGGCGGAGATCACGATGGCCGGCCTGGAACGCCTCGTGAGCCCGGACCCCGCCGAAGCCCTCGCCTTCTTCGACCGGATCCAGCCGTCCTGACCGCCGAGGGCGAGAGCACCGGCACCTCCCCCGGGCCCCATGGGGGCAGTCCGGCACCGCCACGGCCCCGTTCCGTCCCGGCCACCGCCCACAGCACGAGCCCGGCACGGGGCCGCTCGGCCCATGGCCTTGGCGGAGGGGCGCCTTGCGGCCTTGCCGCCAGGTCAGACGGACGAGGGCACGACCCGGGAGGCGCGGGTCGAGGCGTCGAGGAGGTCGCTGAGCGACGCGCGAGCGTGCCGCAGGTCGTCCATGCGGCCGTCCAGCTCGTGCAATTGCTTCCGCAGGTGCTCCTGGACGCAGGCGTCGAGCTCGGGGCCGTCGCCGAGGAAGCAGGGCATGAGCTCCCGGATGATCTTCGTGGGCAGTCCGGCGGCCAGAAGAGTGCGGATCTGCGCGACCTTGGCTGGGGAGTCGGCGGTGTAGTGACGGTGACCACCGTCCGTACGGCACGAAGCCAGAATGCCCTGGTCTTCGTAGTAACGCAGCAGACGCACGCTCACGCCCGTCTCGCGCGCCAGATCGCCGATCTTCATGTGACCCGCCTCACACGCGATGACCTTGAACCTCACACTGATGTCAGATCCTAGCGTGGGCGGCATGACGACGACCCGAGCACCCATCTCCCTCTACGGTTTCCTGCGCCCCAGGCCGGAACGCGCCCAGGAGGTGCGCCGGCTCCTCACCTCTCTCGTGGAGCCCACCCGGCAGGAGGAAGGCAACCTGGAGTACCACCTGCACGCACAGGACGACGGCCGGCTCTTCCTGTACGAGGTCTGGCGTTCCCAGGAGGATCTGGACCGGCACAACGCGATCCCGCCGCTGCGCGCCTTCCTCGACAACATTCTGGATTTCCTGGAAGAAGCGCCTGACGGCTACTTCGACACCATGGTCAGCCCGTACCCGACGGCCAGCGGCGGCCGGACCACCTGACGAGGCGTGCCAGGCCGGACGTCGGGCCGCCGGTCCGGAGCGGGCACCCTTGTCCGGCGATCACCGCGTCCGCGAGGATCGGGCCATGCCGATCAAGGGTGCGCTCTTCGACTTCTCCGGGACGCTGTTCCGGATCGAATCCGTCCGTTCCTGGCTCGCCGCGACCCTCGCGGCGCGGGAGGTGAGCGTGGAGCCTGCCGCCTTCGAGCGGTACGTACAGGAGCTCGAGGCCACCGGGGCGCTGCCGGGCGGCCCGCCTCCGCAGCGCGTTCCCGCAAGCCTGGCGGAGGCCTGGGCCTCCCGCGACGAGAGCGCGCACCGGCACCGCGAGGCGTACACGGGGCTGGCCCGTCAGGTGGAGCTGCCGGATCCGGGGCTCTACGACGCCCTGTACGACCGGCACCGGACCCCGGCCGCCTGGCGTCCGTATCCGGACGCCGCGGAGGTCCTCGCCTCGCTGCGCGAGCGGGGCGTCGCGATCGGCGTGGTCAGCAACATCGGGTGGGACATCAGGCCGGTCTTCCGGGCGCACGGTCTGGACGCCTGGGTGGACGCGTACGTGCTGTCCTTCGAGTACGGCGTCCAGAAGCCGGACGCACGCCTCTTCCACACCGCCTGCACACTTCTGGGACAGCACCCGACCGATGTGGTGATGGTCGGTGACGACCGGCACGCGGACGGCGGGGCTGCCGCACTGGGCTGCGAGGTGCGGTTCGTGCGGCACGCTCCGGTGGACGAGCGGCCGGACGGACTGCGGGAGCTCGCACTGGGCGCCGAGGTTGCCTGAGGAACATGTGAGAGATGTCCCTGACGCGGCATGGGTCGGATTGTCACATCGTGGCCTTAGCCTGTGAGGTATGTGCCCGACTCCGTGCCCGTCCGGTTCCGTGCGTTCCGCCGCAGTGGTGAATGAAGACATTCGCGACCTGTGGCAGCGCTCGGGCGGATGTCTGTCCCCGGAGGACGAGGAGGAGTACCAGCGCCTGCTGGTCGAGTGGGCGGCGGCGACCGGCGGCAGCGCCAGGCCGGCCGCCTGACCCTCCGGCGACCGGACGCCCGGCGCGGGCCCCGTACGCCTGGCTGATCCGCTGCGGGTCCGGGTTCCCGGTTCGCTGTGCGGCGGTCGTCGGCGCGTCGCACCCTGGAGGCATGACCTCTGCGCCGATCGTGATCTTCCGGCCCTCCCCCTCCGGCGGGCGGCGCGTCACCGTGCAGCGTGGCGGGCGGGTGCAGATACTCGGTCTCGCGCACTCGGATCACGATGTGATCGTGTTCCTGGAGGGTGCGGGGCTCGACGACCCCGAGCGGATCCTGGACGACCCCGAGTGGGTCGAGTGGCGGGGTGGCCGGGCGCACCGCTACGAGGCCGCCTGAGACGTCTGACTCCGGCGATCCCCTGCGTCGCCGGAACCAGCCGGTCACCCCGGCCGGCGGCGCCGGCCGAGGACCGCGGGACGGACTGCGTACATCAGCCGGCCGGTGCGGGGGTACAGCATGTCCCGGCGCGGCGGATCGGTCAATGAGCGCACAGGCCACGGGGGGCCGGTCCCGCCGGGTCGAGACCCGGCGGGACCGGTCGTGCGCTCAGGCGGCCGGCCGGCCACCGGTCTCGGCGGCCGGCCACCGGCGGGGGCTCAGCGGTCGAAGTAGTCGGGCTGCGTCTGGACGTTGAGCTCGCCCGTCCGCACCCGCTTCGCCGGGTCGGTCCGCCGGTCGTCGATCTTCAGGACGTCGAAGCCCTTGGCGATGTCGTTGGAGTAGATGTAGCCGTTGTAGTAGTACGCCGACCACGGGCCGGCGGTGGTGACCGCGTCGGTGCTGACGGGGCCGCGCTCGAAGAAGCCGATCTCCTTCGGGTGGGAGGAGTCGGTGAAGTCCCACACCGAGACACCACCCTGGTACCAGGCCTGGACCATCAGGTCACGGCCCTTGACCGGGATGATCGAGCCGTTGTGGGCGACACAGACCTCGGTTTCGGCCTGCGGGCGGTCGATCTTGAAGTAGCTGCGGAAGACGAGCTTGCGGTGGTCGCCCCTGCCGACGATGTCGTAGATGCCGTCGGCGCCGCGCTTCGGCCCGATCTCCTCGTTGCAGGTGGCGGCGCCGCCGCCGCCGAGTTCGTCGGTGAAGACGACCTTGTCCGCCCGCTGGTTGAACGTCGCGGAGTGCCAGAACGCGAAGTTCACGTTGTCCTGCACCCGGTCGATGATCTTCGGGTTCTCCGGGTCCTTGATGGAGAACAGCAGACCGTCACCCATGCAGGCTCCGGCGGCCAGGTCCTTGGACGGCAGCACGGTGATGTCGTGGCAGCCCGTGGTCTTGGAGACACCCGGGTTGGTGGGACCGCCCGGGTTGCCGCCGTCCGGGAAGAGGACCGGGAAGTTCACGACGCGGGCCTCTTCGGGTGCCTTGCGCGGCACCTTGATGACGGAGATCCCGTCGTGCGGCGGCTGGCAGTCGGGGAACGTCGTGTTCGGCGAGTACGAGGAGACGTACACGTAGACGTTGTCGCGCTCGGGCACCAGCGTGTGGGTGTGCGATCCGCACGCGGTCTCGACGGCGGCGACGTATTTCGGGTCGCGCTTGTCGCTGATGTCGAAGACCTTCATGCCCTCCCAGGAGGACTTCTCCGTGGCGGGCTGGGTGGTGCTGCTGCACGAGTTGTCGCTGCGCGACGAGTCCGTGGACAGGAACAGCAGGTTCCCGGATACGGAGATGTCGTTCTGCGAGCCCGGGCAGAGGACCTGGGCGATCGTGCGGGGCGCCTTCGGATTGCTGATGTCGAAGATCCGGAAACCGTCGTAGTTCCCGGCGAAGGCGTACTTCCCCTGGAAGGCCAGGTCCGTGTTCAGCCCCTTGAGCGCGTCCTTGGGGACATTGGCGAGGTGGGTGATGTTGGGGCTGTGGACGATCTCGTCCACGCCGGGTACCTCACCGCTCATGATCGCGGCGGTCGCCTCCGCCTCCTGGCTCGCGGAAACGTCGGTTCTGCTCGCGGTCGCGTCCCCGGGGTCGGGTGTGGCGGCCGCGGGCCCGGCGGTCAGCAGAGTGGCGAAGAGCCCGACGGCGGCCGCCGCCACGCCCAGACGTCTGCGCCGCACCTGGGTGGTGTGCAACGAGGTCACTGCGTCCTCCCATGGATCTGTAGGTAGGTGCCCGGTTCACGGACTCCGGCAGTATCGTCCTTGCCATGGGCATCTCAACAGATGGCAACAGAGACGTAATGAAAGTTTTTGATCAAAGCTGTCCGTTGGCATGTTAGGACAGAGCGCAATCCCCCTTGTATCAACGGAGGTCGCGTTGTTGATTTGCCGTCAGGCCTTGCGGAATCGCGGTTTCGTCCTCGGTGCGGCCGTGGTAGCGGCCCTGCTCACCGCCGGCTGTGACGCGGGCGGTGGTCACAGCGGTTCGAAGCCCGCGAGCCACCAGGCCGGTTCCGTCGTGGCGCCCGGGAAGCCTGGCGAGCCCGCGCGGACGCTCTCCCCCTCACAGGCCGTCAAGGAGGCCGGGGTGGACACCCCCAACACGGCGGACGTCCGGTACGTACAGCTGATGATCCAGCACCACGCGCAGGCACTGGAGTTGACCGGACTGGTCCCCACCCGCTCCCGTTCGGCCACCGTCAAGAGGCTCGCCGAACGCATCACCGCCTCCCAGCAGCCCGAGATCGGCGCGATGGAGGGGTGGCTCACCCGTCACGGCCGGTCCGCGCAGTCCGGCAAGCACGAGCACGGGGCGATGCCCGGCATGGCCACGGCCGGTCAGCTGGAGGAGCTCCGGGCCGCGAAGGGAACGGCCTTCGACCAGATGTTCCTCAAGCTGATGATCACGCACCACCAGGGAGCGATCACCATGGCGACCGAGGTCCTGGCGGAAGGGAACAACGTGCAGGTCGAGGAGATGGCCGATGACGTCGTGGCCCAGCAGACCACCGAGATCGGCCGGATGCGCGCTCTCTCGTCCTGAAGGGTGACGGCCCCGGAAGCAGACGTCGTTTCCCAGGAGGCCGGGGCGCGCCTCTCCCCCGCCGGGTCCGCCGGTGCGATGCTGGAGAGACCCTCAGGGAAGAGGTGCGCCGTGCTCCGTGTCGCCGTCGTCGGCTCCGGCCCCAGCGGGGTCTACACCGCCCAGGCCCTGGTCGCCCAGACCCTGGTGCCCGATGTGAGGGTGCACGTCCTGGACCGGCTGCCCTGTCCGTACGGGCTGGTGCGGTACGGCGTCGCACCCGACCACGAGAAGATCAAATCGCTCCAGCAGAGCCTGCGGGCCGTCCTGGAGCACGAGCGTGTCACCTTTGTCGGCAATGTCGCCGTGGGTGGGGACGGGGTGCCGCCCGAACGGCTGGGCGAGCTCTACGACGCGGTCGTCTACTGCGTGGGAGCGGCCACGGACCGGCCGCTGGGCATCCCCGGCGAGGAGCTTCCCGGCAGCCATTCGGCGACCGAGTTCGTGTCCTGGTACAGCGCCCACCCGGACACGGCCGCGGGCGTCTTCGCGCTGCGGGCCCGTTCGGCCGTCGTGATCGGGGTCGGCAACGTGGCGGTCGACGTGGCGCGGATCCTCGCGCGGGGCGCCGACGAGCTGCGGCCCACCGATGTGCCGCAGCCCGCGCTCGGCGTGCTGGCCGGCAGCCGGGTGCGCGAGGTGCACATGGCGGGCAGGCGGGGCCCCTCCCAGGCACGGTTCACCACGAAGGAGCTCCGTGAGCTCGGCGCGCTCCCCGGCGCCAGGATGGTCGTGGACCCGGCGGAGCTCGCCCTGGACCCGGCGTACGGCGATGGCGCGCCTGGCTCCCCGCCGGTGCCGGCGATGGTGCGGCGCAATCTCGACGTGCTGCGCGGATGGGCTTCCGGTCCGACGCGGGCGGGCGACAGCCGGCCGAGGACCATCGGGCTGCGGTTCTTCCTGCGCCCGGTCGAGCTGCTGGAACGGGGCGGCCGGGTGGCCGGTGTCCGGTTCGCGCGTACGGCCCCGGACGGAAACGGCGGGGTGCGCGACACCGGTGCATACGAGGAGATCGGCGCCGAACTCGTCCTGCGGGCGGTCGGCTACCGGGGTGTGCCGCTGCCCGGCCTGCCGTTCGACGCGGTGCACGGCACGGTGCCCCACCGGGCCGGACGGGTCCTGCGGGACGGGGCGCAGTCGCCCGGGGAGTACGTGGCGGGGTGGATCAAGCGCGGTCCGACCGGTGTCATCGGGACGAACCGTTCGTGTGCGAAGGAGACCGTCGCGTCACTGCTCGAGGACGCCCCCCTGCTGACCGGGCGGCCCTCCGCCGAGGATCCGCTCGCCGTGCTCCGGTCCTGGGGGCTGCGGCCGGTCGAATGGGACGGCTGGCTGTCGATCGAGCGGGCGGAGGCGACGCTGGGCCGGTCGCTCGGCCGGGGGCCGGTGAAGATCGCGGACTGGCCGGGGCTCATGGGGGCGGCACGCGGCGACGGCCCGGCGTGAGGACGTGCGGGCTTCCGGGCGTCCCTGCCGCGCTCCGAGGGTAGCCCCGGGCGGCTGCGGTGCCGGGCGGTCTCACCCTGGCCTCGAAGCGGACTCCGGCGGCCTCGGGCGGTCTCACCGTGTCCGCGGGCGGCCTCCCGTGGCCCTGGGTGGTCAGCCCTCGCCGAGGCGGCCTGCCTGGAGGTTCGCCGCTTCGAGTACGCGGTCGAGCAGCCCGGGGAAGAGCGCCTCCAGATCCTCGCGCCGCAGCCCGTTCATCTTGGCCGTTCCCCGATAGATCTGCTGGACGATGCCGCTCTCGCGGAGCACCCGGAAGTGATGCGTGCTGGTGGACTTGGTGACGGGGAGGTCGAACCGCGAGCAGGTGAGTTCGGCGTCGGCAGCGGCCAGTTCGCGGACCACGCACAGCCGCACCGGATCCGCGAGCGCGTGCAGGACCGCCTCGAGCCTGATCTCGTCCCGCGCCGGGTGAGCCAGCGTACGCGCGCCGGCCGCGGGGTCTGTGGCGCTGGCAGGGGTCACGGTCGCTCCGCATCGTCGCTGTGTCCGGGGCTCCCCATGATACGAGGCCCGTCGTAGTTCGACGCATGCGCGACAGGACAGGATCCGGCCTGAAGACTGCCTGGCCTGGCGTCGTCGCACGGCACGGGCCCGGGCCTCAGGAGGCGCAGCCGGATGTCGGACACTCCGGAGAACGCCCGCCGGGCGGATGCGCGAGTCCGGCCTCGCGGAGGTCGAGGCGGCTCGCGCGGGCGGTCGGGCGGGCGGTCGGTCGGGCGGGCGGGCGCGCGGTCGGGCGGTCGGGCGGTCGGGCGGTCGGGCGGTCGGGCGGAGGCGGCCAGCCCCCCGCGGAGCAGGGCCGCCGTTCCGGCCGGTCTCACCGCTGCCCTGGCGGCGGGCGAACCGGCGCGTCGCTTCTACGAGCAGTTCGGCGGGTCCGGCCGCTCCCTGGTGCTCCCGCGGCTCATGCCGGCGACGACCCCCTGCGTCCGGCCGGCCCGCCTCCGGAAGGCGGGGGCCTCCCTGGCGGCGGGCCGGCAGCCCCGCTGACCCCCGGTCAGCCGCTCAGCAGCTCCGGGTCCTTGGCGAGGGAGGCGAGCCGGCCGGCCGGGTCGGGCACGAGCCGGCGCGTCGTCAGGTCGAGGACGCCGGCCACGCCCGTGATCTCGGCCGCCACCGTCCCGTCCTCCTTGAGGATCTGCTGGGCGACCGTGAACGTCTTGCCCTGCCCGTAGTCGAACCGGCAGGACACCCGCACCCGTTCCCCGCCCCGCAGTTCCTTGCGGAACTTGATGGTGACCTCCAGCGCGACGGGCCCCACGCCGTCCGCCAGCAGCTTCTCCTGGGGCAGCCCGGCGGCCCGCAGCAGCTCCCAGCGCGCGTGCTCGGCGTACTGGAGGTAGACGGCCTGGTTGAGATGGCCCTGCGTGTCGAGCTCGTAGCCCCGTACCGTCACGTCAACGAAGAAGGTCATGAACGTCGGAACGGCCCGGCCTGTTCCCGCATTCCCGCACCGGCCCGCCCGGGTGGCGCAGCGGTTCAGTCCTTCGCCGCTGTCAGGTGGGGGAACCGCAGCTCGGTGCGGCTGGAGAAGACGCCGTCCGGGCGCAGGACGGTGCCGGGGAGGCCGGGGCGGTTGGGCGAGTCGGGCAGGTGCTGGGTCTCCAGGCAGACGGCGCTGTGGCGTTCGTGGCGCCCGCCGTCGGGGTCGGCCAGGGTGCCGTCCAGCTGGTTGGCGGTGTAGACCTGGATGCCCGGTTCGGTGGTCCACACCTCCATGACCCGCTCGGCGCGGGGGGCGGTGAGCCGGGCGGCCCGGCGCAGGCCGGCCGGTGTGCCGGGCCCGTCGAGGACCCAGCAGTGGTCGAAGCCGCCGGCTCGGCGCAGCTGCTCGTCCGGCAGCGTGATGCGCTCTCCGACGGTGCGCGGGGTGGTCAGGTCGAACGGGGTGGCGCGCACCGCGGCGGCGGGGCCTTCCGGGATGCCTTCGTCGTCGACGGGGAGGTAGCTGCCGGCGTCCACCTGGAGCGTGTGTCCGCGGATGTCGCCCTGGGCGGCGAGGTCGAAGTAGGCGTGGTTGGTGAGGTTGACGACGGTGGGGCGGTCCGTGGTGGCGGTGTAGTCGAGGGCGAGGGTGCCCGCCCTGTCGAGGGTGTACGTCACGGCGACGTCCAGCGCGCCGGGGAAGCCCATGTCGCCGTCCGGGCTGTGCAGGGTGAGCCGGAGCGCGGCGGCCGTGTCGGTGGCCTCGCCGGCGGCCTGCCAGACGCGGGTGTGGAAGCCCTCGGGGCCGCCGTGCAGGGCGTGGCCCCGGTCGTTGGCCGGGATGTGGTAGGTCGCCCCGTCGAGGGTGAAGCGGCCGTGCGCGATGCGGTTGGCGAAGCGGCCGATGAGGGCGCCGAAGAACGGGTTCTTGCCCGTGTAGTCGTCGAGGGAGGCGAGCGACCGCACGACCGAGGCGGACGCTCCTTGGGTGTCGGGCACGGTGAGACGGTGCAGGATGCCGCCGTAGGTGAGGATCTCGGCCCTGACTCCGGTACCGGAGTCGAGCGTCCAGACATCGACGTCCGTGGGCCCGTGGGCGCCGAACGGTTTGCGGTTCACGGTGGGGCGAGGCATCAGAGATCCTTGGGACGAGCGGACGAGCGGACGAGCGGACGGACGAAGGAGGGGTGTCAGGCCCTGGGGGCTGTAGCCGGACTCCGTTGCGGACGAGCGGAGTCCGGCGCCGCGGTCTACGGTCCGGCGCTCCGGGCGGGAGGGCGCGGGACGGTGGATTCGCGGACGACGAGCCGGTAGCCGGGCCGGGGCCGCCGGGGTTCGGACACCGGGTCGCCGGAGAGCCGCTCGACGAGGCTGTCGACGGCCAGCCGGGCGATCGCCTCCTTGTCGGGGGCCACCGTGGTGAGGGTGGTGGCTCCGTAGAGGCTCTCCTCGATGTCGTCGAACCCGACGACGGCCACGTCTTCGGGGATGCGCAGACCTCGTGCGAAGAGGGTGCGCATCGCGCCGATGGCGATGAGGTCGTTGTACGCGAACACCGCGTCGGGGCGTTCTCCGCGGTCCAGGAGCGCGGCCATGGCGGTGGCCCCGTCCTCGCGGCCGTAGCCGTCGGTGACCACGACGAGCGACTCGTCCGCCTCGATGCCCGCGGCGGCGAGTTCCTCGCGCCAGCCGCGCAGCCGCAGGTGGGCCGGCTGGCGTTCGCGTCCGGTGCGCGAGCCGAGGAAGGCGATCCGGCGGTGGCCGTGGTCGATGAGGTGGCGCACGGCCTCGCGGGACGCCGCCACGTTGTCGATGGCGATGTGGTCGTACGGAGCCTCGTACTCACGCTCGCCGAGCAGCACCAGGGGCGCGGTCTCGGTGCGCGCCATCAGGTCCTCGGTCTCCAGATGGATCGGGCTGAGGATGAGGCCGTCGATCACGTGGGACCGGAACCCCTGACTGACCAGGAGCTCCTTCTCCCGCAGGCCGCCGGTGTGGTCGACCAGCACGGTGTAGTCGTGCCGGGCGGCGGCGTCGACGACCTCTCCGGCCAGTTCCGCGAAGTACGGGTTGCCGAACTCGGGGACGGCGAGGGCGATGATGCCGGTGCGGCCCTTGCGCAGATGGCGCGCGGTGAGGTTCGGCCGGTAGCCGAGCTCGTCGATGGCCTGTTGCACCTTGGCCCGCATCTTCGGTGTGACGTGCTGATAGTTGTTCACCACGTTCGACACGGTCTTGATGGACACGCCCGCCCGTTGCGCAACGTCCTTGAGGCTGACGCCCACGGCACTCCCTGGATCGACTGGTCGCGCGTTGACGCGCGGTGGCCCGGCTCCGCCGGTTCGGCTCGAACGGTGCCGGGGCGGCGGGCCCCGGCACCGTTTCAGGTGGTTCTGCGGCTGCGCGCCAGATAGCGCTGGGCCACGACGACAACGATAAGGAAACCTCCGCTGACGACCGACTGGTACGAGGAGTTCAGCGAGCCGATCTGGTTGATCAGATTCTGGATGACGGCCAGCAGCAGTACGCCCCAGAGCGTGCCGCTGATCGATCCGGCGCCGCCGATCAGGAGGGTTCCGCCGATGACGACGGCGGAGATCGCGTCGAGCTCCATGCCCACGCCGACGATGGTGACGCCGGAGGAGAGCCTGGCGGCGTTGAGCGCTCCGGCGAGTCCGGCCAGCAGCCCGCTGAGCGTGTAGACGAGGATCTTGGTGCGGGCGACGGGCAGGCCCATCAGCGTGGCCGCGTCGCTGCTGCCGCCGACCGCGAAGAGCGTCTGTCCGAACGAGGTGCGCTGCAGGAGCAGGCCGCCGATGCCGAACAGCGCCAGGGCGATCAGGATGGGGTAGCCGAAGCCCTGGACGCTGCCCTGTCCGAGGTCGGCGAAGGCGGAGCCCTTGGGGACGAGATAGGTGGTGGCGCCCTCGTCGGTGAACGCGAGGAGCAGGCCGCGCGCCCCCAGCAGGGTGGCGAGCGTGACGATGAAGGGCGCCATCCCGGCGCGGGCCACGAGGAAGCCGTTGAGCAGTCCGATCGCACCGCACACCACGAGCGGGACGAACAGGGCGGCCAGGAATCCCCATTGCGAGGCCCAGGCGGCGAGCACCCCGCCGAGGGCGAAGACCGATCCGACGGACAGGTCGATGCCGCCGGTGATGATGACCATGGTCATGCCGAGGGCGACGACGGCGAGGAACGACGCCTGGATGGTCACGCCGCGGGCGTTGTCCAGGGTGGCGAACGTCGGGTAGACGAAGGACGCGATGATCACGACCGTGAGCAGGACCGCGAGCACGCCCTGACGCTGGAGGAGTTCGGCGATGCGCTGCCCGGCCGGGGGGCGGGGCGTGCCGGCGCCGGCCGCAGCCGGTGCCTTGCGCGGGGCCTGGGCCACGGGGGCGGGTGAGGTGTGGTTCATCGGGACCGACGCTCCCGGGCGACGTAGACGGCGGCGATGATGATGGCCGCCTGGGCGATCTGTGCGGTGGAGTCGGGCAGGTCGTGCTTGACGAGGGTGGCGCGCAGCAGCTGCATCAGCAGGGCGCCGGCGACCGTGCCGAGCACCCGGATGGAGCCGCCGTTGAGCGGGGTGCCCCCGACCACGACCGCGGTGATGGCGGAGAGTTCCATGAGGGTGCCGAGCGAGGAGGGGTCGCTGGCGGTGAGCCGGGCGGTGGCGAGGATGCCCGCCAGCGCGGCCAGCACCCCGCAGAGCACGTACACGCCGATGAGCACGCGCCGCACGGGCAGCCCGGCGAGGGCGGCCGCTGACCGGTTGCCGCCGATCGCGACGACCTGGCGGCCGAAGGTGGTGCGCTGGACCAGGAAGGCGACGGCGACCGCGAGGACCGCGGCGATGAGCACGACCAGCGGGATGCCGAGGAAGGATCCGGTGCCGAGCGAGAGCAGGTCGGGGTTGACGATCTGCTTGAGCTGACCGTCCGCCATGACCAGGGCCAGGCCCCGGCCGCCGACGAACAGGGCGAGGGTCGCGACGATCGGCTGGAGCCCGACGAGGGAGACCAGTGAGCCGTTGATCGCTCCGACGACGGCACCGGCGAGGAGCGCCATGACCAGGGCGGGCACCAGTCCGTAGCCGAGGTAGAGCGGCAGCAGGGCGGTGGCCAGCGCCATGGTCGAACCCACGGAGAGGTCGACGCCCTCGGTGCCGATCACGAGCGCCATGCCGAGGGCGACGATGACGATGGGGGCGACCTGCACGAGCTGGGTGCGGAGGTTGTCCGCGGTCATGAAGTGCTCGGTGAACAGGGCGTTGAAGAGGAGGACCACCGCAACGGCGAGGTAGACGCCGTACTCCTGGTACCAGGCGGGGTCGCGCAGCCGGGCCAGCGGCCGGGCTGCGGGGGCGGAGACTGCGGCCTGGGTCATCGGGGGTCCTCCTCGGTGCCCGGCGCCTTCCCTGCGGGTGCCGGTGAGTGGTCGGCGAGTACTTCCAGCAGGTGGCTCTCGGCCACCTCGTCACCCGCCAGTTCGCCCGCGACCGCGCCGCCGCGCAGGACGACGATGCGGTCCGCGCCCTCGATGAGCTCCTCGATGTCGGAGGAGATGAGCAGGACGGCGAGGCCCTCGCGGGCGAGCTCGTCGATGAGGCTCTGGACCTCGGCCTTGGCACCGACGTCGATGCCGCGGGTGGGTTCGTCGAGCAGCAGGACCTTGGGCTCCAGGCAGAGCCAGCGGGCCAGCAGGACCTTCTGCTGGTTGCCTCCGGAGAGCTCTCCGACCTTCTGCTCGGGGCTCGCGGCCTTGATCCGCAGCCGCTTCATGAAGATGTCGACGATGCGGTCCTGCTTGGCGCGGGAGACGATGCCGGCGCGGGAGAGGCGGGGCATCGCGGCCAGCACGATGTTCTCGCGGACGGAGAGGCCGGGCACGATGCCCTCGGCCTTGCGGTCCTCGGGCAGCAGGCTGATGCCCGCCCGGATGGCGCCGGCGGAGGTGAGGCGGCGCAGGGTGCGTCCGCCGACGCTCAGTTCGCCTGAGTCCAGGGCGAGCGCGCCGGCCAGGGCCTTCGCGGTCTCGCTGCGGCCGGAGCCGAGGAGCCCGCCGAGGCCGAGCACCTCGCCCGCGTACAACGACAGGGATATGTCGTGGAGCTGGTGGTTGCGGGAGAGGCCGGTCGCGGTGAGGACGGGGGTGCGGGCGGCGTCGTGGCCCTCGGAGCCGAAGCCGGTGAGGCCGGAGCGGCGGACCTCGGCCATGTCGCGGCCGAGCATCATCGAGACGAGTTGCATACGGTCGAGGTCGGCGAGGTCCCCGGTGTGGATGTGCCGGCCGTCGCGGAGCACGGTGACGCGGTCGCAGATCCGGTAGAGCTCGTCCATGCGGTGGCTGACGTAGAGCACGGCGATGCCGCGTGCGCGCAGGTCCTCGATGACCCGGAAGAGGGTCTCCACCTCGCGCGGCTCCAGCGAGGAGGTGGGCTCGTCCATGATGACGACCTGGGCGTTGACCGAGACGGCGCGGGCCAGCGCGACCATCTGCTGGGTGCCGATGCCCAGGGTGTGCAGGGGGCGCTTCGGATCGACACGCACGCCGAAGCCGTCGAGCAGCTCGGTCGTCTCGCGGTGCATCCGGGCGAAGTCGATGAGGCCGAACCGGTTCTTGGGCTCCCGGCCGAGGAAGATGTTGCGCGCCACGCTCATCAGCGGGACGAGGTTCACCTCCTGGTAGATCGTGGAGATGCCCGCCTGCTGCGCCTCGAACGGCCGCGCGAAGACCGCCTGGTGCCCGGCCAGCCGCAGTTCGCCCTCGTCCGGCTGGTAGACGCCGGTCAGGACCTTGATCAAGGTGGACTTCCCGGCCCCGTTCTCGCCCACGAGTGCGTGGGTCTCCCCGGCACGCAGGGTGAAGGAGACATCGTCGAGGGCGACGACGCCCGGGAAGCGCTTGCTCACCGAGCGGGCTTCGAGGACGCCCGCGGCCGTCGCGGAGTCCGGCCGCGCGTCAGCGGCAGGCGCGGAGCCCGGCTGCGCGTCGGCGCCCGCCGCGGATGCCTCCTTCGCGTCGGCGGCCGGCTGCGGCGGCTGCGGTACTGCTTCGGGTGGTGCCATGGCTGTTCTTGGCCTTCCGCTCTTCCAGGGGTGTGGGCCCGGAGGACCGCCGTGCCGGGTGGCGCGTCACGGCGGTGGGTCCGGCGGGTCCGGGTCCGGTCCGGCGGCCGCGCACCGATCGGTACGCGGCCGGGCCGGCCGCCCGGCCGCCGGGATCCGGGCAGGTGGGGCGGGACTCGGTCAGAACGCGCCGCCGAGCGAGGCCTTGGCGTTGGACTCGTCGTAGGCGCGGTCGGTGATGATGACGTTCTCCGGGATCTCCTCGCCGCCGTAGAACTTCTGGGCGGTCGCGAAGGCCAGCGGACCGAAGCGCGGGTTCGACTCGATGACGGCGTTGTACTCGCCGTTGACCAGGGCCTGGACGGCGTTGCGGGTGCCGTCGACGGAGACGATCTTGACGTCCTTGCCGGGCTTCTTGCCGGCGGCCTTCAAAGCGGTGACGGCGCCGAGGCCCATCTCGTCGTTCTCCGCGTAGACGGCGGTGATGTCGGGCTTGGACTGGATGAGCTGCTCCATGACCTGCTGGCCCTTGTCGCGGGCGAACTCACCGGTCTGCTGGGCGACGATCTCCAGGCCGGGGGCCTGGGCCTTCAGCTGGTCGACGAATCCCTTGGTGCGGTCGGTGGTGACGTTGTTGCCGGAGGCGCCGAGGAGGATGGCGACCTTGCCCTTGCCGCCGGTCGCCTTGATCATCGCGTCCGCGGCGCGCTTGCCCTGCTCGACGAAGTCGGAGCCGAGGAAGGCCACGTAGTCCTTGCAGGCGGTGGAGTTGACCTTGCGGTCGATGGTGAGGACCGGGACCTTCTTGGCGGCGGCGGCCTTCAGCGCCGGCTCCAGGCCGTCGGAGTTCAGCGGGGCGACGATGAGGAACTGGGCGCCCTGGGACAGCATGTCCTGGATGTCGCTGATCTGCTTGGACAACTGCGACTGGGCGTTGGTGGTGAGCAGCTTCTTGACGCCGACCTTCTTGGCCTCGTCCTTGATGGACTGGGTCTCGGCGATCCGGAACGGGTTGGCTTCCTTCTCCGACTGGGAGAAGCCGACCACGGCGTTCTTCAGGTCCAGCTTCGGCGCGCCGTAGGTCTGCAGCGAGCAGCCCGCACCGGAGGAGGACTCCGGGGTCTTGGCCGCCTGCGCGCCCTGGCTGCTGTCGGTGGTCGCGGTGTCCGAGGTCTCCGACTTGGAGCAGCCGGAGGCGGCCAGCGTGGCGGTGGCGGCGAGGAGGCAGGCCACGGCGAGAGTACGGGTTCGGCGCTGGATGATCATGCGCGGGAGCTCCTTGGCGGGATGACGGCACGCCGACGGGCGTGCGGTCGGGCATGGCTGGACGATGCATCGGCTGCCGCTCGGCGGCTGATGTCACTGCATTCCTCACGACCCGCCTAGCTGCACGAACGGTGGTCGTGAGAGTCTGCGCGGCCTCTCGGCGGCTCGGTTTACAACGTTATATAGGCGCTGTGGCGCAGGCGGCAAGAGCGTGGTCGATGCGTTTCCAAAATGTGTCGGAGTCGCGCGGCGCCAGCGGGCCGCTCCCGCCCGGCAGTTGCCGCCGTACCCCTGGACAGCCGCCTGACGCCGTGCTGTCATACCGCCGGTACCCAATTTTCCAACGTTGCAAGCACGTTGCCGCGCCACCCCTCCGGTCGCGACGGCGTGCCGTACCGTGCGCGCCTCCGGGACCGGCCCCGGGCCGGCGGCCGCCACGGCATCTCCCGCACGTCCCATGTGCCGTCACCGAGCCGGAGGCCCCGCCGGCCGGCCGAGAGCAGGAGCCCTCATGCCCCTGAACCGCAGACACCTCATGGCCGGTGCGCTGGCCGCCGTCGCCGCCACTGCCGCGTCCGGCCGCTGGGCCGCCACCGCGACGGCGGCCGGGCACCGGGTGAAGCCGGCCCACGGCGGTCACTACTCCCCCAACGCCGCCCCGCTGCACCCGACCGCGTTCCTGAGGCTGCCGCCCGGCCGCGTCACCGCGCGCGGCTGGCTGGCCGGACAGCTGAAGCTCCAGCTGGAGGGACTGTGCGGCCGTTACGAGGAGTTCTCGCACTTCCTCGACTTCACGGACACCGGCTGGGTCCGCCCCGAACTCGGCGGCTGGGAGGAGGTCCCGTACTGGCTGCGCGGGTACACCGACCTCGCGATCGTGACCGGCGACGCCAAGGCCCTCGCCGCCGTGCGCCGTTGGTTCGACGCGATCCTCACCACCCAGCAGTCCGACGGCTTCTTCGGCCCGAAGCAGCTGCGCACGTCCCTGAACGGCGGCCCGGACTTCTGGCCCTTCCTGCCGCTGGTGCAGGCCCTGCGCTCATGGCAGGAGTACTGCGGCGACACCCGTGTCATCCCCTTCCTCAGCCGGTTCTTCCGCTTCATGAACGCCCAGGGGCCGGGCGCGTTCAACACCAGCTGGATCGCCCTGCGCTGGGGCGACGGGCTGGACAGCGTGTTCTGGCTCTACAACCGCACCGGTGACGGCTTCCTGCTGGACCTCGCCGACAAGATCCACGCCAACGGCGCCGACTGGGGCGACAACCTGGTCAACCCGCACAACGTCAACATCGCGCAGGGTTTCCGCGAGCCGGCCCAGTACGCGCTGCGCAGCGGTTCGGACCAGGACACCCGCGACACGTACGGAACCTACGCCAAGGCGATGGACCAGTACGGGCAGTTCCCCGGTGGCGGCTTCGCCGGGGACGAGAACGCGCGCCCCGGGCACGGCGACCCCCGGCAGGGCTTCGAGACGTGCGGCATCGTCGAGTTCATGGCCAGCCACCAGTTGCTGACCCGGATCACCGGTGATCCGCTGTGGGCCGACCGCTGCGAGGAGCTGGCCTTCAACTCGCTGCCCGCCTCGCTCGACCCGTCGGGCAAGGCGGTCCACTACATCACCAGCGCCAACAGCGTCGATCTGGACAACGCCCCCAAGAGGGACCGGCAGTTCCAGAACGGCTTCGCCATGCAGGCGTTCCTGCCCGGCGTCGACCAGTACCGCTGCTGCCCGCACAACTACGGCATGGGCTGGCCCTACTTCACCGAGGAGCTGTGGCTCGCCACCCCCGACGGGGGCCTCGCCGCCGCGATGTACGCGAGCTGCGAGGTCACCGCGAAGGTCGCGGACGGCACCGAGGTCACCTTCACGGAGGAGACCGGCTATCCGTTCACGGACACGGTCACCCTGACCCTGAAGTCACCGAAGCGCCTGCGCTTCCCGCTGGTGCTGCGCGTTCCCGCCTGGTGCGACAGCCCGGAGATCAAAATCGCCGGGCGTCCGGTCGATGCCCCCGCCGGGCCGGCCTTCACCCGGATCGACCGCACCTGGGCGGACGGCGACACGGTGACCCTGCGCTTTCCGCAGAAGACCACGGTCCGCACCTGGGACCACAACCACGGCGCCGTCAGCGTGGACCGCGGCCCGCTCACCTACTCCCTGCGGATCGGTGAGGAGTACGAGCGCATCGGCGGCACCGAACAGTTCCCGGAGTACGCGGTGCACGCCACGAGTCCGTGGAACTACGGGCTCGTCCTCGACGACCGGAAGCCTGCCGCCTCGCTGCGCCACCGCACCGTCCGCCGCGCGAAGGACGCCAACCCGTTCACCCTCGACGGCACGCCGCTGACCATGACCGCGAAGGCCCGCCGGATACCGGAGTGGACGGCGGACGCCGAGCACGTCGTCGCCCCGCTCCAGGACGGCCCGGCCCGCAGCACCGAGCCGGTGGAGGAGATCACGCTCGTCCCCATGGGGGCGGCGCGGTTGCGCATCACCTCGTTCCCCACGGCCGATCCGGGCGCTCAGCCCTGGCTCTCCGACCGCTGGTACCGGATCCGCAACCAGCACTCCGGAAAGGTCCTCGGCGTCGACACCATGTCCACCGCCAACAGCGCCCACGTCGTCCAGTTCGGTGACACGGGCACCGACGACCACGACTGGCGGCTCGTCCCCGAGGGCGACGGCTGGTACCGGATCCGCAACCGCCACTCCGGAAAGGTCCTCGGCGTCGACAACATGTCCACGGCCGACAGTGCCCACGTCGTCCAGTTCGACGACAACGGCACCGACGACCACCTCTGGCAGCTCGTCCCGGACGGCGACGGCTGGTACCGCATCCGCAACCGCCACTCCGGAAAGGTCCTCGGCGTCGACACCATGTCCACCGCCGACAGCGCCCACGTCGTCCAGTTCGACGACAACGGCACCGACGACCACCTCTGGCAGCTCCTCTGACCGTTCCACGCCATCTGGCACCGCTCCCCGCGCCACCCGGCGCGGGGAGTTTCCCCGTCCCGGGGCCGAACCGAACGAAGGAGACGAACCGATGAGCCGTTTACGTGTGCCCGGCCGAAGGCCGTGGTGGAGACGGGCGATCGCCACGACCGGGCTGCTGGCGCTGGTGTCCACCGCACTGACCGGGATCGGCTCGGCGCCGGCCGGCGCCGCCGCCTGGGCGCCGAAGCCCTCTCCCATGACGACACCGTGGACCGGCCAGGTCCCGGTCGACAAGCCGCTTCCCGAGTACCCGCGCCCCCAGCTGACGCGGCCCGACTGGGCGAACCTCAACGGCCTCTGGGACTTCGCGGTGACCGGCCGGGACGCCGGGCAGCCGGCGTCGTTCCCCGATCAGATCCGGGTGCCGTTCGTCGCGGAGTCGGCGCTCTCGGGCATCCAGCGGAAGATCACCGAGAACGACAAGCTCTGGTACAAGCGCACCTTCACCGTGCCCGCCGACTGGAGCGGCCGCCGGGTCGAGCTCAACTTCGGCGCTTCCGACTGGCAGACCACGGTCTGGGTCAACGGCACCCAGGTCGGGGCGCACAAGGGCGGCTACGACTCGTTCGCGTACGACATCACACCGCGGCTCAACGGCGGGACGAACACGGTCGTGGTCTCCGTCTACGACCCGACACAGACCGGCGGCCAGGCCGTCGGCAAGCAGCGCATCAACGACGTACGGCCCCACAGCGGCGGCGGCATCTTCTACACGGCGGCGTCCGGCATCTGGCAGACGGTCTGGCTGGAGCCGGTCGCGGCGGCCCACCTCACCCGCCTGGACATGACTCCGAGGCTCGGCGACAGCACGCTGCGGGTCACGGCGCAGGCCGCTTCCGCGGCCGGCCGCAGTGCCCGGATCACCGTCTCCAGCGGCGGCACCGTGGTCGGCACCGCCACCGGGACCGTGGGCGCCGAGATCGCCGTACCGGTTCCGAACGCCCGGCTGTGGAGTCCGGACGACCCGTTCCTGTACGACGTGAAGGCGGAGCTGCTCGACGGATCGGCCGTCACCGACGCGGTGGGCAGTTACGCGGGCATGCGCTCGATCGCCGTGGCGAAGGTGGACAACATCCTGCGCCCGGTCCTGAACGGGAAGTTCGTCTTCCAGACCGGCACGCTGGACCAGGGCTACTGGCCCGACGGCATCTACACCGCGCCGACCGACGCGGCCCTCAAGTCGGACCTCCAGGCGCACAAGGACCTCGGCTTCAACATGGTCCGCAAGCACATCAAGGTCGAACCGCAGCGCTGGTTCTACTGGGCCGACAAGCTGGGGCTCCTGGTCTGGCAGGACATGCCCGCCATGGACACCGGCAAGAGTCCCGCCACGGCGGCCCGCACCCAGTGGGAGGCCGAGTACCACGCCGTCATCGACCAGCACCGCAGCTCGCCCTCACTGGTCATGTGGGTGGACCAGAACGAGGGCTGGGGGCAGTACGACCAAGCGCGCATCGCCAGTGACGTGAAGGCGTACGACCCGTCGCGGCTGGTGAACAACATGAGCGGCGTCAACTGCTGCGGGTCGGTGGACGGCGGCAACGGGGACGTGATCGACAACCACATCTACGTCGGCCCCGGCAACACCGCCCCGACAGCGACCCGGGCAGCCGTGCTCGGGGAGTTCGGCGGACTCGGCTACAAGGTCCCCGGACACGAGTGGTACCCCGGCGGCGGTTTCAGTTACGAGGACCAGGCGAGCGTCTCCGCGCTGAACAACCGGTTCGTCGGTCTGCTCGACAGCATCCGTACCGGTCAGCTGCCCGCGGGCCTCTCCGCCTCCGTGTACACGGAGATCACCGATGTGGAGAACGAGGCGAACGGTCTGCTCACCTACGACCGCCAGGTCGTGAAGGTGGACACCGCCCGGGTGAAGGCGGCCAACCAGGCCCTCATCAACGCCTCGAAGAACCCCGCTCCCCCGGTGACCCTGCCCACCGGGCAGTACAAGTCCCTGCGGGTCACCACGCCCGGGTACACCGACAAGTACCTGCGCCACCAGGACGGGCTGGCCTTCACCGCGGTCGTCGACGGCGCGAGCAGCGCGCTGCTCAAGAACGACGCCACGTGGAGGATCGTCGCCGGCCTCGCCAACGGCAACTGCTACTCGCTGGAGTCCCGCAACTATCCCGGCGAGTACCTCCGGCACCAGAACTTCCGGGTCCGGCGGGACGCCGACGACGGTTCGGCCCTGTTCAGGGCCGACGCCACCTGGTGCGCCGTCGCCGGTACGGGAGGGGTGCGGCTGTCCAGCGCCAATCTGCCCGGCAGCTATCTGCGCCACATCGACTCGGAGGTGTGGCTGGCCACGCCGGGCGGAACGCACGCCTGGGACAACCCGGCGACGTTCACCGAGGACACCACGTGGGCGGTGGAGGCGCCCTGGGCGCCGTGAGCTGAGCACGGCTCCCCGTCACGGCCACGGCCCGGTGCGACGCGACCGCGTCGTGGCCGGGCCGTCGGTCGTCTCACGCGTCCCCTCCCGCCGGGGCCACATAGGTGTGCAGCAGCGCCGTCCGTCCGTCGGCCGTCGTCCAGTCGCCGGCGCGGGTGCCGGCATGACGCCATCCGGCGCGTTCGTAGAGGGCGATGGCGGCGCCGCCGCCGTCCTCCACCTCCAGGACCAGCCGCAGACCCTCGGCGGCCGCGGCTGCCGTCGCGGTGGCCAGCAGCGCACGCGCCACGCCGCGCCGGCGGGCCGACGCCGTGGCGAACAGCCGTGCCACCGAGGCGAGTTCGTCCTGCGCGAGCCCCGCGTCCGCGGCCAGGGCGTCGTCGGTGCGGGTCAGCGCCACATGGCCCAGGACGTCCGCGCCCTCCACCGCCACCCAGGCGTCGAGCATGCGGTCGGGCGTCAGCCAGCCTCCCGGGTCGGCCGGCCACTCGGCGGGGTAACGGTCCGCTTCGTGAACGGTGGCCAATGCCTCGACGCAGGCCTTCAGGTCGTCGTCGCGTCGGTGACGGATGTGCGGCTCTCCCATTCCTCGATCCTCACACAGCGCCCCGGGCTCCGGTCGGGGCGCATGCCGCTGCCTGCTGCCGCGGGGGCGGCAGCAGGCAGCGTCCAGTTGTTCAGCGCTTCACCGGGAAGCTGTCGGCTACGGCTGCTCGGTGTCGTGCAGCGCGCTCACCTCGTCGGCCGTCAGCGCCTTGTCGTACACCGCGACCTGGTCGACGGAACCGTTCCAGAAGTCGGTGTTCCCGCCCGACCACTTGGCGCGGCCCACGGACAGCGCTCCGGTGCTGACATCGGCGGTCCCGGCCGCCGCGGTCGCGGCGAGCTCGCCGTCGACGTACAGCTTGATCTCGTCACCGCTGCGGACGCCGACGAGGTGGTACCACCGGCCGAGCTCCGGCGTCATCTCCAGCCGGGCCCGGTGGGCGCCCGGGGTGGAGAAGGCGAACGCGCCCTGGCCGTACTGGAGATAGAACGGGTTCTCCTGGCGCCGGCCGTCCTGGCTGACGACGGTGGCGTAGTTGCCGGGAAGCGCGTCCAGCGAGGCCCAGGCCGACACGGTGTAGTCACCGGTGGTGTCGACGACCGGGCCGTCGGTCTGCGCGTACTGGCCCTGGCCGTTGAACTTCAGCGCCGAGCCCCGCACTCCGGCCGTCCAGGACGCCCCCGCGGAGAGGGTGAGGTCCTTGTGGTTCGGCCCGCTGTCGGCGGCCACGGTCCCCTTGTTCTCGTCGAGGGCCCAGGCGCCGCCGCCCTTGATCTCGTCCCGTTCGCCCGCGGCCGCGCCTGCGGCGATGACCTCCAGGTTGATCTTCCGCACCTGGGCGGGGTCGACCTTGATCTCGCGGCGGTCGTACGTCCAGAGCCCGTTGAGCTCGTTCTCCAGGTCGGTCACCTGGGTGTAGATGGAGCCGGAGAGTTCGGCGCCGGCCGCCTCCAGGTAGTGCGTGCGGGTGTTCTCGACGTACTTGGCGGTCAGGGCCGCCTTGTCCGCGACACCGCTGTAGATCGCGGTGGGCGCGCCGGGCCACATGTGCCCGGGCATCCGCAGGGTGAAGCCGCCGTGCTCTCCGTCCATCGCCGCGCGGCCGGCGTCCGGGAAGGCCGGGTCGGTGTTGTTGTAGTCGTGGTGGTCGATGATGTCGCCCTTGCCCGAGTCACCCTTGGAGTTGCAGCAGTTGACACCGCTGTGGGCGTTGACGACGCGCGAGGGGTCGGCGGCCTGGACCTGCTCGGTGATCTTGCCGGTCTCGGTGCGGTCCCACTCGCCCCAGCCCTCGTTGAAGACGATCCAGGCGCCGATCGACGGGTAGTTGTGCAACTGCCGCATCATCTCGGCCCCCTGGTCGAGGAAGGCCTTGTGGCCCTTCTCGTTGGTGAGGTTGCCGGAGACGAAGTCCTGCCACACCAGCAGACCCAGCTGGTCGGCGTGGTAGTACCAGCGCGCGGGCTCGACCTTGATGTGCTTGCGGACGGAGTTGAAGCCCAGGTCCTTCTGCGCCTTCAGGTCGAAGACCAGGGCGGAGTCGCTGGGCGCCGTGTTCAGGCCGTCGGGGTAGAAGCCCTGGTCGAGCTGGGCGAGGGAGAAGAACGGCTTTCCGTTGAGCACCAGCTTCTGGTACCCGCCGACCTCGGCGACGCCGAACGAGCGCATGCCGAAGTAGCTGTCGACGGTGTCCTTGGACCGTCCGTCCTTGAGGGTGACCTCCAGGTCGTACAGGTAGGGGTCGTCGGGCGTCCACAGGTGCTGCTTCGCGACCGGCAGGCTCAGCTCGTGGTTGGCCGGGCCGGTGATCCGGCCGACGACCTTGCCCTTCTTGTCGCGGGCGACGGCGGTGATCCGGGCGGACTCCGAGGCGTCCTCGGAGTTGACCGTCAGGGCGAGCCGGCCCTTGTCGATGTCGGGGGTGGTCGTCAGGGAGTCGACGGCTGCCGGGGCGACGGGCTCCATCCAGACCGTCTGCCAGATACCGGAGGAGGCGGTGTAGAAGATGCCGCCGGGGTTGGCCGACTGCTTGCCCGTGGGCTGGTCGGCTCCGGTGGTGTCGGTGACCGCGACGACGATTTCCTGCGGCCCGCTGCCCTTGACCGCGTCGGTGATGTCCGCGCTGAAGGCGGTGTAACCACCGGTGTGCTCGGCGACCTGCTTGCCGTTGACCCAGACGCGCGCCTGGTAGTCGACGGCGCCGAAGTTGAGCTTCAGCCGGTTGCCCTTGTCCTTGCCGGCCTTGTCGCCCTTGACGGACCAGTTCTTCGGGACGGTGACGAGCTTCCGGTAGAACATGTGGTCTTCGTGGCGCTCGAGACCGGAGAGCTGCGACTCGACGGGGTAGGGCACGGTGATGCGCTCACCGAGGGTCTTGCCGAAGACCGGCTGCTCGCCCGCCGCGGCTCCGGCGAACTCCCACGGGCCGTTGAGGTTCTTCCAGTCGTCGCGCACCTGCTGCGGACGGGGGTACTCCGGCAGCGGGTGGTCGCGGTCGACCTTGTCGCCCCAGGTGGTGGTCAGCCGGTGCGTGGACAGGTTGCGGGCACTGCGGCTGATCTGCGGAACGGTCTCGCCGCCCGCCCGGAGGCCCGCCTCGCCGTCGTACGCGACCCTGACCTGCTGGCCCTTGAGCACCGGCCCGGTCAGGGTGACGAGGAGCGCCTTGGGGTCGCCGGGCACCGGGGCGACGGACTTCACCGGGATAGGTGAGGTGTCGGCCTCGATCGTGAGGTGGTCCTTCAGCGCCGCGTAGTCGCTGACCTTGTCGTCGAACGTCGCCTGGAGCTTCAGCCCGTCGTCCGAGACGCTCAGCCCGACGGGGTAGACCTCGAAGCCGGCCGGCGGGGTGAAGGCGGACTCGGGCACGATCTGCCTGGCGAGCTTCGCGCTCGACCAGCGCAGGAACATGTTGGCACCGCCGGTGTCCTGGAACATCTCCAGCCTGAACTCGTGCGGCTCACCGGCCTTGAGCGCGACCGGCTTGCTGGTCTGCTCGTTGTCCCAGTCGGGCACCCAGTGATCGATGACCACCTGGCCGTCGATGAAGAGCCGGAAGCCGTTGTCGCCGCTCGCGGCGAAGGTGTAGTCGCCGTCCTCGGGGGCCGTGATGGCGCCGGTCCAGCGGGCGGTGGTGTTCTCGGTCCGGCCGGTGGTGGACTCGAACGTGCCGGTGAGACCGGGGAAGTTGATCTGCGGGTCGAGGGCGACCCCGCCGAGCTTGGCGAAGTCCCGCGCACCGGGCGCGGACATGCTGAAGTACTCACCCTTCAGCCCGTGGACGGCGGTGGCCGGATCGCCGGCCGTGAACGTGGTCGCGGAGGCGGCACCGGCGGCGGCGGCCGGGGTGGCCGCGGCCGCCGGGACCAGGGTGGCTCCGACGGGTATCAGGAGTGCGGCGGCGCAGGCCACCGTTCTGAGAACAGCGCGGGACCGGGGCATTTGTCGTCTCAAGGCGTCGTCCTGTCGAGAGAGCTCACGTGCCTCGAACCTGTGAGGCACAGCACATAATCGAACATTGAGCCACAGCACCAAACGTAAAACAACAGTCGTGCACGGAGAATTTTCAACGATATAAATCCGTGGCCCCGGACGCGCGCACCGCCCGCGCCGGATCGCCGCTCAGGAACGCGGCGATCCGGCGCGGCAGCTTTGCCGCTCTACCGCGGCAGCCCCGAAGGAGCCGTGGCCCACGAGGTGTTGGCCGTCGGGGCCAGCCGGTAGGCCAGCGATCCGCCCCGCGTGAGCAGGCTCGCGTCCGTCCACGACCGTTCGTGGGCACGCCCGTCGACCGTCACCGCGTCGATGTAGGGATGGCCGGCGCCGGCCGCCGGTGCGCTGATGGTGATGTCCTTGCCGTGCGGCCGGTCGATCACCGCCTTCGGGAACAGCGGCGCTCCCAGCAGGAATGCGGCGCCGCCCGGCGTCTGCGGATACAGACCCAGCGCGGAGAAGACGTACCAGGCGGACATGGTGCCCAGGTCGTCGTTGCCGGGCAGACCGCTCGGGCCCGTCCCGTAGACCGTGTCCAGGATCTCGCGGACGGTCTCCTGGGTCTTCCAGGGCTGCCCGAGAGCGTTGTAGAGCCAAGGGGCGTGGATACCGGGCTCGTTCGTCGGGTCGTAGCGCACGGCGTCACCGCCCTTGACCGACCAGGAGCCGTCCGCCTTGTGGAAGAAGCCGTCCAGACGCTGCGCCGCCACGTCCCGGCCGCCCATCGCCTCGGCGAGCCCCTGGACGTCCTGCGGGACCATCCAGGTGTACGTGGCGCTGGTGCCCTGGGCGAATCCCCGGTCACTGCCGGGGCTGAACGGCGTGACCCAGGAACCGTCGAGGTTGCGGGCCTGGATGTAGCCGTGGGCGCCGGCTCCGTCCGTGGCCTCGGGGTTGTACACGTTGCGCCACCAGCCACCGCGCTCCTCGAACGCCGCTGCCTCCTCGTCCCGCCCGAGCAGTCGCGCCCAGCGGCCGAGTGCGGCGTCGGCGACCGCGTCCTCCAGCGTCTCGGCGGCGCCGCCCCAGCAGTGGCACACGTCCTGCGGCGCGTAGTGGGACGCCAGGTACTGGGCCAGGTTGGGCCGCTGACCGGTGCACTGACCCGGACAGCCCGCGTCCGAGAGCCCGTCGTCGACGGGAACGGTCGCCTGGCGCGCCAGCGACTCGTACGCGCCCTCGTAGTCGAAGTTCCGTACCCCCATGGCGTAGAACGTGGCAAGGGTGGCCGCGGTGGGGTCGCCGGTCATGACGTGGGTGGCGCCGTTGATGTGGACCCAGCGGTCCCACACGCCGCCGTTCTGCCGGGCGAAGTTGTACAGCGACTGGGCGAAGTCACCGGCGACGTCCGGCTTGAGGAGGGCGAGCAGTTGTATCTGCGCGCGGTACTGGTCCCAGCCGGAGAAGTTGCTGTACTGCGCCCCCTGCCCGCGCTCGATCCGGTGGGGCGCGCCGTCCATGCCGGGGTAGCGCCCGTCGGTGTCGCTGATCAGGTTGGGCTGCATGAGGGAGTGGTACAGCGCGGTGTAGAAGGTGGTGCGCTGCGCCTCGGTACCGCCGCCCGTGCGGACGGAGCTCAGTTCGCGGTCCCAGGCCCGGCTCGCGGCGGCCGCGACCTCGTCCACGCCGGCGCGCGGTGCGATTTCCTTCCTCAGGTTGGTCTCGGCGCCCGCCTGGCTGACGTAGGAGATGCCGATCCGCATGTGGACGTCGTTGTCGGACGTGGTGTCGAAGCCGACCCAGCCGCCCGATCCGCGGCCTGCCCGGTCCGCTCCGGTGGCGTAGCCCTCGCCACCGCTGCCCGCGGTCGAGCCGGGGGCGAGCGTGCCGTCCTTCCAGGTGCCGGTCGAGGAGAAGGCGCGGTCGAAGGAGGCGCTGAAGTAGAGGCGGTAGTAGCTCTTGCGGTTGTTGGTGCCGCCGTTGGCCCGCCGGCCGCAGAACGCGCCGGTGAGCACCGACCCCGTCACCTTGCGGTGCGCTGTGTCGATCTTCACCTCGGCGTCCTCGCTGCCGTTGAGCGAGTTGGAGACGCGGAAGAGGAGGTTGGCGGGCTTCCCGGCCGGGAACGAGAAGTCGGCCACGCCGGCGCGGCGGCTCACCGCGAGATCGGCGGTGGCCCCCGAGTCGAGGCCGAGGGTGTAACGGCCCGGAACGGCTCGCTCGTCGTCGTGCGAGAAGTCCGCCGCGTAGACGGCGTCCTTGGTGTCGGCGGACGGCGACGAGGTGACGTCACCGACGAACGGCATGATCGGGATGTCGCCGGCCGCGCCGGGGTTGCATCCGGCGCCGTTGACGTGGGTGAGGCTCAGTCCGCGCAACCGGGTGGCGCCGTACTCGTAACCGTTCGCGGCGCCGGTGCTCGTCTGGTCGCCTCTGGTGCTCGTCGGCGACCAGGCGATCATCCCGTACGGGAGCGTGGCGCCGGGAAAGGTGTTGCCGCCGTTGGCGCTGCCGATCAGCGGGTCCACGTAGGCGGTGGGCCGGGTGACGGGTGCCGCGGCCTGTGCGGCGGCGGGCAGGACGGCGGCGGCCAGCGCGCCGGTGACGACCACGGCGGCTGTTCGCGCGGCGAGGCGCCGCGTCGCGGTCAGCTGTCTGGGGGGCATGTCGCGGTACCTTCCAGGGAGTCCGGACAACGTTGTCAGTGGCCGGGTCCGGCCGGTCGCAACGTTGATCGATTCGCCGCCGAGCGTAGGTCCCTGTGGCGCGGGAGGGAATGCCTCAGCCGTCATCCCGGATGAATGCGCGGTGAACGGATGCCGCGATCCGGACGGCACATACGCAACCGCCCTTCCCGTCCGCCCGCCCAGGCGTCGCAGGACGGCCGGACGGGACGCGCGGGAAGGGCTTCGGGCCGGTTCGGTCAGATCGCGTACGCGTACTGCTCGGGGGCGTGGGCGCGGTCGCTCAGCTCGCGGGCCGCGTACTGCGCCCAGGACGGGCTGCGCAGCAGTTCGCGTCCGAGGAGCACGGCGTCCGCGCTGCCCTCGGCGAGGATCTTCTCGGCCTGCTGCGGGTCGGTGATCAGACCGACGGCGGCGACGGGAAGCGAGGTCTCCCGCTTCACGCGCTCGGCGAAGGGGACCTGGTAGCCGGGGCCGGTCTCGATGCGTGCGCGGGGGGCGTTTCCGCCGGTGGAGACGTCCAGCAGGTCGACGCCGTGCGCCCGGAGTTCCTCGGCCAGCCGTACGGTCTCGTCCGCGGTCCAGCCCTCGCGCTCGTCCTCGGCGTTCTCGGTGAGCCAGTCCGTCGCCGAGATGCGGAAGAAGACGGGCAGGTCCTCGGGCCACACCTCCCGTACGGCGTCGACGACCTGGAGGGCGAAGCGGACGCGGTTGTCGTAGCTGCCGCCGTACGCGTCGGTGCGGTGGTTGCTGTGCGGCGACAGGAACTGTCCGACGAGGTAGCCGTGCGCGCCGTGCACCTCGACGACCTGGAATCCCGCCTCGAGCGCGCGGCGCGCGGCCTCGCGGAAGTCGGCGACGACGGCCTGGATCTCGTCCACGGTCAGCTCGTGCGGGACGGGGTAGCCGGTGTCGAAGGGCAGTGGGCTGGGGGCGACGGGCGTCCAGCCGTGGGCGTCGGGGCCGACCGGTCCGCCGCCGGTCCAGGGGGCCGCGGTGGAGGCCTTCCGGCCGGCGTGCGCCAGCTGGATGCCCACGGCCGATCCCTGGGCCTTGACGAAGTCCGTGATGCGGCGGAAGGCCGCGACCTGGGTGTCGTTCCAGATGCCGAGGTCGGCCGGGCTGATGCGCCCCTCCGGGCTGACGGCCGTCGCCTCGGTGAGGATCAGACCGGTGCCGCCGACGGCGCGGGCGGCGAGATGGGCGAAGTGCCAGTCGGTGGGGACACCCGTCCCGGGGCCCTCCACCGCGGCGCAGTACTGGCACATGGGTGCCATCCATACCCGGTTGGGCACGACAAGCGACCTCAGGGTGAAGGGCTCGAAAAGGGCACTCACGACGGACTCCGTTTCGCCGGGTACGGAAGGATCGCTAGTACGATACATCCCGTACTACGACGTCCGTCAAATTACGACGCCTCCCGTACAAGGGGCGAAACGAGGAGCCCGTTACGCGCGACGCGTCAGGTCAGCGGGTACGACGAACGGCCGGACGCCTCGTCGATCTCGTCGTGGGCCTTGGTCAGCAGTTTCATCGCCAGTTCGTTGAGTGCGCGGGCCCCCGCGATCTCCTCGCCCACCCTGGGCTGTTCGGAGTCGGAGGGATGGCGGCTGGCGTAGCCGTGGGCGCGCACCTCGCTCCCGTCGGACAGCCGCACCAGGGCGGCCGCGCGGGTGCGGTGGGTGTCTTCCTCGAATTCCAGCTCGATGTGCCATCCGACAGCCGTCTGTGTCATGGCGCTCACCTCCGGAGTCTCCCCTCCAGGGTGCGCCCCCTCCCCCGGGCGCGCATGGCAGGGCGGACGCGGAGGACCACGGGTTGCCCGGACTACCGGCCGCGGCGGCGCAGCGTGATGCGGGTGCCGGCGTCGTAGAGCTGGGTCCAGCTGCGTCCGGCGCCCGACTTCCAGGTGATGTGGGCGGTGGCCCCGTCGATCCGGACGGAGTCCACCGTCATGGCGCGGTCGCCGTCGCGCACGTCTCCGCGGCGCAGTCCGTCCGCCCTGACGGTGACCGGGTCCGCCGACCGCGCGCTCTCGGCCTCGTCCGCCGCGAGGCCGAGAGCGGTGGCCAGTTCCCGGGCCCGGGCCGGGGTGCAGACGAAGGCGAGTGCGCCGGTCGACGCCGTGGCCCTGATCTCGACCCCCGCACCGACGGGGGTGATCTCCAGGTCTCCGGCGGGCGCGCCGGTGTCCTCGTTCTCGCTCGTCATCGCTCTGCTCTCCTCTGCGTCCCGCCCGGCGCGTCACGCGCCGGACGGGACATGGCCCGGGCCCCCGGGCTCAGCGCAGCCGGAGGCTCTCCGGCGGGCCCAGGTAGCTGGGCTTGAGACCGCCGGTGTCGATCACCAGGTTCTGCAGCACCACCGTGGGGTCGACCATCCAGAATTTCAGCACATGCACTCCGGCGGCGCCGACGTGGTGCACCGTCCTGGTGATGTTGACGTTGTCGGAGGTGTTGCGCGCCCACTGCGCGTTCATGGTGCCGTCGTCGGCCCCCGTCACCTTCGTGACGTTCACCGACTGCGGTGCGGCGTCGTCGAAGGAGACCGCGTAGGTGAGCCCGTCGGTCGGCAGCGGGTTGTTGCGGGGCGACAGGTACGCGTGGACGGTGACCGGGCCGGTGGTGAACAGACTGACGCGGTACTCCAGCCGCGGGCTGTCGCCGCCGGGGGTCTGCCGGGCCGCGGTGACCGGGAAGGGTTCCATCCCGGCTCCGGTCCGTCCGATGTCCGGGATGCGCTGCCAGTGGATGCCGCCGCCGTCGACGGCCCGGCTGTAGTGGTCGGCCTCGATGGAGACGTACCCGTTGGCCTCGACGAAGCCGTCGAGGCGCGAGCGGGACAGGGCGGGACGGTCGACGACCGCCGTGACGACCACCTCCAGGCCGTCCGGGCCGGTGACGGTGACCGGCACCTCGGTGACCCCCTCCGGGGCCCTCGCCCAGTCGACGCGCAGGGTGATCCGGTCCTGCTGCTCGACCCGGCCCCGGACGCGGTCCGCGGTCAGCCAGGAGGCGCCGGTGCGCACGCGGTAGTCGAACGGCGCGCGGCCCCGGTTGAAGACCTCGATGTACTGGGCGGGCTGGCTCTGGTACGGGCTGAAGACCGGCAGCACGGCCGGGCTCTGCTCGTGCGGCCACCATGCGGCCGAGCCGTCGACGGCGACGCCCATCCCGGCGCCGGCGGGCAGCTCGATCCGCTTCACCGCGGGGAAGATCACGTCCTTGAGCGCGACGTTGTTGATCTCGGGCTGCTGCCAGGGCGCGTTCGGGCCGTACCGGGCCACGTCGCCGTAGTCGATGTGCGGCTGGGTCTGGAAGCCCTGCCACTTGCCGTCGGCGACCTGGGTGTTGAAGCGGTCGGCCAGGGCCAGGTCATCGGCGAGCCGGGCCTCGGCGACGGCCGCCAGGTCGTTGGTGCGGGCCCGGCCCTGGGCGGCGTAGTGCAGGTTGGTGAACTCCGCCTCGCGCAGCGCGTACAGGTTGGCGGTGGCCGTGACCTCGTAGCCGACCAGTTCGTACCAGGCGTCCTGGGCGGAGGCCGGCAGCCGGCGCCCGACCCGCTCGGCCTCGGCGCCGAGCTCCCGCCATTCCTCGGTGACACGTTCCAGTTCGCGGTAGTCGACGATGCTGAACGGGGTCGCCCCGTCGTCGTACACGATCGCGGAGCCGTCCTTGGCGGGGTCCTTGGCCGGGTCGAGGGTGATCTTGCGGTTGAGCAGTTCGGGCTTGCGCCGCGACTGGAGCCGGGCGTAGGCGCGCAGGACGGCGGCCACCTCGGCTGCCTGCTTCTCGCCGAAGTTCTGCCGGGCGTACCGCTCCTCCCACTCGGGCAGCCGGTCCAGGGTCCAGCGCTCGGGGTTCCAGGCGTACTCCAGGAAGAACTGGGTGGGCAGTTCGTTGCCCTTGAGGTCGCCGACGTTGGTGACCCACAGACCGTGGTTCCCGTAGGCGACGGACTGGTGGAGCTGGTCCCACATGTTCGGCAGGGACGCCGTGTCCACCCACTTGTAGTTGCGGCCGACCCCGACGTAGTCGAAGTGGTAGTAGAGGCCGTAACCGCCCTCGCGCGCCTCGTTCTCCAGGTCGGGCAGCTTGCGGATGTTCGCCCAGTTGTCGTCGGTGAGCACCACGGTGACGTCGTCGGGGACCCGCAGTCCGCGGTCCCAGTAGCGCTGGACCTCCTTGTAGAGGGTCCAGACCTGCGGAATGGTGGTGACGTCCCTGCCGGAGACCTCGGCCAGGATCTCGCGCTGGGTGGCGATGATCTCCGTCATCAGCTCGATGCCGTCGCCGTCGGGCAGGCTGACGTCGCCGTTCCCGCGCATGCCGAGGGTGACGACGCCCTCGAAGTCCTCGTCCTTCATCCGGCGGATGCCCTCGGCCCAGTAGTCCTTGAGCGCCTCGGCGTTGCGGCGGAAGGACCATTCGCCGGTGCCGCCGTAGGGGTCGTGACCGGGGGTGGTGATGGCGCCGGCGCTGTCGCGCACCGCCGCGACCGCGTGCCGGTTCCACTCCTCGATGCCGCGCATCATGGGGGCCTCGTGCGAGGTGCCCATGACGACGCCGTACGCCTTGGCGGTGGCGTGGTTGAGCGGGTCGTCCTCGGCGAACGCGCGTCCCCACACGGCCGGCCAGAGGTAGTTGGCCTTGAGGCGGAGCATGACCTCGAAGATCCTGGCGTAGAAGTCGGCGTTGAAGCCGCCCTCGAAGCCGGGCGCCTTGCCGGGGCCGAAGTAGGCGGGGGCCCAGGTGCCGAGCGCCGGGTTCTCGTCGTTGATGAAGAAGCCGCGGTACTTCACGGCGGGGGTGCCCTGGGTGTGACGGCCGGGCAGCACGTGGATCTCGTCCCGGTGTACGGGGGTGACGTCGTCCCACCAGTACCAGGGCGAGACGCCGATCC
The DNA here is from genome assembly GCF_040630435.1 of Streptomyces sp. NPDC005803. Classification (NCBI taxonomy): domain Bacteria; kingdom Bacillati; phylum Actinomycetota; class Actinomycetes; order Kitasatosporales; family Streptomycetaceae; genus Streptomyces; species Streptomyces sp. NPDC005803. The sequence continues at coordinate 117,611 of NZ_JBEXXO010000022.1, read as the reverse complement.
CGCGCGAGACGTCGTACGTGCCGTAGATCGTGCCGCGCTGGTCACTGCCCGCGATCACGAAGGCCCGGTCGACGCCGGGCAGCGGCTTGTCGACGACGGTCTGGAGGCTGGTCTCCCACTTGCCCCGGATCGCGGAGACGTCGAGCTTGCCCCGGGCGACGAGTCCGTCGATCAGCGGGCTGCGGCCCACCGTGCCGATGATCGTGATCTCGCGCCCCTGGGGCACCGCGCCGTGCGAGAGCGTGGGGCGCGTGCCGGTGACCCGTTCGAGATCGCTCTGCAGGTCACCCGCCACCCGGACGACACCCGCCCAGTCGCGGTCGCTGACCAGGATCGGGACCGCTCGCCCGTTCCTGACCAGGGCGAAGCTGCCGCGCCGGGGGGTGAACGAGATGTACGCGCCGGGGTCCGTCGGCCGCACCGCGGGACCGTGGCCGCTCGCGGACGCCTCGGCCGACAGGCCGAGGAGGGAGCCGAGGGGGGTCGCGGTGAGTGCGGTGAGGCCCAGTCCGAGCCCCAGTACCGCTCTGCGGCCGGCGTACTGCGGGACGTTGTCGTCCATACTGCTCTCCTATTTGTTCATACTCATGACAAATTGGGTGGATCAGTGCCCGGAACGGTTCTCCGGTAGGGGCCCCGGCGCGGGTCAGCCGGCGGAGCCGGGCACCACGGGCTGCGGCCGCGCGGCCGCGGCCGGCTCGTCGTCGCCGTCGGGGCCCGAGACCGCCGCGACGATCGCGTCGGCCGTCTCGTCGGGTTCGGGGGCGAGCAGCCCGGCGACGACGTACACCACCAGCGAGGTCACCAGCGGGGTGACGATGACCAGGGTCTGGTCGGTGCTGTCGAGGACGAACTTCACCAGCACGTAGCCGATCAGCCCGAGCCCCCAGGAGGACAGCGCGGCCCGCGGACCGCACCGGCGGAAGAGGGGCAGCAGGCCGAGCAGCATCGGGATGGAGATCGGTCCCATCACGGCCGCGACCAGGCCGACGATGATGCCCAGCACCCCGCCGAAGTGATCGGCCTCGATGGCGACGACCATGCTGATGGTGATGAACACGACCGTGCAGACCCGGGCGATGAGCAGCCCGGTCGCCGCGGACAGGTCCCTGGCTCCGCGGACGAGGGCCGGGATGATGTCCCGGGTCACGACGGCGGAGACCGCGTTGGCGTCGGAGGAGGCCATGGCCATCGTGTGGGAGAACATCCCCGCGAGCGTCAGCCCCACCAGACCGGCGGGCAGATACGACTCCGCCATCAGTGCGTAGACCTTCTGCGGCTCGGTGATGTCCGGCAGCAGCACGGCCGCGGCGAGCGGCGGGAACAGCAGGACCGCGGGCCACACCACGTACAGCACGGCGGAGAGCCCGGCCGAGCGCCGGGCGGCCTTCGGGGTGTCCGTGGCCATGTAGCGCTGGGCCAGGTTCCACATGCCGCCGTTGTACTCGAAGAGCTTCACGACGACGTACGCGCCGAGGAAGGTCGCGGTGTACGGACCGACCAGCGGGTGGCCGTGGCCCTCCGGCAGCCGGTGCCAGATCGTGCCGAGGCCGGATATGCCGTCGCCGAGCCGGTCGAGGACGACCCAGACCATGGCCAGCGCCGCGAAGCCCTGGATGATGAACTGGCCGAAGTCGGTGAGCGCGTCGGCCCACAGTCCGCCGACGGTGCAGTAGAGCAGGGTGACCACGCCGGTGATCAGGATGCCGGCGGTCATGGACATACCGGTGAACACGTTGAGCAGGACCGCCACCGACGCCCACTTGGCGGCGACGTCGAAGACCTTGAGCAGGGCGCCGCTCCACGCGAGGGCCTGCTGGGTGGGGACGTTGTACCGCTTGGCGAGGTACTCCAGCGGCGACGCCACCGCGTACCGCTGCCGCAGCCGGTTCCAGCGCGGGGCGAACAGCCAGGCGCCGACGCCGGTGCCGAGGGCGAGCGGCAGGAAGGCCCAGACGTAGACGGTGATCCCGTAGCTGTACGCGATGGCGGCGTACGCGACGAACACGGCGGCGCTGTAGCCGGACATGTGGTGGGAGATGCCGGAGAGCCACCAGGGCATCCGGCCGCCACCGGTGAAGTAGTCGCTGACGTCACCGACGCGCTTGTGCGACCAGAGGCCGATGAGCAGCATCACCAGGAAGTAGCCGCCCAGGGCGGCCCAGTCGAGAGGGGCCATGAGAGATCCTCGATGTCCTGTGAAGGGGTGGGGAGGGGGCCGCGGAGCCGGCGGCGGGCTCCGCGGCGGGTCACCAGCGCGGCGACTTCTTCTCGTAGCCCGGGACGATCCGGCGCATGTAGCCGGTGTCGTCCCGGTTGCGCAGACCGCAGCCGAGGTACTGCTCGTGCAGCCTGGCCAGCGCGTCCCGGTCGAGCTCGACACCGAGCCCCGGCCCCTTGGGGACCTGCACGGACCCGTCGGTGAAGGCGAGTACGCCGGGCTCGACGACCTCCTCCGTCTTCCACGGCCAGTGGGTGTCACAGGCGTAGGTGAGGTGAGGGGTGGCGGCTGCCAGGTGGGTCATCGCGGCGAGGCTGATGCCGAGATGGGAGTTGGAGTGCATGGACAGCCCCACGCCGAAGGTGTCGCAGATTCCGGAGAGCAGCTTCGAGCGGTGCAGACCGCCCCAGTAGTGGTGGTCGGAGAGCACCACCTGGACGGAGCCCTGCTCGACGGCGGGCGCCAGATGCTCGAAGGCGACGACGCACATGTTGGTGGCGAGCGGGATCGGGGTCTGCCGCGCCACCTCCGCCATGCCCGCCAGGCCGGGAGTGGGGTCCTCCAGGTATTCCAGGACCCCCTCCAGGCGGCGGGCCACCGCGACCGAAGTGGGCACGCTCCAGGCCGCGTTCGGGTCCAGCCGCAACGGGACTCCGGGGAAGGCCTCGCGCAGGGCGAGCACCGCCTCGATCTCCTCCTCCGGCGGCCGGACGCCGCCCTTGAGCTTGATCGCGGTGAACCCGTACTCGGTGATCATGCGCCGGGCCTGGGCGACCACGGCGTCCGGGTCCGACGCCTCGCCCCAGTCGTCGGGTTCGGCGCCGGGATGTCCCGCCCACTTGTAGAAGAGGTAGGCGCTGAAGGGGACGGAGTCCCGCACCGCCCCGCCCAGAAGGTCGCTGACCGGGCGGCCGGCGGCCTTCCCCTGGAGGTCCAGACAGGCGACCTCGAACGGGGAGAAGACCCGGTCGACGGCGCTGCTGGTGGTGATCATCCCGGTCAGTCCCGAGCCGCCGGTGCCGTCGTCCCCGGCGAGGGCCTCGGCCACCTTGCGGTGCATGGCGCCGAGCGCGTACACGTCCATCCCGGTGAGGGCGTCCGCGGCCGCCCGCAGGCGGCGCAGATGGCTCTCGTCGGCGTAGGTCTCGCCGAGGCCGACGAGCCCTTCGCCGGTGTCGACCTCGACGATCGCCCGCAGGGCGTACGGTTCGTGCACGCCCACGGCGTTCAGCAACGCCGGGTCCCGGAAAGCCACCGGGGTGATCCTCACTCCGGTGATCCGGAGGCTGTCAGTCATCGCGGCGCCCTTCCGTGACCGTGGTCATCGCATCCTCCTCAGTCCCGGCCGGCGGCGAGCTTCAGGTCCTCGGTCAGGGCCGTGTACGCGGGCTTGGCCGCGTAGTTCTCGTCCAGGAGGTTGGCCGCGCCCTCACCCGCGAAGGTGCCGGGCACCCAGGAGTACTTGTCGGTGAAGCCCCACACGGTGAAGTCGGTGCAGTGGCGGGTGAGCAGGCAGCCGCGCAGCAGCACGTCGTACCCCTCCGCCTGGGCCTCCTGCTTGGTGCTGTCGGAGGGCATCGGGACGCGGACGTCGGCCTCGGTGATCGCGGTCTCCAGACCGAGGTCGTCGAACCGCTTCATGTTGTCCGCGATGTCGTGCGGGGCGTTGTACTGGACGGAGAGGTGCCCCTGGATGCCGACGCCGTCGATCGGCACGTGCTGCTTGCGCAGCTCCACGACGAGGTTGTAGAGCGCCGTGCTCTTGGCGTTGACGCCCTCGATGTTGTAGTCGTTGATGAACAGCTTGGCCTTGGGGTCGGCCTGGTGGGCCCAGCGGAAGGCGTCGGCGATGTAGCCGGGGCCGAGCTTGCGCAGCCAGATGCTGTCGCGCAGGGTCCCGTCGTCGTTGAAGGCCTCGTTGACGACGTCCCACTGCCAGATCCGGCCCTTGAAGTGACCGGCCTCGTCGGTGATGTGCTTGCGCAGGATGGCGCGCAGTTCGTCGGCGCTGAAGTCGCCGCCGGTGAGCCAGGCGGGGAGCTGGTTGTGCCAGACCAGGGTGTGTCCGCGCACCAGCTGTCCGTTGGCCCGGGCGAAGTCGACCAGCTCGTCGGCCGCCGCCCAGTCGTAGGCGCCCCGTTGCGGCTCGACGACCTCCCACTTCATGACGTTCTCGGGAGTGACGGAGCTGAACTCGCCCGCGGCCTTGGCGCGGTAGGGCGCGTCGGCCGCCAGGGCGGCCATGTCGACCGCCGTGCCGATGCGCAGGTCGGCCCGCTCGCCGAGAGCTCCCAGGGTGCCGGCGGCGGGGGGCTTCGGCTTCCCGTGGGAGCCGGAGTGCTCCGGGGCCGCCGAGGCGCTGAGGGTGAAGGAGGAGACCAGCAGGGCCGCTGCGGCCGTGCCGATCATGGCGGCCTGCGTTGTCTTGCGCATGACATATCCCTTTCGGTGGACGCGCCTGTACCGGAACCAGGCCCCGGGATCGACGCGCGTTCGATGAAGATGCTTCGAAAGTTTCGTGAACCTCCCCGCAGCCGGCGGGAAAGCCGCGCGGTGGCAGCGGGGAGGTTCACGACAGGGATGGTGCGGCTGTGCGGGCGGCGCCGGTCAGTGGACGGCCGGCTCCGGTACGGGGGCGGGTTCGACCGAGGTGCCGCAGACGAGCTGTCGCCGGTGGTCGACGACGCGCTCGGGGCCGGTGAGCAGCAGCCGTGCCGTCCGGCGGACGTCGGCGGCGTCGCTGGAAGTGGCGAGCCGCAGTTCGAGCTCGCCGGGCTCGACGACGCGGGTGCCTCCGACGCCGGTGAAGGACGCCAGGTCAGCGTGGAAGCGGAACCGGACCCGGGCGGCCGCGCCGGCGGCGAGCGGGACCCGGGCGTAGCCGATCAGCCGTGCCTGCGGCCGGGTGGTCTGGGCCACCGGGTCGTGGAGGTAGAGCTGCACCACTTCGGCGCCCTCGCGCTCCCCGGTGTTGCGGACCGTGACCTCGATGTCGGCGGAGCCGTCGGTGGGGATCTCGGCCGGGGCGGGGTCGCCCTGCCCCCAGTCGAAGGTCGTGTACGAGAGGCCGTGCCCGAAGGCGTAGAGCGGTGTCGGGTCCAGGTTGCTGACCCCGCTCGCCAGTCCCAGCGGCGGCTGCAGGTACGTCCACGGCTGACCGCCCGCACCCTGCGGAATGCTCACCGGCAGCCGGCCCGAGGGGTTGACCCGGCCGGAGAGCACCCCGGCCAGCGCCGGACCGCCCTCCTCGCCCGGGAAGAAGGCCTGCACGACCGCTGCCGTCCGGTCCGCCCAGCGTCCCAGCCCGTACGGGCGGCCGGTCAGCAGCACCAGGACCACCGGGGTGCCGGTGGCCAGCAGGGCGTCGAGGAGCTCGCCCTGCACACCGGGCAGCGAGAGGTCGGCCGCGTCGCAGCCCTCGCCGGACGTGCCGCGGCCGAAGAGACCGGCCCGGTCGCCGAGCACGGCGACGCAGACATCGGCGTCCCCCGCCAGCCGCACGGCCTCCGCGATCCGGGACGTGTCCGTGCCGTCCACCTCGCAGCCGGCGGCGAAGCCGACGTCGGAGCCGGGGAACTCCCCGCGCAGCGACTCCAGCACCGTCGGCACGTCGATCCCCATCTCGGACTCGGGATGCGAGACGCCCACGTGGCTGGGGAAGGAGTAGCAGCCGAGCATCGCCAGCGCGTCGTCGGCGCGGGGCCCGACCACCGCGATCCGGCCGGCGTCCCGCAGGGGCAGCGTGCCGCCCGGGTTGGCGAGCAGCACACAGGCCTGTTCGGCGAGTTCCCGGGCCAGCGCCCGGTTCTCCGGAGGGTCGAGGTCGACGGTGTCACGGGCCTGCTCGGGGTCCGCGCCCTTCAGCACGGCGGGCAGGGGCGACCAGTCCGGGTCGAGCAGTCCCAGTTCGCACTTCTGCAGCAGCACGCGGTGCAGGGCCCGGTCGACGAGCGCCTCGTCGACGGCCCCGTCCCGTACGGCGGCGACGAGGACGTCGCCGTAGCTGCGGACGGTGGGCAGCTCCACGTCGACGCCGGCGCCCAGGGCGAGCCGGGCGGCGCCCGCGCGGTCGGCGGCGACCTTGTGCAGGGTCTCCAGGAAGCCGATGCCGAAGTAGTCGGCGACGACGGTCCCGGTGAAGCCCCAGGTGTCCCGGAGGAGTTTGGTGAGCAGGGCCGGATCGGCGGCCGCGGGCACGCCGTCGATCTCGGCGTAGGAGTGCATCACCGAACGTGCCCCGCCCTCCCGCAGCGCCATCTCGAAGGGCGGCAGGACCACGTCCGCCATCTCGCGGACCCCGGCCCGCACCGGCGCGAGGTTGCGGGCGCCGGCCGAGGACGCGTAGCCCGCGAAGTGCTTGAGAGTGGCGATGATCCCGGCGGACTCCAGCCCGCGGACGTAGGCGGTGCCGATGGTGGCCACCAGATACGGGTCCTCGCCGATGGTCTCCTCGACCCGGCCCCAGCGCAGGTCGCGCACCACGTCCAGCACGGGAGCCAGCCCCTGGTGGACACCGACCGCACGCATGTCGGCGCCGATCCGGTGGGCCATCTCGGCGACCAACTCCGGGTTCCAGGCCGCGCCCCACGACAGGGGGACGGGGTAGGCGGTGGCCCCCCAGGCGGTGAAGCCGGCCAGGCACTCCTCGTGGGCGAGGGCCGGGATGCCGAAGCGTCCGGCCTCGACGATCCGCCCCTGGGCCCGGGCCAGGGCGAGGGCGCCGACACCGGGGTCGACCGGGGCCGTGCCGAACGGGCGGGTGAGCTGGCCGAGGCCGCGGGTGGTGAGGTCGTCCCAGTCGATGTCGTCGACCATGTCGTTCTGGTGCGGTGCGACTCCGTCGCCTTCGGCGTCGGCGCCCACCCAGACTCCGTACAGCTGGGCGGCCTTCTCCTCCAGGTTCATCCGGGGGATCAGGTCGGCCACCCGCTCCTCCGGGGTGAGGGAGGGGTCGCGCCAGGGGCCGTCGACGGCCGGGGCCGCTTGTGTGCTGCGGGCGTGCGGGACTGCGGGGATTGCCATGGGGGCAGGGGTTCCTCTCATGAGTGCGGTGGTGCGGGGCGGCGTTCAGCGCTACTTGCCGCCCACCCCCATCAGTCCGTTGACCAGTGCCTTCCGTGCCACGAGGTACACGGCGAAGATCGGCACGACGGAGAGCACGATCGCGGCCAGCACGGCAGGGATGTTCATCCCGAACTGGGACATGAAGTTGAAGAGACCGAGGGTCAGCACGCGGTTCTCCTCCGACTGGGTCAGGATCAGCGGGAAGAGGAAGCCGTTCCACGCCTGGAGGGCCGTGTAGATCGCCACCGTGCTGATGCCGCCCTTGGACATCGGGATCGCCAGCTGCCACAGCATCCGCAGGGGCGTCGCGCCGTCGAGCGCCATCGCCTCGTACATCTCCTCGGAGACGTCACGCATGGTGCCGCTGAGGATCAGCACCGCCACCGGCATCGCGAACGCGGCCGTCGGCAGGATGATCGCCGGCAGGCTGTCGTACAGGCCCATCTTGCTGATGAGCAGGTAGAGCGGCACGATCACGGCCTGCGCGGGGATCGCGACGCCGAGCAGGAAGGTCCGGAAGGCGAGCGAGGAGAGCCGGCTGCGGGTCCGTACGGCGACATAGGCGACGGGCACCGCGAGCACCAGGACGATGGCCACCGTGGCCACGGCGACGATCGCCGTGTTGGTGAGCATCGTGGAGAACCCGCTGTCCAGCACGGTGCGGTAGTTCTCGAGCGTGGGGTCGGTCGGGAGGGCCAGCGGATCGCCGTTGAGCGCCTCGTCCTGGCGCATGAGCGACGAGGAGATCAGCGTGTACAGCGGGACGACCACGAGCACGAGCCAGACCACCGAGCCGAGACCGGCCAGCGGGTTGCCCCACTTCTTGCGCCGTCGTGCGGCGGCCAGCCGGCTCCGGGTCACGGGCGACGCGGGGCGCGCCACGGGGCGGGTGTCGATTGACATCTCGTCACATACCTTCCCGGGTGGACCGCATGTTCCCGAAGCCGCTGAAGCGGACCAGGATCAGCGACAGGGCGGTGGCCACCACGACCAGGGCCGTTGCGATCGCCGCGGCATAGCCGAGGTCGTAGGTCTGGAAACCGGTGCGGTACATGAGGTACGGCAGCACGGTGGTGTCCGTGCCGGGGCCGCCCCTGGTCATGATCAGTACGGTGTCGAAGTAGGTCAGCGAGCCGACGATCATCAGGACCGAGGAGGTCGTGATGGTGTGGCGCAGTTGCGGCAGGGTGATGTGGAAGAACTGGCGGAACATGCCCGCCCCGTCGATCTCCGCCGCCTGGTACAGCACCTGGGGGATCTGCCGGGTGCCGCCCTGGTAGATCAGGGTGTGGAAGGGCATGAACTGCCAGCCGCCGACGAACGCCACGGTGAGCAGGGCGCCGGTGGACGAGCCCATGATGTTCGGGTCGATGCCGAACCAGGGCCCGATGGTCCTGATCACGCCGAAGTTGGGGTCGAGCAGGGCGTGGAACAGCATCGCGATGGCCGTCGTGGAGAGCAGCAGCGGGATGAAGAAGACCGCCGAGAGCACGGCCCGGCTGCGCTGCCTGCCCGCCGCCCAGACACCGAGGAGCAGCGCCACGGGGGTCTGGAACGCCCAGCTGATCGAGGTGAGCAGCAGGCTGAGCCAGGCGGCCTGGCGGAACTCCGGATCCTTGAACAGCCGGGTCCAGTTGCCCATGCCGATGGGGGTCGGGGAGTTCAGCCCGTCCCAGCGGCAGAAGGAGAGGTAGACGGCGATCGCCAGCGGGACGATCGCGAAGAGTGCGAAGAAGACGATGCCGGGCACGGCCCAGGCGACCGACGGGCGGCCGACGTTGCCGACGGCCGCCTTCCTTCCTCCGCGCACCTTTTTGTACGAAGAGACGTGGGACATTGTTACTTGACGGCCTTCATCGCGGCGACGAACTGCTCGGGCGTGGACTTGCCGGCGAACAGCTTGCTGATCTCGGTGAGCAGCGGGGTGGCGTAACGGGACTCCAGCGCCTGGTCCCACGAGAGCGTGAAGCTCGGGGCCTTCTGGACCATGTTGTACTGGTCGGTCGCGTACGTCGGGTTGGGCGAACCGCTCAGCATGGAGGCGGCGTTGGACGTGGTCGGAACGTCGCCGTTGTCGACCAGGGCCTTGGCGTAGGTCTTGGACGCCATGGTCTTGAGGAAGGCGATGGCCGCGTCCTTGTGCTTGGTGCGGGAGTTGATCGACCAGTAGTTCGTGGGGTTGCCCACCACGTCGGCCGGGTCCCCGACGCCGCCGGCCACGGTCGGGAAGTTGGCCCAGCCGAGGTCGTTCTTGGCGAACTCGGGCGCCTTGCCGAGCTGCGTCGAGTACTCCCACGAACCCATCAGGTGCATGGCCGCCTTGCCCTTGCTGAGCAGGGTGGGGGCGGCGCCGCTGCCGTAGTCGACGGAGTTGAAGTTCTTGCCGAAGGCTCCGTCGTCGACCAGCGCCTTGACGGTCTGGGCGGACTTGAGGACGGCGGGGTCGCCCCACGCGGAGGAGTCGCCGTTCTGGATCTTCTTGAAGACCTCGGGGCCGCCGATCCGGTCGAGCAGGTACTCCATCCACATCAGCTCGGGCCACTTCTCCTGGCCGCCGAGCGCGAACGGGGTGATGCCCTTGCCCTTGAACGTGGTGATGACGTGCTGGAGCTCCTCCCAGGTCTTGGGGACCTCCAGCTTGTTCTCGGCGAAGAGCTTCTTGTTGTAGAAGAGCATCACGGGCTGCATGCCGCGCATCGGCACCCCGTAGATCTTTCCGTCGAGGCTGCCGGCCTCGACGATGGACGGGAGGAAGCCGTCCTTGAGGGTGGCGTCGTTCTTGACGGTCGAGGTCAGGTCGACCAGCTGGCCCGCGTCGAGGTACGGCTTGATGGAGCCGCCGCCCCAGTTGTAGAAGATGTCCGGGGCGCTGGGCGAGCCCATGGCGCTGCGCAGCTTGTTGACGTACTCGGTGCCCGGCACCGGGATCAACTTGACCTTGACCTTCGAGGTCTTGTTGAACTCCTTGACCGCGGCCTCCTGGATCTTGACCGCGTCGTCGCCGTAGACGTACGCGGTGAGGGTCCCGCCGCCGTCACCGCCACTGTCGCCGCCCGAGCCGCAGCCCGCCAGCACGCCCGCCATGAGCATGGCCGCACCGGCCGCGGTCCATCTCGCCGCCCGCGTACTCTGAGTGAAAATTCCCGACCCCATGACCGCACCTCTGTCGAATGTTTCGGCCCTGCTTGCGAATGTTGCCGGAACCGTACGGTCGTGTTTCGAGCCAGTCAAGAGGTCCGGACGAAGCAATTTTCCCCAGGGGTCCACCCCTCCCTCCTTGCGGCGGGCAGTTACGATTCCCTGCATGAGCCCCGCAAACGTCCAGTCACATCAGGAGAATGCGCCGGCCGGCGAGTCGTCGGACGGCACCGCCACCTTGGCGGAAATCGCCCGAGCGGCCGGAGTCTCGGCTCCGACAGTTTCGAAAGTGCTGAACGGGCGGGCCGATGTCGCCCCCGGCACGCGCACGAAGGTCGAGGAGTTGCTGCTGCTCCACGGCTACCGGCGCAGACGCGGCTCGACGACCCAGTCGCAGCTGATCGATCTGGTCTTCCACGAGCTGGACAGCGCGTGGGCCATGGAGGTCGTGCGCGGCGTGGAGAACGTGGCACGCGAGGAGGGCCTGAGCCTGGTGCTCTCGGAGAGCGCGGGCCGCCTCACCCCCGGGCAGACGTGGGTGGACGGCGTGCTGGCCCGCAGGCCGGTCGGGGTGATCCTGGTGCTGTCGGACCTCACCGCCGCCCAGCGCGCCCAGCTGACCAGCCGCAACATTCCGTACGCGGTGGTCGACCCGGCCGGCGACCCCGGCGACGACGTCCCGTCGGTCGGGACGACGAACTGGCAGGGCGGTCTCGCCGCCACCCGCCACCTCACCGGGCTCGGGCACCGCAGGATCGGCGTCGTCAGCGGCCCCTCGCGCATGATGTGCAGCCGCGCCCGGGTGGACGGCTACCGTGCCGCCCTGGAGACCGCGGGCCTGCCGATCGACCCCGATCTGATCCGCGAGGGCGAGTTCCAGCACGAGGCCGGCTACACCACGGGCATGGAACTGCTGCGCCTGGCTGACCGGCCGACCGCCATCTTCGCCGGGAACGACCTGCAGGCGCTCGGCGTGTACGAGGCCGCGCGCGAACTGGGACTGCGCATTCCCGAGGACCTGAGCGTGGTCGGCTTCGACGACCTGCCGCTCACCCGCTGGATCGGGCCGCCGCTGACCACGGTGCGCCAGCCGCTCATCGAGATGGCCGAGACCGCGGCCCGGCTGGTCCTGGACCTCGGGCGGGGCCGGCAGCCCGCGACCACCCGGGTCGACCTGGCCACCAACCTGGTGGTGCGCAGCAGCACGGCCGCGCCCAGCAGCTGACCGGGACCACCGCGACGGCGGGCGGGCGGGCCGTCGCGGCGTGACGCCTCCGGGACGCCACCCCGGACGATCCGGGCGTCAGGAGGATGGAGGATCGTCCCCGGCCCGCCGGGGGACGCTCGAACGGTCGGCGGTCCTGCTCGTCGGTGCGCGGGCCTTCCGGTCCACCGGCTTCCGCCCGCCGCCGAAGCGCCGGTGTCGGACCTGTCCTGCGCGCCCCTGTCAGTGCCCGGGTGCAGACTGGCCCTGAGAGGCTGTCGGGCGACCTGCGACCGGGCGGCCACGCCCTGGTACGCACGTTTCCCGCGTTGCCGGGATGCCCTGGCCGACCCGCCACGGGGACATCCCGGCACCTCGCGAACGCACGCGCCGGACCGCGTCCGCCTTCCGCTCACGCGTCGTCCCCGGCTTCCCGTCCGACACAACGGCGTTTCGGGAGGTTCGGTCATGACCGATGTTCTGCTCACCGTCGGCACCCGCAAGGGGCTCTTCATCGGCCGCAGGAGCGGCGGGACTTGGGAGTTCGCAGGACCGCATTTCAACGCGCAGGCGATCTACTCGATCGGCATCGACAAGCGTGGGGACGTCCCCCGGCTGCTGGTGGGCGGCGACAGCGCGCACTGGGGCCCGTCCGTCTTCCACTCCGACGACCTGGGCGCCAGCTGGGTCGAGCCGAAGCAACCGGCCGTGAAGTTCCCGGAGTTCACCGGGACGTCGCTGGAGCGGGTCTGGCAGCTGCACCCGGCGGGCCCGGAGGCGCCCGACGTCGTGTACGCGGGCACCGAGCCCGCCGCGCTGTTCCGTTCGCGGGACAGGGGCGAGTCGTTCGAGCTGGTACGCCCGCTCTGGGAGCATCCGACGCGCTCGAAGTGGGTACCGGGCGGAGGCGGCGAGGGGCTGCACACGGTACTGACGGACGAGCGGGACCCGCGGTCGGTCACGGTCGCCGTCTCCACCGCCGGGGTGTTCAGGACGGCGGACGGCGGTGAGAGCTGGGTTCCGGCCAACAGAGGGGTGTCGGCGGTCTTCCTGCCCGACCCCGACCCGGAGTTCGGCCAGTGCGTCCACAAGGTCAGCCGGGACGCGGTCGACCCCGACCGGCTGTATCTCCAGAACCACTGGGGCGTGTTCCGCAGCGACGACGCCGGTGACCACTGGACGGACATCGGCGCGGGCCTGCCCTCCGACTTCGGGTTCGCCGTGGCGGCGCACCCGCACCGCGCCGACACGGCGTACCTCTTCCCGATCAACGCCGACGCCGACCGGGTGCCGGCCGGGCACCGCTGCCGCGTCTTCCGGACCACGGACGCGGGCGGCAGCTGGGAACCCCTGTCGGCGGGGCTGCCCGACGGCGCGCACTACGGCACGGTGCTGCGCGACGCCCTCTGCACGGACGACGCCGATCCGACCGGTGTGTACTTCGGCAACCGCAACGGCGAGGTCTACGCGAGCGCGGACGACGGGGACAGCTGGCAGCAGCTGGCCTCCCACCTGCCGGACGTCCTGTGCGTCCGGGCGGCCACCGTCGGCTGACCGGACGCCACGCGCGTCCGCTGGACCGGGCGCGGGGCCCGGCCGCGACCGGGGCCCGCGTCTACGGCAGGCGCCAGTCCACCGGCTGCGCGCCCTGGCGGGTCAGGAGTTCGTTGGCCTTGCTGAAGGGGCGCGACCCGAAGAAGCCGCGGTCCGCCGACATGGGGGACGGATGGGCGGACTCGATCGCCGGGAAGTCCCCCAGTGACGGCCGGAGATTGCGAGCGTCGCGGCCCCACAGGATGGAGACCAGCGGGGTGCCCCGTGCGACCAGGGCGCGGATGGCCTGCTCGGTGACCTCTTCCCAGCCCTTGCCGCGATGGGCGGCCGGCTTGCGGGGTGCGGTCGTCAGTGCCCTGTTCAGCAGCAGCACGCCCTGCCGGGTCCACGGGGTCAGATCCCCGTTCGACGGGCGGGGCAGCCCCAGGTCCGTGTGCAGCTCGCGGTAGATGTTCTCCAGGCTGCCCGGAAGCTGACGCACCTCGGGTGCGACCGCGAAGCTCAGACCGATGGCCATCCCCGGTGTGGGGTAGGGGTCCTGACCGACTATCAGGACGCGCACCTCGTCGAACGGCTGCTGAAACGCACGCAGGACGTTCGCCCCTGACGGCAGATAGGTGCGGCCCGCCGCGACCTCCGCGCGCAGGAAATCCCCCATCTCGGCGATGCGCCCCGCCACGGGGGCCAACGCCTCGGCCCAGCCGGGCTCCACCACTTCGTTCAACGGTCGCGCTGTCACAGCCCTCACCCTACCGGCGTAACAGCAGGTCATCTGCGGCCGCCCCGCACCCGCGAACGCGCGGGCGGACGGACCGGCGCGACACCACCCGTCTCCCGCGGCGCGCCTGGGGATAGGCTGCCGCCGTCATTCCTCTGCTTACGGGAGCCGCTCCATGCAGTCAGACGGTCATGGGCCCGGGGAGTACGTCCTCGGGGTCGACTCGGGCGGTTCCGGGCTGAGGGTGGCCCTGGGCACCGTGGACGGGGAGGCGCCCCTGGCCACGTCGGCGTGCGCCGAACCGGTACGGACCGGCCCCCGCGGCATCGACGCCGCCCACCTCCTCGAGCAGCTGCTGCCCACCGTCCGGGACCTGCTCGCCCGGCACGGCGCCGGCGGCCGGATCGCCACCGCCGCGATCGGGGCGGCGGGCATGGCCACGCTCGGCGGACAACTGCGCGCCGAACTGCCCGGGGCGCTGGCCGACGCGCTCGGCCTGCGACGCCTGGCACTCGCCGCCGACGCGGTGACCGCGTACGCGGGCGCGGTCGGGCAGCGGCCCGGCGCCGTGGTGGCGGGTGGCACCGGCCTGATCGCGCTCGGTACGGATCTCACGCGGTGGCGGAGGGCCGACGGCTGGGGGCACCTGCTGGGCGACAGCGGGGGCGGCGCCTGGATCGGGCGGGCCGGGCTCGACGCGGCGATGCGCGCCCATGACGGGCGGCGCGGCGGCTCACCGGCGCTGCTGGCCCGCCTGGAGGCGGTGTTCGGCCCGGCGCCGGAGCTGCCCGGCCTGCTCTATCCGCGGAGCGACCGGCCCGCCGTCCTCGCCTCGTTCGCTCCCGAGGTGGCCGCGTGCGCGGTGCACGACCCCGTCGCCGCAGCGATCCTCCGCGACGCCGCCGGACACATCGCCGAAGCCGCTGCCGCGGTCTGCCCGGAGGGCGGCCCGGACGAGGCGGGATACGAAGTGGCGCTGGCCGGTGGGCTGTTCCGGATGGGAGAGCCGCTGATCGTGCCGGTGCGCGAGGAGCTTGCACGACAGCTGCCGCACGCACGGGCGGTCCCCGGTTCGGGTGATCCGCTGATCGGTTCGCTGCGGATCGCGCAGGCGTTGGCCGCCGGGGACCTGCGGCTGCCGCTCCATCCCACGCTGCTGTGGGTCACGTTGCCATCCGGGGGAAACCCGGACCTACCGGAGGAGACAGAGCAGGACAGTCGGCCGGTAAGCGGCTGATCGGATAAATACGGACAGACAACGCTCGACCGCCCCCTCCCCGAGCAGCGGGGTACCCAAAACCAGTAGCATGCGGCGCCATGAGCACCCCCACTGGGCCCGCTTCCGGCCTGCCTGTACGAATGCCGCGACCTCGCCAGTCCGGACGGCACCGCCGCCCGGAGCCTGTGGTCGCACCTGAGGGCGCTGCCGCGCTCGTTCTCGCCGTTCCCGGTACCCCCTCTTCGGCCAGCCGCGGTCTGGCCGAAGAAGTCATCAGCATCGCCCGCTCCGAGCTGCCCGGCCTGAACGCCCTGATCGGTTACCTCGACGGCGACGACGCCGAGTACCCCGCCCTTTCCTCCGTTCTCGCGCACGCCGCCGCCGAGCGCGTCGCGCGCTTCGAGCAGGCGAAGGCCGCCGGTCGTGAGGTCGCCGAGCCCGAGGGCCCGGCCGCCGTCGTGGTGCCGCTGCTCGTGGGGCCCGACAGCACGCTGGTGCAGGGGATACGCCGCGCGATCGAGGACAGCGGGGCTCCGGCCGAGATGACCGATGTGCTCGGCCCGCACCCGCTGCTCGCCGAGGCGCTGCACGTGCGCCTCTCCGAGGCCGGTCTCGCCCGCGCTGACCGCGCCAGGCTGTTCACCGTGGCCACGGCCGCCGACGGCATCGTCCTGGCCACCGTGGGCGGCGAGGAGGCCGTGCAGGCGGCGGGGATCACCGGCATGCTGCTGGCCGCGCGACTCGCGGTGCCGGTGATGGCCGCCGCGCTCGACGTCGAGGGCTCGGTCGCCTCGATCGCCGAGCAGCTGAAGGGCTCCGGCTCGCTGCAGCTGGCCGTGGCGCCCTACCTGGTGGGTCCCGAGGTGGCCGACGGCCTGCTGGACGCCGCGGTGAAGGAGGCCGGCTGCGCGAGCGCCGAGCCCCTCGGCGCGTACCCGGCGATCGGCAAGCTGGTGCTGTCGATGTACATGACCACGCTCGGCATCGCCCCTGCCGTGGCGCAGGGGGCTCCGGCCCTCTGATCCGCTCCGCCGGCGGCTGGGTGCGCAGCCCGTGACACAGGTACGCCCCGGGGCCCGTCGACGGGCCCCGGGGCGTCTGCCGTTCCTCAGGCGAAGACCACGCAGGAGGCCGCCGGGACCTCCAGGGACCCTGCCGGGACCGGTACACCGGTCTCCGGGTCCACGGTGAACCAGCTGACGTTCCCCGACCGCTCATTGGCGGCGTACAGCCGTCGCCCGGTGGGGTCGAGCGCCAGGTCGCGCGGCCAGTGCCCGCCGCAGCTCACGGTCGTGACCAGGGCCGGCCGCTCGCCCGTGGCGTCGAGCGCGAGCACGGAGATGCTGTCGTGCCCGCGGTTGGCCACCCACAGGAACCGGCCGTCGTGTGCGACGACGACCTCGGACGCGTAGCTCGCCGGGCCGTCGCCACCGCTCGCCCCGGCGGGCAGCACGGGCGTCTCGCCGACGGCTTCCAGGACCCCGGCCGCGGCGTCCCACCGGCAGACCGTGAGGGTCGGCTCCAGCTCGTTCAGCACGTAGGCGTGGCCGCCCGCGGGGTGGAACGCGAGATGGCGCGGGCCGGTGCCCGGCCGCAGCGCCGTCTCACCGTGCGGGCGCAGCTCCCCGGTGCCCGGGTCGAGCGCGCAGACCCGTACCGAATCGGTGCCGAGGTCGACGCTGAGCACCCAGTTCCCTGACGGGTCGGGAAGGACCTGGTGCGCGTGGGGCCCCTCCTGGCGTTCGATGACCGGACCGCTGCCCTCATGCGCGTACACGCAGCCGGCGGCGCCGAGCGAGCCGTCGGCGAGCACGGGCAGGACGGTGACGCTGCCGGAGCCGTAGTTGGCGGTGAGCACATGGCCTCCCGCGAGCGCGAGGTGGGTGGGGCCGTCGCCGTCGACCGGCCGGACCTCCCCGAGGGGCCGCGGCACGTCATGGCTGATGTCGAGGGCCGCGGCCGCACCCTTCTCGGTCTCGCTCACCGCGTACAGGACCGCGCCGCCGGGCCCGGAGCCCCGGCCGAGCGCGAGATAGGAGGGATCGGGTACCGCATCCGTCGTTCCGAGGACCGTGAGCGCCCCGGTCTCCCCGGCCACGGCGGCGACGGTGATGCCGCGTCCGCCCGCCGAGGTGAACGACCCGATGAATGCCCGCCCGGCACCGTTGTTGCTGTCCACCGCACTGCCTTTCTCCGCCGACTGATCACGACGGCGACGGCCGCCGTGATCTTCCGCGGCGACCGTAGCAGTGCTCCTGTGTGGTCTGGACCAAGGGTGCGGGGTCAGGTCTGGAGGAGAGGGGCGCGGGGCGGAGCGTGCAGGGGCGCGGCGAGTTCGGCGAGTGCGCGCTCCAGACTGTGCAGATGGGCG
Organism: Streptomyces sp. NPDC005803; assembly: GCF_040630435.1. Lineage (NCBI taxonomy): Bacteria > Bacillati > Actinomycetota > Actinomycetes > Kitasatosporales > Streptomycetaceae > Streptomyces > Streptomyces sp. NPDC005803. The sequence continues at coordinate 100,122 of NZ_JBEXXO010000022.1, read as the reverse complement.
AGGGCGGGTTCGGTGACCGCCGGGTGCGCCGGGAGGCCGGCGGCGACCGTGGCGCGGGCCGGCCGCTCGGGCGCGGTGAGCGCCTCCACGGCATGCTCGACGCGCCAGCAGGCCGCGGCGAGCCGGGCGTCGTGGGAGGCTTCCGGGTCCGCCGCCACGGAAGCCAGTCCGCGCACTTCCCGGGCGCACTCGTCGAGCAGGGCGAGCACGTGCCCGGCGCGGGCCTTGCGGGCGCGCAGCGGGCTCAGCGGGTGCACCAGCGGGGCCAGCGAGAGCCGGACGCGGCCGAGGAGCGCCTCCAGTTCGGCGACGCGCGGCGCCGGGTCGGCGGTGGCCGAGCCCGAGAGCCGGGCGGCCGCCTCCTCGGTGCAGGCGTGCACACAGCGCAGGGCCCGCTGGATCCAGGCGTCGGTCGTGGCGTGCGTGGTGACGGGCAGCACGAACAGCACCGCGAGCATCGCGCCCAGCGCTCCGACGGCCGTTTCGGTGAGCCGCAGGGCGAGCAGGTCCGGGTCGAGGACGCCGAGGGAACCGTAGAGGGCCCCGGCCATCACCGTGACGGACAGCATCATCCAGGTGTACGAGACGGCTGCGGTGTAGAAGATTCCGAACACCCCGACGGCGACGAGGAGAGCGGTGGGGACCGGCGCGCCGTGCAGGGGCACGACGACGGCGAGGCCGACGGGAATGCCGATCAGCGTGCCCAGTACCCGGCGGAAGCCGCGTACCAGCGTCTCGCCGCGCGAGGCGGTGTTCACGAAGACCCACCAGGTGGCGCCCACGGCCCAGTACCACCGCTGGTCGGACAGGAACTGCCCCGCCATCAGCGCGACGGTTCCGCCGGCGGTCGCCTGGACCGCCTGCCGTGTGGTGACCCTGGCCAGGCCCGTACCGCCGGCCAGGGCGGGCACGGCGGGCGGGGCCAGCCGGCGCTCGTAGCACCACAGCCCGAAGCGGACGGCCGACGAGGAGAGCAGCGAGAGGGCGACCGCGGAGTAGAGCTCGGGGAGCTGTCCGGGCAGCGTGTGGAGGAACTGCGTGGTGAAGAACGCCATGAAGGCGAACACGCCGAGGGAGTGCCCGCGCGGACCCCACCGCCGTGCGTAGACGCCGATGCCCAGGACGGCGAGGAAGGCCACGTCACGCGCGACCGGGTGGCCGTGCAGGACCGCGGCGAGCGCGAGCACCGGGAAACCGACGGCGGGCAGCAGCGCCGTGGTGACGGCCTGGCCGCGGACGGTGGGGTCGGTCACCGTGAACAGGGCGAGGAGCGCGGCCAGGCCCCCGGTGATCGCCGCGACGAGGGAATGCCCGGCGAGGCCGCACACGCTCACCGCGAGCCCGATACCGAGCACGGCCCGGCCGGCGAAGCGCAGCCTCAGCCGCCCCGGGTCCCGGGCCACGAACGCTCTCTTCAGCACTGCTGCTCCCCGCCTCGGTGCACCGGTCCCGCGTACCGGCATGAAAAAGGCGCCACGGGATCCGCAGCGCCATCGACAGGTACATCAGAGCACCCGAGGGCCCGTTGGCTCAAATTGAGCTCCGAACACTGGACCAATGGCCCATTCGATCACCGCGACGAGGTTCCAGCAGTCGGCCAACGGACCACCGGACGGGCCCCGCGAACCACAGGGGGCGCCACCGCTGGGCCGGCTCGATCTGGCCCACGGCGAACGGCCCCGACGTGCGGTTCCGAGCCCCGGCCCCCGCCGTGGGCCCGCAGGCGGGTGCGGGCCCGCGGTGCGGGTCCGGGCGTTCCGGGTCCGGTGCGCCATTGGTACAGTCGCTGCCCCGACCGACGTACCACGGAAAGGCCGGCGGACCATGGCGGTGGACGCCCTCGACACCCGGATCCTGCGGCTGCTCATCGAGCAGCCGCAGACGAGCGTGCGCGAGTACGCGCGGATCCTCTCCATCGCCCGGGGCACCCTCCAGGCCCGGATCGACCGGCTCGAACGCGACGGCGTGATCACCGGCAGCGGTCCGTTCCTCTCCCCCGCCGCCCTCGGCCACCCGGTGCTCGCCTTCGTGCATCTGGAAGTGACGCAGGGGCACCTCGACGACGTGGGCGAGGCGCTCGCCGCGGTGCCGGAGATCGTCGAGGCGTTCTCCACCACGGGAGGCGGCGATCTGCTGACCCGGGTGGTGGCGCGGGACAACGGGCATCTGGAAGACGTGATCCAGCGGCTGATCCAGCTTCCGGGCGTGGTCAGGACCCGGACCGAGGTGGCCCTGCGCGAGCGGGTGCCGCACCGGCTGCTGCCCCTGGTGGAGTCGGTCGGCCGGGCGGCTTCACCCGGCCGGGGATGACCGTCTGGCTGAATTCGCGGCGCCCGCGAACTCGTGGCACACGGCCAGGGCAGGCATGACCGCCTCGCTGCCTTCATCCGTCCGAACTGGTGACCCGTGGGGGCCCCTTGGGGCCGGGGCGCGCTGACCGGACCGTGACCTCGGCGGCCCTCTCATCGCGCGTACGTCTCCGCCCACGAGGTGAGGCGCGGCGGCCGGGACGGGTCGGCCTCACCGTGACAAAGCGCTCCTCACCGGCACACGGGGCGAGTTCACGCCCGGGCCCGCGTACGCATGGCTTCACCGGGACCGCGCCGCTGCCGGCCCGCCTGATCGGGGTTCCGCGCCTCACGGGTGGAGACGGCCCGGGCCCGGGTGGAGCCCGCCTGGGCCTGGTCCGGCGGGTGCCGTCCCGGGGGCCGTCCGACCCCGCCGGCCGGCCGATCGAGACCGCGTCTGCCGGGCCGTCACCGGCCGTGCGGCCGGGGCGAGGTGACGGCCGGTCGCCCCGGGTCCGCGCGCCGGATATCCTGATCTTGCCGCGTGCCCCCACCCCGCCCCTGGTTCCACGCGAGGTCGCTGCCGCGGCAGCCGGAGCGGTCCTCGGCCCGAGCTGTTCGACGTACGCGAGCTATTCGAGATAGGTGTGCACAGGTGCTGGTTGCTGGTCGGTACCGATTGATATCCGCCATCGGCCGTGGCGGGATGGGTGAGGTCTGGCGGGCCACGGACGAGGTCCTCGGCCGGGCCGTCGCCGTGAAGCTGCTGCTGGGGGAACACGCCGACGAGTCGGCGACCGCCCGGTTCCGGCTGGAGGCCCAGACCGCCGCCCGGCTGAGCCACCCGCATCTGGTGGCCGTGTTCGACTTCGGGTCCTGGGAGGACCGGCTCTTCCTCGTGATGGAGCTCGTCGAGGGCAGGAGCCTGTCCGACCTGCTGCTGGCGCAGGAGCGGCTGGGTCCCGAACAGGTCGCCCGAATCGCCGGCCAGGCGGCCGCCGGACTGGCGGCGGCCCACCGGCAGGGCATCGTCCACCGGGACATCAAGCCGGGGAACCTGATGCTGGACGCCGAGGGTTCCGTCAAGATCGGCGACTTCGGGATCGCCCAGTTCGTCGACGACCCCTCGGCCGCCCTCACCACGACGGGGCACATCGTCGGCACGAGCCTCTACCTCGCGCCGGAACGGGCCCTCGGCCGTACCGCCGGTGCCGCGTCGGACATGTACTCGCTGGGCTGCGTCATCTACCAACTGCTGCTCGGGCAGCCGCCGTTCCGTTCGGACACCCCGACCGCGACCCTGTACCAGCACGTGGACACGCCGCCCGTGCCGCTGCGGCAGCGGGGCGTCGACATGTCCGCGGCCTTCGACTCGTACCTCCTGGGCCTGCTGGCGAAGCAGCCGGAGGACCGGCCCACCGCCCAGCAGGTCGCCGACTGGTTCCACAGCGAGGCCTGGCGGGGGCAGGCGGAACCACTCCCGCAGCACCGGCCCGCTCCCCCGCGCGCTCCGGCCGCGGGCTACGCGCCGATGCCCGTGCCGCCCTCACCCGCCGCGCCGCGCTCCGGTGCGGACCCCGGTTCCCCGACGACGTACCGGCTGCCCCAGGCGCACGGCCGGGGGCGGCGTGCGGCCGCCCGGCCCGGCGGCAACCGGCGGCGCAGCACCCGCGAGGCGATCAGACGCCGGCCCAGAGTGGCCAGCGCCATCGCGGGCAGCGTCGCCTTCCTGGCCGCCGTCTACCTGGGGATGAGCCTGTTCTCCCCCGACTCCAGCTCGGCCACCACCCCGGACAGCGGAACGACGAGCGGGCCCACGTCGCCCGCGCCCGAGGCGGAGGGGGACCAGTAGGACGGGGACCGGTCAGGCGGGCCGCGAAACGCCCGCCCGGCACGACCCCGGCCCGCTACCAGCGGTCGTGGACCGCCGCGCGGATCCTGCGGTCATAGAGATCCCGCACCGCGTCGAGCGTGCTCTGCGGCAGCGGTTCCAGGTCCGCCGCGGCCGCGTTGGCCCGGGTCTGCTCGACCGAACGGGCCCCGGGGATAACGCTGGTGACACCGGGCTGCTGGATGATCCAGCGCAGTGCCGTCTGGGCGGGGGTCGCCCCCTGCGGAGCCAGTCCGGCGAACTCGGCCGCCGCCGCCACCCCGGTGCCGTACTCGATCCCGGAGAAGGTCTCGCCCTGGTCGAACGCCTCCCCGTGCCGGTTGTACGTACGGTGGTCCTCGGGCGCGAAGACCGTGTCCGCGGTGTACCTGCCGGAGAGCAGGCCGGAGGCGAGCGGCACCCGTGCGACGATGCCGACGCCCGCCGCGCGCGCGGCCGGCAGAACCTCGTCCAGCGGCTTGAGGCGGAACGGATTGAGGATGATCTGCACGCTCGCGACACCGGGGCGGGCGATGGCCGTCAGCGCTTCCGCGCACGTTTCGACGCTCACCCCGTAGGCGGCGATCCGCTGCTCGGCGACCAGGGTGTCGAGCGCGTCGTACACCTCGTCCGAGGAGTAGACGGCCGTGGGCGGGCAGTGCAGCTGCACGAGATCGAGGGTGTCGACCCCGAGGTTGGCCCGCGAGCGGTCGTTCCACGTACGGAAGTTGTCCAGGACGTAGTTCTCCGGGACCTGGTCGGCGCGGCGCCCCATCTTCGTGGCGACGAAGACCCCGGCGTCGGGGCGCTCCTTCAGGTATCGGCCGATGAGCTGTTCGCTCCGGCCGTCCCCGTACACGTCCGCCGTGTCGAAGAAGGTGACGCCCGCCCCGACGGCGGCGTCGAGGACGTCGAAGGCATCGGTCTCGCGCACCTCGCCCCAGTCGCCGCCGAGCTGCCACGTGCCCTGCCCGACGACCGAGACGGCGCGTCCGGTCCTGCCCAGTTCTCGCTGTTCCATGGGGATCATGCTACGTCCCGCGTGGTGACCGGCCCGAGCCCCGCCTTGGCCGGGAGAGCACCGGGGGCGGAGCACGCCGCTCCGCGCCCGGGCGGCCCCCGGCCCGGGTTGTCAGCCGGTCTGTCCCAGTGCGGAGAGCCGCCGCGTCTCGTCGTCGGTGAGCCGCAGTGCGCCCGCCGCCACGTTGGCCTCCAGGTGAGCGGGGTCGCCCGTGCCCGGGATGGCCAGGACGTGCGGACCCCGCTGAAGCGTCCAGGCGAGCCGGACCTGGGCGGGAGAGGCGTCGTGGGCCCGGGCGATGTCGAGCAGCGCCTCGCGCTCCGCGGTGGCGTCCGCACCGGCCTCACGGCCCCCGGCGGCGATCGCGTAGAACGGTACGAAAGCGATGCCGAGTGCGCCGCAGGTGCGCAGGATGTCCTCGGAGTCGGCGCGGCGTTCGCCGATGCCGTACCTGTTCTGCACGCAGACGACGGGCGCGATGGCCCTGGCCTCGGCGATCTGGTCGGGCCAGGCGTTGGACAGGCCCAGGTGGCGGATGAGCCCCTCCTCGCGCAGCTCGGCCAGTGCGCCGAACTGCTCGCTGATCGGGGCGGGCCCGTTCATCCTCAGGTTGACCACATCGAGGTGGTCGCGGCCGAGTTGCCGGATGTTCTCGTGGACCTGTCCGCGCAGTTGTTCGGGCCGGGCCCAGTCCAGCCAGTCACCGGAGGGGCCACGCCCCGGGCCCACCTTGGTGGTGATGACCAGGTCGTCCGTGTACGGCGCCAGTGCCCGGTTGATCAGTTCGTTGGCCGAACGCAGGGGGGAGAAGTAGAAGGCTGCCGTGTCGATGTGGTTCACGCCGAGTTCGACGGCGCGGCGCAGCACGGCGACCGCCCGGTCCCGGTCGTGCGGGCCACGGTCGTGGCTGAACGCGGCACCGTTCTGGGTCAGGCGCATGGCGCCGAAACCGATCCGGTTGACGGTCAGATCGCCGAGCTGCCAGGTGCCGGCAGCCGCCGCGTCGGGTGATTCCGGGGTCAAGACTGAGACCTTTCGTCAGGCGAGGTTCAGAGGTCGGCCACGTGAGGGGACGCCAGAAGTCTTGCGCCATGGGCCCGTTCGTGCTAAAGTTGCGCCAACGCGTCTGTGGTTTCTTTCACTTGGTGCGAGTGCAGGATAGATCCACTCCACCGCCCTGTCCACCCCCTCGCGGCACGACGGGCCCTCCCGGGCGCCTCGTCCCCCGCCCCGCCCCATGGGCCGGCTGTGCGATCACACCATCGCGACTTGACCAGACTTGCCAAGTCCCTTGCGCGCTCCCGTAGTTCATTGACGAGTTCATGACTGCATGTGAGTGTTCGGTCGCCCGATCACGGAACACCACCTGGGCGGACGGCCGGCGCCGACACCATGGGCGGACCCGTCTCCCCACGCCGCTGCCCGTGACCGAGGTCCCCACGAACCGAGGAGCCTCGATGAAACGCAGACCGATGACGGCCGGGACAACCCTGGCCGTCCTCGCCGGAATGCTGGTCGCCACGAGTGGCCGGTCCGCTTCCGCGGAACCGTCTCCCCCCACGCCGACCGCACTCACGACCGCCGTGTCGGCCGCCGACCGGGCGGCGGCCAGTGGACTCGACGCCCTGGCCAAGGGGCCCGAGGAGCGGTACGAGCGACAGATGGTGACCCCGTGGGTCGACGGGCTCTACTCCATCGCGTACGAACGCACCTACCGCGGCCTGCCGGTCGTCGGCGGCGACGCCGTCGTGGTGGCCGACTCCAAGGGCCGCATCCGCGGGACGCGTTCGGCGGTCTCCCGGCGCATCGACGTGCCGACCACCGCGACCGTGTCCGCCGGGGCCGCCGAAGCCACCTCGCGCGGGAAGCTCCGCACGGTGGAGCGGGTCGACAGCCACCGGCTGGTCGTCCGGGCCACCGGCACGAAGTCCCGGCTGGCCTGGGAGACCGTGCTCACCGGCCGCACGGCTAAGGCCCCGAGCCGGCTGCACGTCTTCGTCGACGCGGGCACCGGGGCGGTGCTCGACAGCTACGACGACGTCAAGGCCGGCACCGGCACCAGCCAGTGGAACGGACCGTCCCCGCTTTCCATCAACACCACCTCCTCAGGCGGCAGTTACTCGCTGCGCGACCCGGCCCGCCCCGGCCTGAGCTGCGCCGACCTCAGCACCGGGAGCGTCTTCACCAAGTCGAGCGACTCCTGGGGCACCGGCAGCGCCTCCAGCAAGGAGACCGGCTGCGTCGACGCCATGTGGGCGGCCCAGCACGAGTGGGACATGCTGCGTGACTGGCTGGGGCGCAACGGCCACGACGGCAACGGCCGCAGCTGGCCGGTCAAGGTCGGTCTGAACGACGTGAACGCCTACTGGGACGGCTCCAGCGTCTCCATCGGCCACAACAACGCCAACCAGTGGATCGGCGCCATGGACGTCGTGGGCCATGAGTTCGGCCACGGCATCGACCAGTACACGCCCGGTGGCGCCAACAACGAGTCCGGTCTCGGCGAGGCCACCGGCGACATCATGGGCGCGCTGACCGAGGCGTACACCAACGAGCCCGCCCCCTACGACGACCCGGACTACACCGTCGGCGAGAAGATCGACCTGGTGGGCGACGGGCCGATCCGGATCATGTACAACCCGGGGCAGACCGGCGACCCGAACTGCTACAGCTCCTCCATACCCAGCACCGAGGAGCACGCGGCGGCCGGCCCGCTCAACCACTGGTTCTACCTGCTGGCCGAGGGCTCGAACCCCGGTGGCGGCAAACCGTCCAGCCCCACCTGCAACAGCTCCTCGGTGACCGGTGTGGGTATCCAGAGTGCCGGCAAGGTCTTCTACGGCGGGATGCTGCTGAAGACCAGCGGCATGACGTACAAGCGCTACCGCAGCGCCACGCTGACCTCGGCCAGGAACCTCGACGCCACCTGTGTCCTGTTCAACCGGACGAAGGCGGCCTGGGACGCGGTGAGCGTCCCCGCCCAGGGCGGCGACCCGACGTGCACCCCGAGTGGCGACAACGACTTCTCCCTGACGCTCGACCCGGCCGCCGGCTCGGTGAAGCCGGGCAGTTCGGTGACGGCCGAGGTCAGGACCACCGTGTCATCCGGCAGCGCGCAGACGGTGAACCTGTCGGCGACCGGACAGCCGAGCGGCGTGAGCGTCTCCTTCAGCCCCTCCTCGGTGCAGTCCGGGGCGACCTCGGCCATGACCGTGTCGACGACTTCGGCCGCGGCTCCCGGTACGTACACCCTCACGGTGAAGGGGGCAGGCACCCAGGACCACACCGCGCAGTACACCCTGACGATCGGTGACGGCGGGAATCCGGGGAGCACCGCCCCGGACATCAGCGTCGCCGCCGTCCAGGCGCACCTGTCCCAGTTCAACACCATCGCCTCGCAGAACGGCGGGAACCGGCGGGCCGGCAGCAGCGGCTACACCGCGTCGCTCGCCTATGTGAAGGGCAAGCTGCAGACGGCCGGCTACACCGTCAGCGAGCAGGTCTGCACCACCTGCACCTACCGCGGCAACAACCTGATCGCGGACTGGCCGGGCGGCCCGGCCGACCGGACCGTGATGTTCGGCGCCCACCTCGACGGTGTGGCCGCCGGTCCCGGGATCAACGACAACGGCTCAGGTTCCGCCACGCTCCTGGAGAACGCGCTCGCCCTGGCCCAGCAGAACCCGACGATGACCAAGCACGTGCGCTTCGCCTGGTGGAACGGCGAGGAGCAGGGCCTGGAGGGCTCGGAGTTCTACGTCGGTCAGCTCTCCGCCGCCCAGCGGTCGGCGATCACCGCGTACTACAACTTCGACATGGTCGCCTCCACCAACGGCGGCTACTTCATCAACAACCTCAACTCGGCCGCGTCGGCCCCGATGAAGGAGTACTGGACGTCGCTCGGCCTCGCCCCCGAGGAGAACGTCGAGGGCCAGGGACGCTCCGACGACTACTCGTTCCAGCAGGGCGGCATCGCCACGTCCGGGTACGCGACCGGCGCCGGCGCCACCAAGTCCTCCGCCCAGGCCGCCAAGTGGGGCGGCACCGCGGGCCGTTCGTACGACGCGTGCTACCACCAGTCGTGCGACACCACGGCCAACATCAACGCGACCGCGCTCGACCGCAGTGCGGACGGGGTCGCGTACACCGTGTGGAGGACGGCGGTCGGCACCACCGCGCCCGCCGACGACTTCTCCGTCTCGGTGAACCCGGTGTCCGGCAGTGTCCAGCCGGGCGCTTCCGTCACCGCGACCGTGTCCACGGCCACCACCGGCGGTTCCGCGCAGACCGTGCGGCTCACGGCCACCGGTGCGCCGAGCGGCGTCACCGTCTCCTTCGCCCCGGCCTCCGTGCCCTCGGGTTCCTCGTCCACGATGACCGTCTCCGCAGGGGCACAGGTCACCGCGGGTACGTACACCCTCACCGTGACCGGGACGGGCACCGCCACCCACAGCACCACGTACTCGCTGGTCGTCAAAGGCGGCGGAACCTGCCAGGCGCGGCAGGTCGTCGCCAACGGCGGCTTCGAGAACGGCACCACGCCGTGGACGCAGACGGACGGGGTCATCAACAACCGGACCTCCGAGAAGCCCGCGCACAGCGGTGCGTACCAGGCCTGGTTCGGCGGCTGGGGCAGCACCCACAGCGACACGGCCACGCAGTCACTGGCCGTTCCGGCGGGCTGCTCGACGTACCGCCTGTCGTTCTACCTGAGCACCGACACCGACGAGTCGGCGGGTGACGCGACCGCCTACGACACGTTCACCGTGAAGCTGGGATCCCGGACGCTGGCGACGTACTCGAATCTGGACGCGGGCAGCGGCTATGTCCAGCAGTCCTTCGACGTCGGCTCGGCCGCGGGGCAGACCGTGACGCTGGGGTTCACCAGTAAGGAGGACGCCTACCTGCAGACCAGCTTCGTCGTGGACGACGTGGCGCTCGACGTGAGCTGATCCTTCATCAAGGGCCAGGGGCGGGGCGTGGTCCACACGCCCCGCCCCCTGCGTGTCAGCGGACCGCCGCCGCCAGTCTGCTGACGAAGTCGTCGGACGGCGGGCGGCCGCTGACGGCCACCAGTCTGGCGTGGAGTCCGCGCAGTTCCTGGCCGAGCAGCGTGGACGGATGCACGTCGGTGGTGTCCAGGACCGGTCCCGCCACCGCCTGAGCCGCCGCCGGGTCACCGGCGCACGCGTGGGCGTCGGCCATGCGGGCCAGGAACAGCATCCGCGCCGAGTGCATGCCGGGGGGCAGCAGGCCGAGCGCGGTGCGCGCCGATCCGACGGCGCGCCGCGCGTAACGGCGGTCACCGGTGGCCGCGGCGAGATCGCGCAGCGCGCCGGCCGCGCCGGACTCCACGCGCAGGCGCACCGAGGCGACGGACAGCCAGGGCGCCTCCGCCTCGTCGCGATCGCCGGCCCGGTCCATCCGCGCCCAGGCCCGTTCGACGTGCCACAGGGTCCGGGCGGCGTCACCGCGGACGGCGTGCCCGCGCGCCTGGTACAGATCGCTCAGGGCGCCCGCCCAGTGCCGGCCCGCGGCGGCCTGGCCTATCGCGGCGCCGTAGGCGAGTGCCGACGGGCCGTCGCCCTCCAGCCGTGCCAGGGTGCTCATGTCGCCGAGGGCCGCGACCTGCGTCCCGACACGGCCGGCCATGGCGGCCCAGAGCAGCGAGCGGTCGAGCCAGGCCATCGCCGTCCCGTTGCGGCCCCAGAGCAACCGCAGACAGCCGGCCGACTGTGCGTACTCGGCGGCCAGCGGCGCCAGTTGGGGCTGGTACGACGCCGCGGGGAGCGCCATCCAGCGGAGCATGGCGTGCAGCGTGCGCTCGACGACGGCGGTCGCACCCGGCCAGGCCCGCTCCTCGTCGGCGCGCAGACAGACCGCGAGCAGGGCGGTCAGCGCGTGCACGGTGTCGCTGTCCAGGGCTGGGCGTGTCCGCGCGTCGGGGCCCGGCGCGCAGAAGGCCGCGTGCAGGGCGATGACGTCCGTGAGCACGGGCACCGAGCAGCCGTCCCGGCCGTGCACCGGGCAGACGAGTCCGTACGCGGGCAGGTGTGCGGGCAAGGCGGTCCCGGGAGGAAGCATCGCCAGGAGCGCTCCGCCGGCGGGTTCCCCGGGCAGCGGGCCCTGCCGGGCCGGGGCCGGATCGCCTGCGAGCCGTTCCTGTTCCTCGGCCGCCTCGCAGGCGGCCAGCAGGTCACCCCCGGCCGTCAGGAGTTCGTCGAGCCGGCGGGCCAGCGGCAGCGGGGTCCTGCGACTGCCGTGCTCCAGTCTGCTGATGGCGGTGTGGTCGTAGCCGACCCGGGCGCCCACCTGCACCTGGGTGAAGCCGGCCCGCCTGCGCCACCGTCGTAACCGGGCTCCGAACGTCCGCCACACCTCGGCGGTCCGGGCGTCCGCCGGGGCGGGACCCACGCCGTCGCTCACCCGGAACCCCGTCGCGCCTGGTCAGGGACGCCACGCGTGCCACGCTCACGGCTCATGTCCCGGAGGATAGCGAGCAGCCGGGCCCGCTGTCCCCCACGTGTGGACAGGTTGTCCGGTAACAGGCGCAGCGGTGCGGACGGGGAGCCGGGGGGCCGGCCTCGCGCCCCCCGAAGGCCGGGCGCCGTTCCTCGCAGGCGCCACATCATGATCTGAATCAACGCTCCGTCAGATCTGGTGCCGCGATGGCCTCAAGGCATAGGCAATGAGGTCAATCGTGAGGTATCCGTCATCAATTCTTGTTCTCAACACCAGTTGTTCAAGCGGGTGTTGCACACCTATTGACGCGTGGGGAGGCGAGGGAGAAGTATCCCCATCTGCCGGAGAGAGCGCTCTCCGGCTTCGTGTCGTGCACCTGTTCCGCGACTCAGGAGACAAGCCCCCATGTACGCACCCCCCTTGTTCCGCAGAATCGCGCCCTCCACCGGGAAAAGACGCACCGGCGTGCTGGCCGCCGTCGCCGGTCTCGTCGTCTCGCTGCTGGCCTTCGTGCCGTCCACCTCCGCGAGCGCGGCACCCTCGCTGCTCTCGCAGGGCAGAACGGTGACCACCTCCAGCCAGGAGAACGGCGGCACCCCCGCCACCGCCGCCGTGGACGGCGACAACGCCACCCGCTGGTCGAGCGCGTTCTCCGATCCCCAATGGATCAAGGTCGACCTCGGCTCCGCCGCCTCGGTCAGCCAGATCGCCCTGAAGTGGGAGGCCGCCTACGCCACGGGCTACCGGATCGAGTTCTCCACGGACGACAGCACCTGGAGCACCGCCTACTCCACCACCACGGGCCCCGGCGGCACCGAGACGCTGAACGTCTCCGGCACCGCCCGCTACGTCCGGCTGACCGGCACCACCCGGGCCACCCCGTACGGGTACTCGCTCTGGGAGTTCCAGGTATTCGGGACCACCGGCGGCGGGGGCGGCCCCCAGATCCCGGGCGGCGGCGACCTCGGCCCGAACGTCCTGGTCTTCGACCCGTCGACGCCCGGCATCCAGGCCAAGGTCGACGAGATCTTCAAGCAGCAGGAATCGGCCCAGTTCGGCACCGGCCGCTACGCGCTGATGTTCAAGCCGGGCACGTACAACAACATCAACGCCCAGATCGGCTTCTACACCCAGATAGCCGGCCTCGGTCTCAAGCCGGACGACACCACGTTCAACGGTGACGTGACCGTCGACGCCGGCTGGTTCAACGGGAACGCCACGCAGAACTTCTGGCGTTCGGCGGAGAACCTCGCGCTCAACCCGGTCAACGGCACCGACCGCTGGGCCGTCTCGCAGGCCGCGCCCTTCCGCCGGATGCACGTCAAGGGCGGGCTGAACCTCGCACCGAATGGCTACGGGTGGGCGAGCGGCGGGTACATCGCCGACAGCAAGATCGACGGCCAGGTCGGCCCCTACTCGCAGCAGCAGTGGTACACCCGGGACAGCTCGATCGGCAGCTGGGGCAACGGCGTCTGGAACATGACCTTCTCCGGCGTCGAGGGCGCACCCGCCCAGAGCTTCCCCAACCCCCCGTACACCACCCTGGACACCACGCCGGTCTCCCGGGAGAAGCCGTTCCTCTACCTGGACGGCAACGACTACAAGGTGTTCGTCCCCGCCAAGCGCACCAACGCACGCGGCGTCTCCTGGAACGGCACCCCGCAGGGCCAGTCGATCCCGCTGAGCCAGTTCTACGTCGTCAAGCCGGGGGCCACCGCCGCCACGATCAACGCGGCCGTGCAGCAGGGCCTGCACCTGCTGTTCACACCCGGCGTCTACCACGTGAACCAGACCATCGACATCAACCGCGCCAACACGGTCGTGCTCGGACTCGGCCTCGCCACGCTCATCCCCGACAACGGCGTGACCGCCCTCAAGGTCGGCGACGTGGACGGCGTCAAGCTCGCCGGACTGCTCATCGACGCCGGACCGCAGAACTCGCAGGTGCTGCTCCAGGTCGGCCCCGACGGAGCCTCGGCGGGCCACGCGGCGAACCCGACCAGCGTCCAGGACGTCTTCGTCCGGGTCGGCGGCGCGGGCGCCGGCAAGGCCACCACCGGCATGGTGATCAACAGCAACGACACGATCATCGACCACACCTGGCTGTGGCGCGCCGACCACGGAGACGGGGTCGGCTGGGAGACCAACCGGGCCGACTACGGCCTCCAGGTCAACGGCGACAACGTGCTGGCGACGGGCCTGTTCGTCGAGCACTTCAACAAGTACGACGTCCGCTGGTCCGGCGAGAACGGCAAGACGATCTTCTTCCAGAACGAGAAGGCCTACGACGCCCCCAACCAGGCCGCCATCCAGAACGGCAGCACCAAGGGATTCGCCGCCTACAAGGTCGACGACTCCGTGACCACCCACGAGGGCTGGGGACTCGGCAGCTACTGCTACTTCAACGTCGACCCCACCATCCGCCAGGACCACGGCTTCCAGGCCCCGGTCAAACCCGGAGTGAGGTTCCACGACCTGCTCGTCGTCTCCCTCGGCGGCCAGGGCCAGTACGAACACGTCATCAACAACACCGGAGCGCCCACCTCCGGCACGTCCACCGTCCCGTCGAACGTGGTGTCCTTCCCCTGACCTCACCGGTGAGGTGAGCGACTCCGCGGGGCCCGGCACACGCTGCCGGGCCCCGCTTCCACGCGGCTACCGGGACGGGGGCCCGCCGAGTGCCTGCTCGGACCAGATGACCTTGCCGCGCTCGGTGTAGCGGGTGCCCCAGCGCTCGGCGAACTGGGCGACCAGGAACAGACCCCGCCCGCCCTCGTCCGTCGTCGCGGCGTAGCGCAGGTGCGGGGATGTGCTGCTGCAGTCCGACACCTCGCAGATCAGGGCCCGGTCGTACAACAGCCGCACGCTGATCGGCTCGGAGCCGTAGCGGATCGCGTTGGTGACGAGCTCGCTCAGGATCAGTTCGGTGACGAACCCCTCCTCGTCGAGACCTCGGTCGGCGAGCCAGCGGATCGCCTCCTTGCGCACGCCCGCGACGGCCGCGGGGTCGGGGTCCACCTGCCACTGGACGCGCCGGGCCGGATCCAGGGTGCGGGTGCGGGCGACGAGCAGGGCGATGTCGTCGCCCGGGCGGCTGGGCAGCAGGGCCTCCAGCACGTCGTCGCAGGTCTCCTCCGGCGTACGGTCGCGGCCGGCCAAGGCATTCTGGAGCCGCTCCAGGCCGTCGTCGATGTCCTGGCCGCGGCGCTCGACCAGACCGTCCGTGTACAGCACCAGGCGGCTGCCCTCCGGCACCTCCAGCTCGGTCGCCTCGAAGGGCATGCCGCCGATCCCGAGCGGCAGACCGGCGGGGATCTCGGGGAACCGCACGGTTCCGTCGGGCAGGACGAGGGCCGGTCCGGGGTGCCCGGCCCGCGCCACCGAGCAGCGCCCCGAGACCGCGTCGTAGATCGCGTACAGACAGGTGGCCCCGGTGATCGCCCCTCCGGTCTCCACCTGGTCCGTCCTGACGACGAGTTCGTCGAGGTGGCCGAGGAGTTCGTCCGGCGGCAGGTCCAGGGTGGAGAAGTTGTGCACCGTGGTGCGCAGCCGGCCCATGGTGGCCGCGGCGTGCAGGCCGTGCCCGACCACGTCGCCGACGACGAGCGCGACCCGGGCGCCCGACAGGGGGATCACGTCGAACCAGTCCCCGCCCACTCCCTCCTGCGCCGGCAGGTAGCGGTAGGCGACGTCCAGGGCGTTCTGTTCGGGGAGTCCGCTCGGGAGCAGGCTGCGCTGCAGCGTCACGGCCATTTCGTGCTCACGGGTGTAACGCCGGGCGTTGTCGACGCTGACCGCCGCCCGGGCCACCAGTTCCTCGGCGAAGGACAGGTCCTCGGCGTCGAAGGGGGCCTCGTTCTGCGCGCGCCAGAAGTTGGCCATGCCGAGGACGACCCCGCGCGCGTGCAGGGGCACGGAGAGCAGCGAGTGGAATCCGTGCTCCAGGATCCGCGCCGCCTGTTCGGGGTCGGGCAGGCGCCACTCCTGGGACGCGGCCAGGTCGGGCACCATCCAGGTGTGGCCGCGGGTGCTGCCGAGGACGTCGGCGCTGGTGGGCACGTAGCCGATCACACGGCCCGGCGGGTAGAGGGGATGGTCCGGGCCGACGCCGCCCACGGCGGTGCGGCGCATGTCCATCGCCTCCCCGGAGGGCGGCTCAGGTTCCTCCCCGCGCAGGACGGAGTCGGCCAGGTCGACCGTCGCGCAGTCCGCGAATCCGGGCGCGGCGACCTCCGCCAGCTCCCGCGCGGTCGTGGTGACGTCGAGGGTCGTCCCGATGCGGGCCCCCGCCCGGTACAGGAGCAGCAGCCGCTCGCGCACGGTCTCCGCCCGGCCGGTGACGGCCTGCAGTTCCGTGGTGTCGCGCAGGGTGGCGACCGTGCCGGGCGGTCCGCCGCGCTCGCCCGTGGGGCGGAGGTTGACGGCCAGCAGCCGGTTGCCGGCGGGCCGCACCTCGTCCGTGGCGACCCGCCCGGAGGCCAGCAGCTCCGCGGTGCGGGGGTGGAGGCCCAGCGCCGTCACGGCGCGGCCCTCGGCGTCGGCGGGCAGCCCCAGGAGACGGCGGGCCTCGTCGTTGGCGAGGACCAGCCGGCCGTCGGCGCCGATGATGAGGACGCCTTCGCGGACCGCGTGCAGCACCGCGTCGTGGTGTTCGTACATCCGGGTCATCTCGGCCGGGCCGAGCCCGCGGGTCTGGCGGCCCAGGCGGCGGCTCACCAGGGCAGCGCCGCCCGCCGTGAGGGCGAGCGCGACCACCGCGGCACCGAGGGCGAGCGGGATGCTCGGGTAGGCGAGCTTGTTCACGGTCTCGACCCTGATGCCGACGGACACCAGGCCGGCGGCCGTGCCGTCGGGCCGTGGCACGGGCACCACCGAGTTGATGGCCAGGCCTCGGCTGGCATTGAGCGTGCGGGTGAAGGGCTTGCCCTCGAGGGCTTCCTTGTACGGGCCGATGATGTGCTCGCCGATCAGCGCGGGGTCGGGGTGGGTGTAGCGGATGCCGTTGGTCCCGGCCACCACGATGTACTCCACACCGGTCGCGCGACGGATCTGCTCGGTTCGCGGCTGCAGGAGCGCGGTGGGGTCCCTGCTGTCCAGGGCCGCCGCGACGCCGGGCGCGTGGGCGAAGGTCTCCGCGACGCTCAGCGACCGGGCCCGGGCCACGTTCGTGCTGTCGCGTCTGCCCTGCACCACCAGAGCGACGACGGCCGTCACGACGAGCAGCGACACGATGCCCAGCATGAGGAAGAAGACCTGACCGGCCACGGTGTGGACGCTGAAGAGGTCGCGCAGCCGGCGGCCCGGTGAGGACCGCCCGGGGTGACGGCCGGAGGGCGTCGGGTCGGCACCGCCCGGGTCGTCCTGCCGATGCGGCTGCCGGGCGGAGTGGTGAAACCGCGTCCGGAAGCGACCTGTGCCACCCACATCTTCAGGTTTAACACGATTCGCCGTCACCGCCCGTCCGGGCCGGAGCGGGTTCATGACCGCCGGACGTGTGAACGGCGCATCGCCCGGGCATATGACGGATTACCGACAGGAGGTGGTGTCAGTGGGCCGCATCAGGATCGTCCGACGTCCCCCGCTCCCCTCCCGCCCGCCGCCGCTCGATCTGCGCACGCCGTCCGGGCGCCCGCTGCCGTACTGACCGCCGCGCCCTTTCTTCTTCGCCCTCGGGGCCGCACTCCGTGCGGCCCCGAGGCGCGTTCCACCGCCGGGCCGCCGAAGGACCCCGCCGGCCCCGCGGCGTCGATCACCCTGCCGGGGAGCGGCGTGAACCGGCAGGATGTCGGTGTACAGGGTCGCCGTCCGCGGGCGGCGCCGGTCGTCCCAGGAAAGGGTTCCCATGCGGGAAGCGCACGCAGACCAGTCCACCCCGGACGAACGCTCCGGCCCGGGCCCGTCCGAGGAGGCCCAGGTGATCGTGGTGGGTGCGGGTCCGGCCGGCTCGTCCGCCGCCTTCCACCTGGCCAGGGCGGGAATCGACGTGCTGCTGCTGGAGAAGTCCGCGTTCCCCCGGGAGAAGGTCTGCGGCGACGGCCTCACCCCGCGGGCGGTGCACCAGCTCATCCGGATGGGCGTCGACATCAAGGCCCCCGGCTGGACGCGGTCGCGCGGGATGCGCTGGGTGACCGGGGACCGGCAGGTGCAGATCGACTGGCCCTCGCTGGGCGGCTACCCGGACTTCGGCCTCACGCGCAGCCGGCACGACTTCGACGACATCCTGGCCCGCCACGCGGTGGCGGCCGGGGCACGGCTGCGCACCGGTGTGAAGGTGACGGAGCCGGTGACCGACCGGGCCGGCCGGGTCACCGGTGTCACCGCGGTGTCGGGTACGGCGGAGCCCGTGGTGCACCGGGCCCCGGTCGTCATCGCGGCGGACGGCGCCTCCGCGCGGCTCGCTCTCGCGATGGGGCTGCGGCGGGACACGAAGCGGCAGATCGCCACGGCGGCCCGCCGTTACTACCGCAGCCCCGAGAGGTCCCGGGAGGAATTCCTGGAGCTCTGGGCCGACCTCCGGTTTCCCCGGAGCGAGCACTATCTGCCCGGATACGGCTGGATCTTCCCGATGGGTGACGGCCGGGTCAACGTGGGCCTCGGTGCGATCCCCCACCGCCGTCACGGCAAGGCAGACCTGCGGGCCACCCTGGACCGGTGGCTGGCCCGCACGCCCGAGGAGTGGGGGCTGCGCGAGGAGAACGCCGAGGGCCCCGTCCGCAGCGCCGCGCTGCCGCTGGGCTTCAACCGCCATCCGCTGTACACCAGGGGCCTCCTTCTGGTCGGCGACGCGGGAGGCATGGTCAGCCCGTGGAACGGCGAGGGCATCGGCCAGGCGCTGGAGGCCGGCGAGGTCGCGGCCGAGACGGCCGCGCTCGCGCTGGCCCTGCCCGCGGGCCCGAGGCGGGAGAGGGCGCTCCACCACTACCCGGTCGAGATGAACCGCCGCTGGGGCAGCTACTACCGGCTCGGCAACACGGCCGCCGACCTGGTCTTCAGCCGGTCGGGGTTCCAGCCGGTGCTCAACCGCTACGTGATGGGCTCGCCCTTCCTCCTCAGCACCCTGGCCCGGCTGCTCACCAATCTCACGGACACGCCCTCGCGCGATGTGATCGACCACGTCCTGAACACCGCGGTGCGGCTCGTCCCCGCTCCGAACGCCCGCCGGCGCTGAAGCCGTCCCCCGGCCTGGTGCGGCGACGCGGTACCGGTCGCGGAAGACCGGTCCGCCCGCGTCACCGCCTGGCGGGCCGGGGCCCACGACGGCCGCCGCGCCGCGCCCTCCCGAAGACCGGCACCGAGCAACCGAAATGCACCCTTCGTCCACATGTGCAACTCTGAAGGCAGCCCATCGTCCGACATCCGCACAGGAGGCACGATCATGGGCAAGAAGCAGAGCCGGCAGAACCGCGGCGCCCGCACCGGAGGGCACGAGCGCTCCACGGCCGCAGAGGCGAAGGAACAGTCAAGCGCGGCGCCCGCACCGGATGCGGTGAAGGCGATCTCCGAGCAGGTCTCCCACAAGCGCGAGCGCAAGTTCGGCCACAACTGACGTTCCGGCGCCCCGGTGCCACCACGTGACGACATGACGAAGGAGCGGCAGCCACCGTCCTCACGGAGGCTGCCGCTCCTTCGACGCGTACCGTCCACCCCTCGAAGGGTGCCGCGCCCTACTGTTCACCGGAGGGCGGGCGGCGGTCCCCGATCTGGTCATTGAGCTTCTGCTGGGCGGAGTCGACCTGGCCGCCGTACTTGTTGCCCGTCTTCCCGTCGACGAAGTCGCCGCCCTTCTCGACTCCCTTGCGGGCCTGGTCGGGATGGCCCTTGATCATGTCCTTGATCTTGTCGAGCATGCTCATGACTTTCCTCCTCAGGAACGCTGACCCTCCCAGCATCCACGCGATGCCCCGGCGCCGCACCCGGGCGGCCGGTGGTCCGCTCCCGGCGGCGGGCGGCCGGGCCGGGCGAGGGGGAAATTACCCATAGGTATGTAGTGACTTCTCGCGCGAGCGCCAGTAGAACTCGTTCCCATTCGAGCGGAAAGTGAGGAACGCCGCATGACGGATTCGAGCTTACCCCCCAAGGGTTCGTCCAAGGTCTCACGGCGCGCATTCATGGCTAGAACAGGTTCTATCCTGGGTGCCGCAGCGCTTGCCGGTCACGCCACCGCCGCCCAGGCGCGTACCACCGGGTCAGCAGCCGTGATCGGCAGCGGGGACCATGTCCCGGTCCTGGTGATCGGCACCGGGTACGGAGGTTCCGTCGCCGCCCTGCGGCTCGCCCGCGCAGGGGTCCGCGTCCACCTGGTCGAGATGGGGATGGCCTGGGACACCCCCGGGGCGGACGGCAAGATCTTCGCCAACACGAAGAACCCGGACGGCCGCGCCTACTGGCTGCGCACGAGGAGCAAGCAGCCCCTCAGCAACTTCCTCGGCTTCCCCATCGACAGGGCGATCCCCCGCTACACCGGCATCCTGGACGCCGAGGAGTTCAGCGGCATCACGGTGTACCAGGGGCGCGGCGTCGGGGGCGGGTCGCTGGTCAACGGCGGTATGGCGGTGACGCCCAAGCGCGAGAACTTCGGCGCCGTCCTCCCCTCGGTGGACGCCGACGAGATGTACGCCACGTACTACCCGCGGGCCAACGCCGGGCTCGGCGTCGGCACCGTCGACCCCGCGTGGTTCGACAGCGTGGACTGCTACCGGTACGCCCGGGTCGGCCGCAAGCACGCGCAGCGCTCGGGCTTCCCGTTCGTCTTCGTGCCCGACGTGTACGACTGGGACTACATGGAGCAGGAGGCGGCCGGCACCGTACCCAAGTCGGCGCTGGACGGTGAGATCCTCTACGGCAACAACTACGGCAAGAAGTCGCTGCAGAAGACCTACCTCGCCCAGGCCGCGGCGACCGGCAACATCACCGTCTCGCCGCTGCACCAGGTGACTTCGGTGGCTCCCGCCCAGGGCGGCGGCTACACGGTCGTCATCGACGCACTGCGCACCGACGGGAGCGTCGCCACCACCAAGACGGTCACCGCGGACAAGGTGTTCTTCGCCGCGGGCAGCGTCGGCACCAGCAAGCTGCTGACCCGGCTGAAGGCCACGGGCGCGCTCTCCGGTCTGAGCGACGAGGTCGGCAAGGGCTGGGGCGACAACGGCAATGTCATGTGCGGCCGCGCCAACCACCTGTGGGACCCGACCGGTGCGGTCCAGTCGAGCATCCCCTGCGGCGGCATCGACAACTGGGCGGCCGGAGGTGCGTTCGCCGAGGTCGCACCGCTGCCGACCGGGATCGAGACCTTCGCGTCGTTCTACCTGTCGATCACGAAGAACCCGCACCGCGCCGAGTTCTCCTGGAACGCGGCCACGGGCAGGGTCGACCTGAACTGGCAGACCGCCTGGAAGCAGCCCTCCATCGACATGGCGAAAACGATCTTCGACAAGATCAACGCGAAGGAGGGGACGATCTACCGGACCGATCTCTTCGGCGTCAACAAGATCTGGGGCGACCACCTCACCTACCATCCGCTCGGCGGCGCCGTCCTCGGCAAGGCCACCGACGGCTACGGCCGTCTGCACGGCTATACGGGCCTCTACGTCATCGACGGCTCGCTCATCCCCGGCAACACCAGCGTCAATCCGTTCGTCACCATCACGGCACTCGCCGAACGGAACATCGAGAAGATCATCGCCACCGACCTGTGACGGCGCCTCCGGCGGGGCGCGACCTCCCGGTAGGAGGCGGCGGGCAGACCTCCTACCGGAACGCGCCGCGACCGGGCCGGCCCCACCCTCGGCCCGCTCAGTGCCCCGGCAGCACGCACACGGCGTCGAGACCCAGCACATGGTTGAGCCGGCCGAACGCCAGCCAGGAGCCGATGCTCATGCTCAGCTCGACGATCTCGCGCTGGCTGTAGTGCGCGGTCATCCGGGCCCAGAACGCCTCGTCCAGGCCGTGGTGGTCCAGGGCGTACCGCTCGGCGTACTCGGCCGCCAGCCGGGTCCGGTCGTCGAAGGCCCCGGTGGTGCGCCAGTCGCTCACCGCGCCGGCGAACTCCTCCTCGACCTTCAGGCCGTCGCGTTCGGTGCGCCAGTCCAGGCAGAAGAGACAGCCGTTGATCTGCGCGATGCGCAGCCTGGCGGCCTCGAACTCCCGGAGCCCGAGCGTCGTGTGTTCGTACACGGACAGCGAGAAGTTCGCGGCGGCCATGCCGATGCCGGGGACCATGTCGCCCCACACGTAGCCGATCGGCTCCTGCCCTTCGGGGACGTCGATGATCATGGCTGCTTCCTTCCGAGTCGGCCGGCCGCGGGACGCAGGGGGACGTCGAGCGCGTCGTAGAGTCCGGGTTCCGCCTCCACGAGCCAGTCGATGGCGTTCACCAGCCGGCCGACGGCGGTGGCGTTGCCGCCCGCCGAACGGTTCTCGTCCTCGTCGGTGGCCTCGACCGTGACCTCGATGCGGGGGCGCCCCTCGACGATCACCCGGTGGGCGCCGGCCCCGTCGGGCGGGGAGGGCCAGTCCGGGGCGCACGACGGGTGGATGCGGGTGATGTGCTCGATGACGATGCGGGGCTCGCCTTCGACGATGCCCTGCACCTCGAAGCGGACCGCGCCCTGGGTGCCGGCCTCGAACTCGCCCATCGTCCTGGTAGTGACGGTCGTCTCGAGCGGCCGCCGGGCCATGGTTTCGCGGATGTCGTCGAGCTCCACGCCCAGCGCCCGGGCCATCAGCCGTATCTGCCCGCCCCACACCATGGTCGGGACGGAGGCGGCGAGCATGAGCGGCTCGTACTCCATGGGGTGCCCCATGCCGATCAGGTGGCGGACCGAGTCGGGCTGGTCGTACGTGGAGTAGTCGAAGATCTCCTGACAGCGGATCACGTCGACCGTGGTGGCGAGGCCGCTGACGAGCAGGGGCAGCACGTCGTTGCCCCAGCCGGGGTCGACGCCGGAGACGAAGAGCGAGCCGCCACCGCCGGCGACGGCGGCGAGCACCGGTTCCCGCAGCTCGGGCGGGGCGCCGCGCCGGTCGTAGAGCGCGTAGAGGGCGGGGGTGACGACGGCGGCGCCGCCGGCCACCGCCCTGATGACGTCGCTCAGCGCCTCGTCGGGGCGGATGTCGCCGGAGGCCGCGTACACGACGGCGCGGGGAGCGGCGGCCAGCACCGCGTCGATGTCGTCGGTCGCGGCGACGCCGAGATCACGGTCCAGCCCGGCGAGGGCGCCCGCGTCGCGGCCCACCTTGCCGGGATCGTGGACGAGTACGTGGGCGAGTCGCAGCGCCGGATGGGCGTCGACCGCGCGGATGGCCGCGCGGCCGACATTGCCGGTACCCCAGACCACCGTGGAAATCATGCGGCGGAGGGTAGCGCGCGGGATGAAAGGTTCCTAGGGGCATCGCGCACCGGGTTGGGAGGGGCCCGGGGGTGATCACGCGCCGCGGGGTACCGGCGCCCGCCTGCCGGGTCGGGTGGATGACCGGCCCCGCGGCACAGGGGTCGCGCGGCACGGCAAAAGGGGTGGAAGGGAGCGGTTCAGCTCCCTTCCACCCCTGTCACGACTCGGCCCGGGGACCGAACCGCGGTGGATCAGTAGGCCCCGAAGACGTTGTCGATCGAGCCGTACGTGGCAGCGGCGTAGTTGCACGCGGCGGTGATGTTGGCGACGGGGTCCAGGATGTCCAGCGAGGTGCCGGGCACGTGGAACGCGTCGAACGTGGGCTGGATGACCTGCAGGAGGCCCTTGGACGGGGTGCCGGCGACGGCGTTCGAGTCCCAGTTGTTGACGACCTGCGGGTTGCCCGAGGACTCACGGATGACGTTGCGGTAGATGCCGTCGTAGCTGCCGGGGATGCCGTTCTCGGCCATGACGGCGAGGGACTCCTTGATCCAGCCGTCGAGGTCGTCGGTGTACGCCGTCGCGCTCTGCGCGGGGGTGGTCGCGGCGGTCTCCACCGCGACGGGCGTCGCGGCGGCGGTCTCCTCGACGACGGGCGTGACCGTCCGCTCGGAACGGTCGGCGCGGTCGGCGCTCTCGGAGCGGTCGGCCGACGGCTGCGAGGCGCTGCCCGAGGTGTTCTCCGCCTTGAAGGCGCTCTTCGTGGCAGCGGCCGTGGACTTGGCGCCGATGGTCAGCTTCAGGCCCGGGTGAATCAGGTCGGGGTTGCTGCCGACCGCACTCCGGTTGTCCTTGTACAGCCGCTCCCAGCCGCCACTGAGGGAATGCCCGCGGGCGATCTTGGAAAGCGAATCACCGGAGACCACGGAATAGGTGGTGGACTCGGCCTTGCGGACGGCGGTTTCCTTGCCGGCAACGGAAGTCGAGACCGAGGTCTTTCCGGCGACGACCGACTGCGCCGGCGCGGCGGACGCCGATCCGGCAGCGATCAGGGGGAGCGCGAGAACGGCTCCGCCCGCGCTCACGGCGATGAAACCGCGGGTCAGGGTGGACTTGGAACGACGGTGCTGGCCCTTGATGGACATGGCGCTTTTCCTCTCCGCCGCCTGCGAGGTGAGCTGTCGGGTTCGGACTGGAGATGTCCGGCCGCACATGGCGACTTCACCCCTAGCCGCTCCGGATTTCCGGACCGGCGGCAAACCTGGGTCCCCCGCTCCTGCCGCACATAAGTGGTCGGGTTACCGGACGGCGGCAGGATTCGGCGTTCCATCCGGATTGACCGTGACCGTAAGCGAGAAAGGCCGGGCGAAACAAGCCGGGAATTCGTGATCACAATTGATTTGCAAGATCAATAAAAGGAAAGGCGTGACACCGGCCACACGGGAGAGGGTCAACTTTCTTGGGGCGACAGGGAACCGAAGCTTCCGCTTCCGCGTCGGCGGACGGAAACGTGACGCTGACCACTGCGCCCGAGAAGGCTGTTTTAATGGATATTCGCCACCTATGCCCTATATAAAGGGGGCCTTATAGGGCATAGGTGACTGATCGGAATAATGGGTGAATAGAGACATTACGGGGTGGGCTGCGCGGCCACCGCGGTCCGGCTGCGCGGCACCACGACCGGTGAGCCGTCGCCGGGGGCGGTGAGTATGTCCGCGTCGAGCGCGTAGAGCTCCCTCACCAGGGCCTGGTCGACCGTCTCGCGGGGAGCGCCCCGGGCGATGACGCGGCCGCCCTTCATGGCGACGAGCAGGTCGGCGTAGCGGGCCGCGGCGGCGAGGTCGTGCTGGACCATGAGGACGGTGCGGCCGGTGGCCGCGACCTCGCGGACCAGTTCCAGGACCTCGACGGCATGACCGAGGTCGAGGGCGCTGGTCGGTTCGTCGAGCAGGACGACCGGGGTCTCCTGGGCGAGGACCATCGCGAGCCAGCAGCGCTGGCGCTGGCCGCCCGAAAGCCGGTCGACGCGCTCGCCGGCCAGTGCGGTGGTGCCGGTGGCGTCGAGCGCGTCGCGTACCGCCCGCTCGTCCTCGCGCGACCACTGGCGCAGCAGCCCCTGGTGCGGGCTGCGCCCGTAGCGCACCAGACCCGCCACGGTGACCGCCTCGGGGGCGCGCGGCGCCTGCGGCAGCAGGGCGACGTGGTGGGCGGCGCGGCGCCGGCCGGTCTCCCAGAGGTTCGTCCCGCCGACCAGGACCGTGCCGGAGTCGGGCCGGTGGAGGCGGGCGACGGTCCGTAGCAGGGTCGACTTCCCGCAGCCGTTGGGGCCGACGATCGCGACGACCTGTCCCGCGGGGACGGTGAGGTCGACGTTCTCGACGACGGGGCGGCCCGGGTACCCGGCGCACAGGCCGCGGACGTCGAGGCCCGCCTGCGGACGGGTCGGATGCTCGGTCATGTGCGGCTCACGCCTTTCCGGCGGCCCGGTCGGGCCGCAGCAGTACCCAGAGGAGGAAGGGGCCGCCGAGGACGCTGGTGACGACCCCGACGGGCAGTTCGACCGGAGCGGCGACGCGTCCGATCGCATCGGCCGCGGCGATCAGCGCGGCTCCGGTCAGCGCCGAGCCGGTGACCGGCACGCGGGTGGGGCCGGTCAGCCGCTGGGCGAGGACCGGCGCCGCCAGTGCCACGAAGGCGATGGGCCCGCCGGCCCCGACCGCCGTGCCGGCCAGCAGCACCGCGAGCACGAGCGCGACGGCGCGTACCCGCCGCAGGTCGACTCCGAGCGAGCTCGCCACTTCGTCGCCGAAACGCAGTAGTTGGAGGCGGTGCCCGGCCGCCAGCGAGAGCGGGACGAGGAACAGCAGGGCCACCGCAAGCGGCAGGCCGGCGTCCCAGTCGCGCCCGTTGAGGCTGCCGACGGCCCAGAGGAACACGCCGCCCGCCGTGTTGTCGTTCTCGCGCGACATGATCAGGTCGCTCACCGCGCCGAGGAAGGTGGAGACGCCGATCCCGGCCACCAGCAGCCGGTAGCCGGCGGTGCCCGCTCCTCCGGCGCACAGGACGACCAGGACCGCGGCGGCCACCGCGCCGAGCGGCCCGAGCCACCAGTTGCCGACCATGCCGGTGGCTGACCCCGCGGCGGTGGCGACCACGGCAGCGGTGGCGCCCTCGTTGACGCCGACCAGGTCGGGCGTGGCGAGCCGGTTGCCGGCCAGGGTCTGGGTGAGACAGCCCGCGATGCCGAGCGCCGCGCCGACCAGGAGGCCGACGACTATGCGGGGCAGCCGGAAGTCACGCACGATCATGACGGTGCCGGCGTCACCTGTTCCCAGCAGCCCCGAGAGCGTCTGCGACAGGCTCATTCCGGTCGAACTCGCCATCACCGCCACGGTGATGAGGAGCGCCAGCAGCGGAAGGAGGAGTGCGGCGGTGAGCGCGCTGCGCCTCGGGAGGAGCCATGACAGTGTTCCGGTGCGGAGCACGACGCTGTCGGGCGGGGTCACGTCCGTCATGCCGGGACTCCCGCGGTGGACAGCCGGGACGAGCGGGCGATCCACACGAGCAGGGGGCCGCCGACGAAGGCGAGCAGCACGCTGACCGGGGTCTCCCAGGGCCGGATGACGACCCGCGCGAGGATGTCCGCGACGATCATGATGTCGGCCGCGATCAGGGCGGAGAGGACGATCCCGGCGGTCATCCGCGCTCCGGCCAGGGCCCGGGCCGCATAGGGCGCGAACAGCCCGAGGAAGGCGATGGGTCCGGCCACGGCGACGGCGCATCCGGCGAGCAGCGAGACGGCCCCGGCGACGACGAGCCGGATCCGGCCGGGATGGTGGCCCAGGGAGCGGGCGCCGTCGTCCCCGAGCCCGAGCGCCGCGAGCGGGCGGGCGCAGCCGAGCGCGGTGAGCAGGCCCACCGCGATCAGGGGCAGGAGGGGCAGCAGGTCGGAGGTCTCGATGCCGGCGAGCGAGCCGATCGTCCAGTAGCGGTAGGTGTCGAAGGTCGACTGCGTACCCAGCAGGACGTACGAGGTGAGGCCGTGGAAGGTGGCGCCGAGCGCCGATCCGGCCAGGACGAGCCGCAGTGGGGATCCGCCGCCGCGTCCGGAGGCGGCGAACAGGAGGACGGCAGCGCTCGCGAGCATCCCTCCGGCCAGGGCCCACACCAGCAACGAGGCCGGGGAGTCCGCGCCGAAGAAGGTGAGTCCCAGCACCACGGCGAAGGCGGCTCCCGCATTGACGCCGAGCAGGCCCGTCTCGGCGAGGGGGTTGCGGGTGGCGGCCTGCAGGAGGCAGCCGGCGGTACCCAGGCACGCCCCGACCAGGACCGCGGCGAGCGTGCGCGGCAGGCGTACGTCCACGACGGCCAGGCGCAGTTGCGCGTCCGCGCGGGCGGCCGGGTCGCCGACGAGGTAGTCCCAGGCACCGCCCGCCGAACTGGATCCGGTGCCGATGAGCAGGGACAGCAGGACGAGGGCCGGCAGCAGGAGCACGAGTACGGCGGCCGCCGGCCACACAGTCGCGCGTCCCTCCCGTGGCGGGGTTTCGGTGGGGCGGGCTCCGGTGGGGGGCCGTCCCCCTTGCACGATCGACATATGGTTAGCCTAACCTAAGTTAGCCGGGCGAACGGTGGTGGCCCCCAGGGCTCCCCCGCGCCCTGAGGCGGCGTCAATTGCCCCGTCCTGCCCGCTTTCGGTGCGGCGGAACACCCGCCCGGACCGACCTCATCACTCGAACGCAACGGAGATTCCCGGCCATGGCCCCGCATTCGACCTTCTCTTCACGCGGCTTCGTCCGCCCTTCGGTGGCTGCCTCGCTGATCGGCTTCTGTGCCCTGGCGATGACCGCCTGCGGATCCTCCGAGGCGTCGGACGGATCCGGCCCGGACGCCGCCGAGGCCCCGAAGACGACTCAGGTGACGGACGCGACCGGCGCGTCGGTGAAGGTTCCCGCCACGCCCGAGCGCGTGGTGGTCCTCAGCGAGATGGACCTGGACGCGGCTCTGGCGCTGGGCGTGAAGCCGGTGGGCCTGACCGCCGGCCGCGGCCAGAAGGGCGCCCCCGGCTACCTCGCCGACCAGGCGAAGGGCATCCCCGTCGTGGGAGCCGTCACCGGCCCGGACATGGAAAAGGTCGTCCAGGCCGAGCCGGACGTGATCCTCGCCGGCCAGCTCGCCGACGAACAGGTCCTCCAGCAGCTGCGCAAGGTCGCGCCCACGGTCGTCACGATCGACGGCAGCAAGGACTGGAAGAAGGCGCTCTCGCTGACCGGCAAGACGCTCGGCCGGGACAACCAGGCCGAGGCGTTCCTCGCCGACTACGCCACCCGGACCGCCGCCCTGAAGAAGGACCTCGGCGCGGAGGCGGGCAAAAGCGTGTCCGTCACCCGCTACTCGGCCAAGGGCTCGGCGGTCATGCAGCAGGGCGTGTTCATCAGCGACGTCCTGGGGGACCTCGGCTTCACCCGCCCCGGTATCCAGAACCAGAAGGGCGAGGGCCACTCCACGCCGATCAGCGACGAGAACCTCAAGGAGATCGACGGGGACTGGCTCTTCATCGGCACCCTCACCTCGACCGGATCGGACCAGGACCTCGTGGGCGAACTGTCGAAGAAGCCGGCCTACAAGCAGCTCAAGGCCGTGAGCAACGGCCGGTCGACCGTGATCGACGGCACCAAGTGGACGAGCCTGGGCGGCGCACAGGCGGCCGTCTCGGTGCTCGACGACATCCGCAAGGCCATGGTCAAGTGAATCCCGCACCGGAACTCACCGGCCGGCTCGCCCTCGTGACGGGGGCGGGCCGCGGGATCGGCGAGGCGGTCGTGCACGCCCTCGTCGGACGCGGCGCCCACGTCCTGGCCACCGACATCACCCCCGACGGCGTCACCGCGCTCGCCGGGAAGTACGGCGAGCGGGTCACGGCCCGCACACTCGACGTCACCGACGCCGCAGCCGTCGAGGCGCTCGTAGCGGAGGCCGAGGACACGCTCGGCCCCCTGGACATCGCGGTCAACGTCGCAGGCGTGCTGAGGTGTTCGGCGGTCGCCGAGCTGACGGACGAGGAGTGGGCGGCCACCTTCGCCGTCAACACCGACGGGGTGTTCCACGTCTCGCGGTCCGTATCACGCCGGATGGCCGGGCGCCGGACGGGCAGCATCGTCACCGTCGCGTCCAATGCCGCGGGCATCCCCCGCACGAACATGGCCGCGTACGCGGCGTCGAAGGCCGCGGCCGTCATGTTCACCAAGTGCCTCGGACTCGAACTTGCGCCCCTGGGCATCCGCTGCAACACCGTGTCCCCGGGCTCGACCCTGACCGACATGCAGCGCGGCATGTGGCCGGCCGGAGACGCACAGGACGAACAGGCCGCCGCCCAGCGGGTCATCGACGGGGACCCGGCGAGCTACCGCACGGGCATTCCGCTCGGCCGGATCGCCGACCCGGCCGACATCGCCGACGCCGTCGCCTTCCTCGTGTCCGACCGCGCCCGCCACATCACCCTCCACGACCTCTATGTCGACGGCGGCGCCACGCTGCGGGCCTGACCCGCCCGCCCGAGACCTTCGACAGCGGATCGCAGCCCTCCCCCACTGGAGACAAGAAGACATGCCCGCCTCACTGCGCGAACCCACCGCCCCGCACCGGGCCGCCCCCCGGACCTCCCCTCTCCCCTCCCCCGGCGAGGCCACCGCACTGCTCGACGCCTACCGGCCCGGCACCGACCGTTTCCTCGCCTCGTCCCGGCAGACCCTGCTCGCCTCCGGCACCGCCGCCGAAGTACCGCACGACGAACGGCCGTTGGCCGTCCGGGTGCGCGAGGTGCTCGATGCCCGGCGGCGCGCCGGGGACGCGGCGCCGGTCGTCGTGGGCGCCCTGCCCTTCAGCCCGGACGCCCCGCCCTCGCTGGCCGTCCCGCTTTCGGTCCGCCGGGCTCCGGCCCTGTGCGAGGACCCGCTCATCGCGCTTCCCGGGCCGTCCGCCGAGCCCGGTACCTGGCAGACCCGCGAGGTCCCGGCCGCCGCCGACTACGCCGCCTCGGTGGCCGCGGCGGTGCGGCGGATGCGTGCCGGGGAGTTCGACAAGGTCGTCCTCGCCCGCACCCTGGAACTGACCTCCTCGCACGACCTCGATCTGCCCGCCATGCTGCGCAGGCTCGCGCAGCACGACCCGAAGGGTTACACCTTCGCCGTCCCCAGCGGGCCGGGGCGCACCCTCGTCGGCGCCAGCCCCGAACTCCTGGTCGCCCGCGCCGGGAACACCCTCACGGCCAATCCGCTGGCCGGCTCCGCGCCGCGCAGCGACGACCTGGCCGAGGACGTGCGGCGCGCGGCCACGCTGCTGGAGTCCCCCAAGGACCTGCACGAACACGCCGTGGTCGTCGCCGCCGTGCGGGAGGCCCTCGCGCCCTTCTGCGTGCGCCTCGACGTCCCCGAACGACCCACGCTCGTACGGACCGCGGCCATGTGGCACCTGTCGACGACCGTCACCGGCACCCTCGCGGACCCCGGCACCTCCTCCCTCGACCTCGCCTCGGCGCTGCACCCCACGCCCGCGGTGTGCGGCACCCCGACGGACACGGCCCGCGCCGTGATCGCGGAATCGGAACCCTTCGACCGCGGCGCGTACACCGGCATGGTCGGCTGGCAGGACGTCCGAGGCGACGGAGAGTGGGTGGTGACGATCCGCTGCGCCGAGGCTGAGGGCCGCTCGCTGCGGCTGTTCGCCGGGGCCGGTGTGGTGGCCGCCTCCTCGCCCGAGGCGGAGACCGCGGAGACCGGCGCTAAGTTCCGCACCTTCCTCAGCGCCGTGGGGGCCGCGCTGTGAGCGCCACCCCGCAGGAGGACGCGCCCACCTGGCCCGCCGGCTTCGCCGAGCGCTACCGCGCGGCCGGGTACTGGAGGGGCGAGACGTTCACCGGCGTGCTCCAGGAGCGGGCAGCCGCCCACCCCGACCGGGTGGCGGTCGTCGACCCCGTGGACGGGCGCCGCGCCTGGACGTACGGCGAGCTGGACGAGCGCGCGGCCCGGCTGGCGGCGGGGTTCGCCGCGCGGGGCATCGCCAAGGGCGACCGGGTCGTCGTCCAGCTGCCGAACGTCGCCGAGTTCGTCGAGGTCGTCTTCGCCCTCTTCCGGATCGGCGCCCTGCCCGTCTTCGCCCTGCCCGCCCACCGGGAGACGGAGATCGGCTACTTCTGCGCGTTCACCGAGGCCGTCGCCTACGTCATCCCGGACCGGCACGCCGGCTTCGACCACCGCGAGCTGGCGAGCGCGGTGCGGGCGCGGACCCCGGGCCTGCGGCACGTGTTCGTCGTCGGCGACGCGGGTGAGCACACCGCACTGTCCGACGTGCCGTGCGAGGCCTCCGGTCCGTTCGACGGGCCCGAGCCGCACGACCTGGCGTTCCTCCAGCTGTCGGGCGGCACGACGGGCGTGCCCAAACTCATCCCGCGTACGCACGACGACTACATCTACTCGCTGCGCGGGTCCGACGAGATCTGCGGTGTCGACACGGACACCCGCTTCCTGGTGGTGCTGCCGGCCGCGCACAACTTCCCCATGAGTTCGCCGGGCTGGCTCGGTGCGCTCTACGCGGGCGGCACGGTCGTCCTGTGTCCGCGCCCCGACCCGGCGACGGCGTTCGCGCTCGTGGAGCGGGAACGGGTCACCATGACGGGCCTGGTACCGCCGCTCGCCCTGATGTGGACGGAGGCCGCCGCGGACACGGAGCGGGACCTGTCCAGTCTGGAACTGGTCCTCGTCGGAGGCGCCAAGTACAGCGAGGCGGCGGCCCGCCGCCTGGAGCCCGCCCTGGGCTGCCGGCTCATGCAGGTCTTCGGGATGGCCGAGGGTCTCGTCAACTACACCCGACTGGAAGACGACCAGGAGACCGTGGTCACCACGCAGGGCCGGCCGATCTCCGCGGACGACGAGATCCGGATCGTGGACGACGCCGGACAGGACGTCGCCGAGGGCGACTTCGGGCACCTGCTGACCCGTGGCCCGTACACGATCCGCGGCTACTGGCGCGCCCCCGAGCACAACAGGACGGCCTTCACCGAGGACGGCTTCTACCGCACGGGCGACATCGTGCGCCGCACCGCCGACGGCGGTCTCGTGGTCGAGGGGCGGGCGAAGGACCAGATCAACCGGGGCGGCGAGAAGGTCGCGCCGGAGGAGATCGAAAACATCATCCTGGCCCATCCCTCCGTCCACGACGTGTCGGTGGTCGGCATCCCCGACGCGTTCCTCGGCGAACGCACGCTCGCGTACGTGATCCTGCGCGACGGCGCCGCGCCGCTCAGGCCGGTCGCCGTGAAGCGGCACGTGCGCGAGCGCGGCGTCGCCGCCTACAAGGTGCCCGACGTCGTCGAGTTCGTCGACGCGTTCCCGCAGACCGGGATCGGCAAGGTCAGCAAGAAGGGGCTGCGCGCGTCCGCCCCGGTTCCCGGCCCCGCCGGTTCCGCTGCCGCCCCCGGCCCCGCTCCCCTCCCCGCCGAACAGCACCGAGTCCGCTCCGCGCGGCCCTGAAAGGCCTCCCCCATGGCTCTCCCCGCCATCGCCCCCTACCCCCTGCCCGGCGCGGACGACCTCCCCGCGAACCGCGTCGCGTGGACCGTCGACCCGGCGCGCGCCGTCCTGCTCGTCCACGACCTCCAAAACCACTTCCTCGACGCGTACCGCCCCGGCGAACAGCCGCTGACCGGCATGCTCGGCAACACGGCCCGCATCGTCGAGGAGTGCCGCGCGGCCGGCGTCCCGGTCGTCTACTCGGCGCAGCGCGGCGGCCAGAGCGCCGAGGAACGCGGGCTCCAGTGGGACTTCTGGGGTCCCGGTGCGGCCGACGACGCCGAGGCTCTGGCCATGCCGGAGTCCGTCGCACCGGCAGCCGGTGACACGGTGCTCACCAAGTGGAAGTACAGCGCGTTCGTCCGTACCGAACTCGAGTCCCTGATACGCGACGCCGGCCGCGACCAGCTCGTCATCACCGGTGTGTACGCGCACATCGGGGTGCTCATGAGCGCCGCCGACGCGTGGATGCGGGACATCCAGGCGTTCGTCGTGGCCGATGCCGTCGCCGACTTCTCACGTGCGGACCACGACATGGCGCTGCGCTGGGCGGCGGGCCGCTGCGCGGTCGTGACCACCACCGACGCCCTTCTGAAGGAGATCTGAGCACCGTGGCCCTCACCCTGGAACAGATCCGCAACGACGTCGCCGAGTCCCTGGGCGAGGACCCCGCGGACGTCCCCCTCGACGAGAACCTCCTCGACTACGGGCTCGACTCCGTCCGCATCATGGCGCTCCTCGGGCGGTGGCGCCGCGACCACGACGTGCGGGCCGACTTCGCCGATCTCGCCGAGCAGCCCTCCATCGAGGCCTGGTCCCCGCTGCTGGGGGTCTCATGACGGCGCTGCTCACCGACGGCGCCGGCCCGGCGACGGCCGGCCCGGACACCGTACTGCCGTTGACGGCCGCCCAGTCGGGCATGTGGTACGCCCAGTCGCTCGATCCCCTCAGTCCGGCGCAGAACACCGCGGAGTGCCTGGAGATCGACGGGCCGCTCGACCCGGAGGTGTTCGCCGCCGCGCTGCGCCGGGTCACCGCGGAGGCGGACGCGCTGCGCGTCCGGATCGACGACGGGCCGCTGGGACCGCACCAGATCGTCGCGGCCTCGGTCGGGCTGCCGCTCACCGTGCACGACCTACGGGACGAGGCGGACGCGGACCGGCGGGCCGAGGCATGGATGCGCGCCGATCTCGCCGAGCCGTGCGATCTGGCGGCGGGCCCGTTGTTCCGCCACGCGCTCTTCCGCGTCGGGCAGGAGCGCTGGCTCTGGTACCAGCGGATCCACCACCTCGTCATGGACGGCTTCGGCTACTCGCTGCTCGTCCGGCGCACGGCCGAGGTGTACTCCGCACTCGTCCGGGGCCAGGATCCCGGGCCCCGGCCCTTCGGGACGCTCACCGACCTCGTCGCGCAGGACGCCGGCTACCGGGCGTCGGAGGCGTTCGCGGCAGACCGCGCCCACTGGTCCGACGCGTTCGCCGACCGGCCCGAGCCGCCCAGGCTCGCGGGACGCGGCGCGCTGCCCTCGCGTACGTTCCTGCGCCGCACCGCCCATCTCGGCCCGCAGGCCACCGAGCGCGTACGGGAGCTCGCGACCCGGCTGCGCGCGACCTGGCCGGAGGTGCTGATCGCCGCGCAGGCCCTCTACACCTCACGGGCGACCGGCCGTGGTGAGGTGGTGCTCGGGCTGCCCATGATGGGCCGGGTGGGATCGGTCGCGCTGCGGGTGCCCGGCATGGTGATGAACGTGTTGCCCTTGCGGCTGACCGTCGCCCCCGGCACCGGCTTCGCCGATCTGGTGCGCCAGGTCGTGCTGGGCGTCCGCTCCGTACGCCGCCATCAGCGCTACCGCTACGAGGACATCCGCCGTGATCTGCGCCTGCTCGGCGAGAGCCGGGGCCTGGTGGGGCCGCTCGTCAATGTGATGCCCTTCGACTACGCCGTGGACTTCGCCGGTGCGCCGGCCCGGGCGCGCAACCTGTCCGCGGGTCCGGTGGACGATCTGACCGTCAACATCTACGACCGCGCGGACGGCCGCGGGCTGCGCGTCGACCACGACGGCAATCCGGCCCTGTACGACGAGGACGCCCTCGCCGCCCATCAGGAGCGGTTCCTGCACCTCGTGGAGCGGCTGACCGAGACGGACCCGCACGCGGCCCTCGCCGAACACGGCATCGCGACGCCCGCCGACCACGCCCTGGTCGTCGAACAGTTCAACCGCACGGACCACGCACTGCCACCGACGACGCTGATCGGCCCGATCGAGGCCCAGGTCGCCCGCACCCCGGACGCGACCGCGCTGGTGTACGGGGACGTCTCCCTCACGTACGCGGAGCTGAACACCCGTGCCAACCGGCTGGCGCGGCACCTGCGCACCCTCGGCGCCCGGCCGGGGGCCGTGGTGGCGGTGGCGGTACCGCGGTCCGTGGAGCTGATCGTCTCGCTGCTCGCCGTGCTGAAGGCGGGGGCCGCCTATCTGCCGCTCGACCCGGACTATCCGGCGGAGCGCATCACGTACATGCTGCGGGACGCGGCGCCCGTCTGTGTGGTCACCGACCGCGCGGACCGCCTCGCCGACGACGCGGCGACGGCGCGGGTCGTCCTGGACGGCCTCGACGTCTCGGGGTACCCGTGGTGCGATCCGTCGCGCCCGCTGACTCCCTCCCATCCGGCGTACGTCATCTACACCTCGGGTTCCACCGGCCGTCCCAAGGGTGTCGTCGTGTCGCACGGTGCGATCGACAACCGGCTGCGCTGGATGCAGGACGCCTACGGGCTGACGGCGGACGACCGGGTGCTGCAGAAGACGCCCTCGTCGTTCGACGTGTCCGTGTGGGAGTTCTTCTGGCCGCTGCGCGAGGGTGCGGCGCTGGTCGTCGCGGAGCCGGGCGGCCACAAGGACCCCGCCTACCTGGCCCGGCTGATGCGCGAACGGGCCGTCACCACCTGCCACTTCGTGCCGTCGATGCTCCAGGTCTTCCTCGCGGAGGCGGACCCTGGGGCGGGTACCGGGCTGCGTCGCGTGTTCTGCAGTGGGGAGGCGCTGCCCCGGGAGACCGCGCACGCCTTCGGGCGCGGGCTGGCGCACGTCGGGCTGCACAACCTGTACGGGCCGACGGAAGCCGCCGTCGACGTCACCTTCCACGCGTGCGTTGCGCACGAGACCGGGCCCGTGCCGATCGGGCAGCCGGTGTGGAACACCCGGCTGTACGTGCTCGACGCGGCGCTGCGGCCCTGTCCGCCGGGGGTGCCCGGCGAGCTGTACCTGGCGGGGCGGCAGCTCGCCGACGGTTATCTGAACCGCCCGGAGCTGACCGCCGCACGGTTCGTCGCCGACCCCTTCGGGCCCCCGGGGCGGCGGATGTACCGCACGGGGGACCTGGCGCGCTGGACGGAGCAGGGCGAGGTCGAGTACCTCGGACGCACGGACCACCAGGTCAAGCTGCGCGGGCAGCGCATCGAACTCGGCGAGATCGAGGCCGCGCTGGCGGCCCGGCCCCAGGTGGAAGGGGCCTGCGCCGTGGTGCGCGAGGACCGGCCCGGCGAACAGCGGCTCGTCGGCTATGTGACGGGATCCGCCGATCCGGCGGCCCTGCGGGCCGCGCTGGCCCGCGAGCTCCCGGAGCACATGGTGCCGTCGGCGGTCGTCGTCCTCGACGCCTTCCCGCTGGGCCCCAGCGGAAAGCTGGAGCGGCGTGAACTGCCCGCCCCCGTCTTCACCGGCGGCGGTGGCCGGCAGCGTGCGATGAACGCGCGCGAGGAGGCGTTGACGCGGTTGTTCGCGGAGGTGCTCGGGGTGACTGCCGTCGGGCCCGACGACGCGTTCTTCGATCTGGGCGGGACCTCGCTGCTCGCGGTCCGGCTCGTGGCGCGGGTACGGGAGGAGTTCGGCGCCGAACTGACGATCGGCTCGCTGTTCGAGGCGCCCACCCCGGCCGCGCTCGCCGCGCGGACCGACGGGGCGGGCCCGGCCTCCGAGGACGCCCTGGGTGTCGTTCTGCGGTTGCGGGGCGGGAGCGCGCGGACGCCGCTGTTCGCCATCCACCCGGCGGGCGGCATCGCCTGGTGCTACGCCGGGCTGGCCGCCCGTCTGGGTCCGGACCAGCCGGTGTACGGCATCCAGGCGCGCGGCCTGGTCGGCGACGAACCGCTGCCGCGGACGCTGGAGGACGAAGCGGCCGACTACGTCGGGCGCATCCGGGAGGTGCAGGGACACGGGCCCTACCGGCTGCTGGGCTGGTCGGTGGGCGGGGTGCTCGCGCACACGGTCGCGGTGCTGCTCCAGGAGAGCGGCGAGGACGTCGAACTCCTGGCGCTGCTGGACGCGTTCCCCGCCGAGCAGTGGCGGGAGCGGCCGGCGCCGGAGGAGGGCGACGCCCTGACCGCGGTGCTGCGCATGGCGGGGTTCGAGCGCACCGGGGAACGGACCCGCGAGGACGTGCTGGCCACGCTGCGCCGGGCGGGCAGTCCGCTCGCCGGGCTCGGGGACGGGACGCTGTCGAAGATCGTCGACATCGTGCCCAACCACGCCCGCATGATGCGCGAGCACCTGCACCGGGGGTACGAGGGCGACCTCCTGTTCTTCACCGCGGCTGCGCCACGGGCGGAGGACTGGCTCACGCGTGAGGCATGGCGCGCCCATGTGACGGGTGCCGTCGAGAACCACGATCTGGACTGCACGCACCCGCAGTTGATGCAGGATCGCTTCCTCGACACCATCGGGGACGTGCTCGGGGCCCGGCTGAAGGAGCTGGACGCCTGAGCGGCAGGGGGAGGCGGAAGCGAGAGCTTCCGCCTCCCCCTGCCGGTCAGCGGGTGGGAGTGCCCGGGGACAGCAGTTCCACCAGGCCGTCCGCGAGTTCCGTGCGCCAGCAGAGGTAGTCGTGGCCGCCGTTGAACTCCCGGTAGGAGGCGTCCTCGTAACCGGCGGACGCGAGCGTGTCGCGCAGTCGGCGCGCGGCGGGCAGCGCCGCCCATTCCTGCTCGCCGAAGGAGAGCCAGAAGCGGACGGGCAGACGCGGGGTTTCGGCGATGCGCGCGGTGAGCCACTCGGCGTCCGGCCCGTCCGGCCACCAGAACGAGCCGGACTGCGCGAGGACGTTGCCGAAGCGGCCGGGGGCGGCGAGGGCCGCGTAGGCGGCGGTGAGTCCGCCCAGGCTCTGTCCCGCGACGACGGTGCGAGCCGGGTCAGCCGTGACCGGCAGGCGCGCGGCCGCCCAGGGCAGCAGCTCCTCGTCGAGGAACGCGACGAAGTCCGGGCTGCAGGCGAGGTCCGACCAGCGGGTGGCCGCGTCGACGGAGTCCGGCAGGAGGGCCACGAGAGGGGGGATGCGCCCTTCCGCGATGAGGTTGTCCAGAAGGTGGGCGAGGCCGAGGTGCGGCTGCCAGTGCTCTCCGTCCATCAGGACGAGCACCGGCAGTTCCGTCGCCCCGAGTTCGCCGGCCGGCCGGTAGGTCCACACGCGCCGGGATCCGCCGAGGCGCGCGGAGGGCACCTCGTGCACGGACACCGCGCCCCGGGCGACTTCCGGCCGCGGCAGCCAGTCCCCGGCGTCCGGGGCGGCCGGGAGTTCGGCGTAGGAGACCGGGTCGCCGCCCCAGCGACGGGGCAGCGCACGGTGGTTCAGCGGATCGTGACGGCGCCGGGTGCGCAGCAGGCGCCAGTAGTCGGCCGCCTCCGGTCCGGGGCCCTCACCCTCGTCGACGTAGAAGTCGTACGTGCCCCGCCAGTCGTTTTGCAGTCTCAGCGTCCAGTGCCACACATCGGTGCCGGGGACATGCTCCATCAGGTTGCCCTCGGGGGCCCGGGGGTCGCCGAGCTTGTTGGGCAGCACCTGGACGGCACGGGTTCCCGGGGCTCCGCGCCAGAGGAACGTCACGGCCACGTGGTCGCCGCTGCCCAGCGGATCCGGCCCGACGAGCGGCGTGCCGGCCGCGGCCACCCCGGCCCAGAACTCCTCGACACCCTCCGGCTCCGGCAGCGCGCAGACGGGTTCCGCGAGCCGGGCCGGCGGGTCCGGCCGTGCCGTCCTGGGCGGTCGCTGCGGGGCGTCCTGGGGCGGCACGGACATGATCACGAGAGGGGGCTCCGAATGACGAGGCGGTCAACTTAGGGTCACCTTACCTTTCGAGCCGCGCGAGGTCCGCCGCAGGTGTGCGGCACCACGCCTCCCCCCACACCTCCTCGAACCCCTCAGGCTTACTTAGGTTAGGCTGCCCTAAATTTGCCACTCGTTGCGCGGATTCCCCCTGCCGCCGTCGAGCCGCAAGCTCCCCTCTTCCCATGCGCACCTCCCACCTCCGCCTGCCAGGAGCAGCCCACCATGAACCCCGACAGACCCTCCCGTATCCCCGCCCCCCGCGCCAGAATCAGCCGCATGGCCGCGCTGGCCGCCGGCGCGACGATCGGCCTCGGCGCCCTGGCCGCGCCACTGGCCACCGCGAGCAGCGACGGGGCGCAGACCGGGAGTCCGCTCGCCCTCGTCGCCGACACGACCGCACCCACGGTCGCGCTGGGCACGACCACCGTGCGGCCAGGCGGCGAAGTCCCGTTCTCGGCCTCCGGCTTTCCCGCCGGAGCCACGCTCAGCGTCAAGTTCGACGACAAGACGCTGCTGAAGCAGTTTCCCGTCGGTGACGACGGCAGCGTCACGGGCACCGTGACCGTACCGGCCGACGCGGCGGTGGGCGGCGAGCACTGGCTGCGGTTCCTGGCACCGCAGACGAGCATCAGAAGCGAGAACCTGACGGTGACGGGCGGCGCACCGTCACCGACACCCACCCCGACGGCGAAGCCCACCCCGGCCCCGACTCCGACCCCCACGACGAAGCCCACGCCGACGGCGACCACTCCGGCCGCACAGCCCGCGGTCCGGCTGAGCGCTTCCGGGGCCACGGCGGGAGGCACGGTTTCCTTCACGCTTTCGGGGTTCACCCGGGGCCAGAACGTCACGGTCAAGCTCGACGACAGCCAGATCATCGGGCAGTGGACGGCAGCGGTGAACGCCGCGGGTACGTTCTCCGGCACCGTCACCCTGCCCAAATCGACGTCGGCCGGGGCACATTGGCTGCGCTTCCTCGCCCCGAACCCCTCCACCAGCCTGCGCGCCGACATCTCGGTGACGACCGCCGGCACGGGTGGGACCGGGGGCTCCGGCGGCGGATCCGGCACGGCGGGCGGGACGAACGGGAGCTCCGGCGGGGGCGGGACGAACGAGGGCTCCGGCGGCGGATCCGGCACGGCGGGCGGCTCCGGCAGCAGCACCGGCGCGTCCGCCTCGATCACGGCAGGCTCCCGGGTCGCGGGCGGCGGCAGAGTCTCCTTCCGGGTGACCGGCTTCCCGGCCGGGCAGCAACTCACCGTCAAGCTCGACGACTCCGAGATCATCGGGCAGTGGCCGAACGGCATCGGCGCCGACGGAAGCCTCTCGGGCACCGTGACGATCCCGGAGTCCGCGGCGAAGGGCGCACACTGGCTGCGCTTCCTCGCGCCGAATCCGTCGACCAGCCTCAGGGCGGACTTCGCCGTCACCACGGGCGCCTCCGGCGACGCCGGGACGCCGGATGCCGTCGGTGACGCGGCCGCCCCGGCGCCTGTGGCGTCCGGCGCGCCGGCGGCAGCCTCCGACTCCCGCGGTGCCAAGGCCGAGATCACCGCCAGTCAGGTCCAGGCGGGCGGAAGGCTGCACTTCGTGGTGACGAAGTTCCCGGCCGGCCGGACGGTCACCGTCAAGCTCGACGACGACGGGATCCTGGGCCAGTGGAAGGCGGACGCGAAGGGCTCGTACGAGGGTGAGGTGACCGTCCCGGCCGGCACCCCGGCAGGAGCTCACTGGCTGCGCTTCCTCGCGCCTGATCCCGCCACGACGCTCAAGGTCGACTTCCAGGTGACCGGAGCGGACGGTGCCGCGGGCAGCGACCCTGCGCCGGCCGCCGCCGCACCGGACTCCGCCTCCCTCGCCACCACGACCGCGTCCGTGGAGAGTTCCGTGTCCTACGCGACCATCGCCTGGTCGGCCGCGGCGGCCGCGGTGGGCGGAGCGGGCGGCGCCGCGGGCACCACCCTGTTCGTGGTCCGCCGTCGGAGGCCGGCTCCCGACCAGGGCTGACGCTGCCGGAAAGCCCCTCGTGATCCATCGGTTTGTTAGTCAGATCACATACCTGAAAGAACGTTACTTAGGTAAGCCTAAGCTAAGTTCAGGAGTGCAGATCCCCATGAAACACCTTCAGGGAGTTGACCTCAGCATGACCTCACCCACCCGCAGCCTGCGTCGCACCGGCACCTGTGCGGCCATCGCCGTCGTGCTCGCCGCTGGCAGCACCGCGGCACTGACGGGCACCGCGTCGGCGCAGGCCCGGCCGGCCGCTTCGGCCGTCACCACCGCGCCGATCACCAACGGCCTCTACCAGTCCTCCTACTCGGAGCGGAACCACGTGCTGTGGACCGCCTCCGCCGTGGGCCGGCCGCCGGTGACGAACTCCGCCCTGACGAAGGTGGACCCCCGGACGCTCCAGGTGAAGGCGACCTACGCACCGCCGGTCACGGATGCGGCCACCGGCGCGGTCGAGGCGGTCTACGGGGTGGCGGTCGACGACGAGCACAACACCGTCTGGACCACCAACACCCGCAACAACTCGGTCGCCGTCTACAGCCAGCGCACCGGCGAGCACCTCGCCACCCTCTCCGATGTGAACCACGCCCGGGAGATCGTCGTCGACGAGCGCCACGACACCGTATGGGCGAGCGCGTTCGGTGACGGCACGCTCGTCGCCTTCGACAGCCGCACCCTCAAGGAGAAGAAGCGGGTCACGGTCACGGGTTCGGGCCCCACCGGCCTGGCCGTCGACGAGCGCTCCGGCACGGTGTACGCCGCCGACCTCACCAACGACCAGATCATCCAGGTCGCCGCGCGCTCCACCACCCCGCGGCTGATCCCGGCCGGCGACGGCCCGATCTCGGTCGCCCTGTCCAAGGACGGCCGCACCGCCTACACCGCCAACCAGACCGGCGGGGACGTCTCCGTCGTGGATCTCCGCAAGGGCGTCGTCACCAAGTCCGTCGCCACCGGCCAGGGCCCGCTGTCCGTCGCCACGGACGGCCGCTCGGGCAACGTCCTGGTGGTCAACCGCACGGACGCCTCCGTCAGCATCGTCAGCCCGCGCAAGGGTGCCGTCGTGGAGACCGTGGCCACCGGCGCCAACCCCAACCACATCGAGATCGCCGACGGCATCGCGTACGTCGTCGACAAGTCCGGTGCGGGCGCCGGCGGCAAGGACCAGCTGCACCGCATCCGCCTGGCTCGCTGATCCCTCACCACCCTCCGGACGGGCCCGGGCCGCCGCGTGATGCGGCGGCCCGGGCCCGTCCGGCACGGTCCGCGCGACTGACCTGCGTCCCCGGTGCTCAGCCGGCGAGCAGCGCTTCCACGGCCAGCGCGGTGTCCGGGTGACGGGTTGCCAGGGCCACGCCCGCCCGGCCGGATCCGGGGCTCTCCCACGTCCCCTCGCAGCCCAGCAGGCCCGCCACCGCGTCGCAGGTCTCCGGATGCGCGGCGAGCAGTGTGCGGCCCCGGCCGGCGGCCGGATGACCGGCCGCCGGCACGCCCCGCGCCTCCGGCCGCGCCCGCCACGGCGGTATCCACGTGTCGAGCGCCGTGAGACGGCCGGGGAAGGTGCGTCCGGCCTCACGGATGAGCAGCGGGGCCAGGTCGGCGCCGCCCGCACGCAAGGTCGAGACGAGGGTCGGCAACCAGGGCAGGAGCACCGGGTCGGGCAGCCGGCCGAACGCCTGTGACACCGCCTCCACGACGAAGTCCGTGAGGCCGGGGACGGGTTCCAGGGCGTGGACCAGGCCGCTGAGGTAGCGCGGATAGGCGGGCACCACCAGGGGGTTGCCCAGCAGTTCGTCGCACCTCGACCGCAGCTCGGCGCGGGAGAGGCTGCCGAGCTGCACCTGCGCCGCCCACAGCAGCGCGGTCCTCGCCGGCTCGCGGGGATGCGACTGGGCCAGGGCCAGCTGGAGCTGGGCCCGGTCGCAGCCC
This sequence comes from Streptomyces sp. NPDC005803, assembly GCF_040630435.1. NCBI lineage: Bacteria > Bacillati > Actinomycetota > Actinomycetes > Kitasatosporales > Streptomycetaceae > Streptomyces > Streptomyces sp. NPDC005803. Next base: position 57,545 of record NZ_JBEXXO010000022.1, on the reverse strand, counting down.
AGCGACAGGGCCAGGCTCTCCATGCTGAACAGGAAGCCGAGCATCGCCGCCACCTGGCGGACGGTGGCGTCGTCGTCGGTGAACGACGTCGGCAGCAGGGTGCAGTAGTGCGCGTACCCGGTCTTGACGAAGGACTCGATCCACGGCGGCAGGACCGGCTCGGCGGTGCGGTAGTACGCCAGCAGCCGCCGCACCCGGCGCAGCACCTCCGGCGCCCCGTCGACGCTGCGTTCGGCCGCCAGCACCTCCAGCGCGCGGGTGCCGAGCTCGTCGGCCAGGCGGCTGCTGCGCAGGTACAGCGTCGCGTCCTCGACGGCTTCCAGGACGTCCGCCGCGGTGGCCTGCGGGGCGTACGCCGTGCGGCGCAGCCGCTGTTCCAGGACCTGTTCGATGCTGACGCCCTCGTAGCCGAGCTCGATGAGGGCTCGCTGATGGGTGCCCAGTGCCAGGTCCCACGACTCCTGGATCGACCGCTCCCCCAGGATCCGCTCGCCGATGATCGGCCGCGCGGCGCCCGGTGGCATCAGCCGGCGCAGCATCCACAGGACGTCGGAGCACCGCTCCAGTTCCGGTCGTGAGGCGAGGTCGAGGAGCGCCCGCTGCACACCGCGCTGCTCGAGCCGCAGCCCCAGGGCCGCGAGCCGGTCGTGCACGTCGCGGGCCAGCGGCGGCAGGGCCTCGTAGCCGACCTGGCCGACCCGGTCGCCGCCCATCATGATCTCCACCAGTCGGCGCACGTCGCGCCGGCCGGGCACGGTGTCCTTCTCGATGCAGGTGACGGCCGCGTCCTGGAAGTCGTACGGCGTGGGCCGCGCCCGGTCGCGCATGCCGGCCAGCAGGATCGACGTCTCGAACACCGCGATCGCGTCGGCGGTGGAGGCGAGATAGCCGTTGCGGCGGGCGGCGCGCACGATCTCCACGCACCAGCCGAGCAGTTCGGCCTCGTCCAGCCGGTCCAGGACGGGCGGCCGCCGGAGGAATCCGGACAACTTGTCGGCGGGTTCGGCCACCGGTCCCGTCATCGGCGCGGCGACGGCCTTCCTCGACCGGGGTTTCTTCCCGCCCGCCTGGCCGGCCAGGCGGAACGGCTCCGCGCGGGTGCGCCGGACGTTCTTCGCCCAGAGTGTCGCGGCGATGGACACCGAGCCCGCGGCCAGGCCGAACTGCGCCTCGATCGCCGCGTGGCTGGAGGGGATCAGGCCGTGCTGCCACTTCGTGGCGGTGCGCGGGGCGATCTCGAAGGTGTCGCTGCCGTGGACGCCGAACTCCGGGACCCGGCTGGCCGCGTGGAAGGCGCCGCAGACGTAGAGACAGTCGGCGGGGTCGGTCCCGGTCGCCGCCAGGTGTGCGCGCATGCGCGTCCACATGTGACGTTCGCGGTCCTCGTCCACGCGTACCCGGTGCGGGTCGCCCGGGGCGAGGTGCCGGAAGAGGCTGCCGATCAGGAGCATGACCTGGCGGTAGGTGTCGTGGTCACCGTCGCCGAGCGGCAGTTCCACGTACTGGTGCCACCACTCCGACCAGTGCCGCACCTTGCCGTGTCGCAGCAGGTGCTCCTCCAGTTCGGCGAAGCGGGGCCGCAGGTCGCCGATCCCGACACCGACCGCGTCGCCGTGCAACGCGGCCTCCTCCTCGGCGGCCGGTGCGTCGGGGCCCGGTGACACCGCCTCGTCGTCCGGGTGTGCCGCTCGGGCGTCCCACTGGTAGACGTGGTCCGAGGAGCGGTCGACGAGGACGAGTTCGACGCCCGGTGTGTCGAGTGCGTAGGCGATCGCCTGGTACTCGGCCGAGGCCTCGGTGACCGGGGCGACCACCGACAGCGGGGCCCAGTCGGCCGGGAAGCCGTCGGTCTCGGTCGCGAACGCCTGCACCGCCACGGGGAGTTTGCAGTTGCGCAGCTCGGCCAGCAGCGGGGCCATGTCCTCGCACAGCTCCAGATAGACCACCTTCGGCTGCTTCTCCCGCAGCCGGCGCGCCATCGCGATCGCCGAGGCGGGCGAGTGGTGACAGACGGGAAAGATCTCCAGGGGCTCACGCACGGCACGGTCCACGTCGTCGACGATGCCGAGGAGGATGCTCTCGAGGGCGTCGGGTCCGTCGGCGAAGGCCGCGGCGGCCTCCTGCAACTGCGTGCGCAGCTCCGCGAAGCTCCGCTCGTGCACGGGGGTCATGACAGGGTGGCGATCGTCTCGCGGCCGCCCTCCAGGAACTCAGGCCAGGAACCGCCCTCTTCCTTGCTGCGGGGCTCGACGACGCCGTGCAGGTACTTGTTGAGGATGGCCAGGTCCTCGGGATCGCGCCGGGCGAGCGAACCGACGAGCGAGGAGGCCAGGGTCCGGGCGGTCAGGTCGCGTTCGCCGAAGAAGTTGCCGTGCAGGATCGCGTCCTCCAGCACGCCGATCTGCTCGGCGGTGGACAGGGCGGACTCCAGTTTCTCGTCGTCGCTGCCGGCCGCGGCCGCGGAGGCGCGCAGGTCGGCGAAGCTCTGCAGCAGCACGTCGAGGAGGGTCGGCGGCACGTCCAGCTCGATGCTGTGCCGGCGCAGCAGTTCCTCGGTGCGGAAGCGGACGATCTCCGCCTCGCTCTTCTTGTTCGTCACCACCGGGATGCGCACGAAGTTGAAGCGCCGCTTGAGCGCCGAGGACAGGTCGTTGACCCCCCGGTCGCGGCTGTTGGCCGTGGCGATGACCGAGAAACCGGGCTTGGCGAAGACGATGTTGTCGCTGTCCAGTTCGGGCACCGAGATGTACTTCTCGGACAGGATCGAGATCAGCGCGTCCTGGACGTCGCTGGTGGAGCGGGTCAGCTCCTCGAAGCGGCCGATCGCGCCGGTCTCCATCGCCGTCATGATCGGCGAGGGGATCATGGACTCCCGTGACTGTCCCTTGGCGATGACCATGGAGACGTTCCAGGAGTACTTGATGTGGTCCTCGGTGGTCCCTGCCGTGCCCTGCACGACCAGCGTGGAGTTGCGGCAGATCGCGGCCGACAGCAGCTCGGCCAGCCAGCTCTTGCCGGTACCGGGGTCACCGATGAGCAGGAGACCGCGGTCGGAGGCCAGGGTGACGATGGAGCGCTCGACGAAACTGCGGTCGCCGTACCACTTCTGCGTGATCTCCCGGTCGAGGCCGTCGGCCCGCTCGGAGCCCAGGATGAACAGGCGGACCATCTTCGGGGAGAGCCGCCAGGAGAACGGCTTGGGGTGGTCGTCGACGGACTCGAGCCACGCCAGTTCCTCGGCGTACTTGATCTCGGCGGGGGCGCGCAACAGGTCGGACATGGAGGGCTCTTTCTAGGCGAGGAACGTCTTGAGCTCGTGGACGAGCTTGCTGATGTGGCCGGAGAGCACCGGCGTGCCGAGGGCCTTGAAGCGTTCGCGGAACCAGGGGTTGACCTCCTGGCGGCCGGAGCTGGTGACCGAACCGACGGGGATGAACTTCACCCCGGAGCGGTGGACGGCCTCGATGCCCTCGAAGAGCGGCTGGGAGCGGTCGAACTCGTAGAAGTCCGAGATCCACACCATCACGGTGTCCTGCGGGTCGGTGATCTTCGGACGGGCCATCGCCATCGCGACGGGACCGTCGTTGCCCCCGCCGAGCTTGGTGCGCAGGAGGGTCTCGAAGGGGTCGTGCACCCAGGGGGTGAGGTCGAGCGCCTGGGTGTCGTACGCGATCAGGTGGACGTCCACCTTCGGCAGTCCGGCGAAGACCGACGCCAGGATGGTGCAGTTCACCATCGAGTCGACCATCGAGCCGGACTGGTCCACGACGACGATCAGCCGCTGGGGTGTCGTCTTTCGTGCGGTGTGGCGGTAGTAGAGGCGGTCGACGTACAACCGCTCCTCCTCCGGGCTCCAGTTGGTGAGGTTCTTCCAGATCGTGCGGTCGAGGTCGAGATTGCGGAACACCCGCTTGGGCGGGACGGAGCGGTCCACGGCGCCCACCGTGGACTTCCGTACCTGGGTGCGCAGTACGTCGGCGACGTCGTCGACGAAGCGGCGGATCAGCGCCTTGGCGTTGGCCAGGGCGACTCCGGAGAGGTTGCCCTTGTCCCGCAGGAGCTGCTCGATGAGCGACATGCTGGGGGTGAGCTGCGCCGCGAGGACGGGGTCGGCCAGCACCTCCCGCAGGTGCATCCGCCGGACGAGGTCGGCTTCGAGGGCGCCGAGCTCCGGTCCGATCGCCGGAATCAGACGGGAGAGGTCGGGGTGTGCGCCGGGTCCGGAAGCGCCCTGGCCGAAGGCGCCTCGACCGGCGACGCCCTGGCCAAGCACGCCCTTTCCGGTACGGCCGCCGCGCAGGTCGCCGGGCGCGCAGCCGAGCGCCCGCTCCAGCCATCCCGCGTCGGACTGCCAGCGCGCCAGCTGTCCGGCGGTGACCGTGCCGGAGCCGGAGGCGAAGACGTTGAGGAGCACCTTCGTCACCAGTGCCGCCCGCCGCACCTCGGCGGCCCGGTCCCGTGGGCCGTCCTCCTCGGGGCCGGGGGCCATCAGGCCGTCGAACTCGTCGGCCAGAGCGGGGTGGCGCTGCACGATCGAGTCGACCGAGGACTGCGGGTCCAGCAACGCGGACGGCAACTGGAGGTCCTCGACGACGGCGAGGCTCGCCGACTCCAGCGCGGGCTGCTCCTCGGGGTCGAAGAGCCGGGCGAGCAGGCGCCAGTACAGGACCTGGCGGCGGTTCTCGTGCGGATCGGCCTCGGGCGTGCGGGCCGACGTGGCCGGATCCGCCGCCGGCGGTCCGCTCACGGCCGCGTCCGGCGCGGACGGCTCCCTCACGGCCGTACCAGGCTCGGACAGTGCGGGCGAGGGCCGGGCCGGCAGGCCGGGCGGGGGCGAGGCCGGCAGGCCGGTCAGGGCCGGGGCCGGCAGGTCGGTCGGGTAGTCCGTCATTTCCGCAGCAGCCTTCCCGCACGCTCTCTCAGCACGGCCACCGCGTCGGTGGCGGCCTTCTCCGCCCTGACGCCGGCCTTGTCGGTGGTGCCGCCTGCCCAGCCGCCGGCGTGCAGGGCGACGGCCTTCTTCCGTACGGTCGTCTCGACGGCCAGCGGCTGAAGGCGGTAGCTGCCGGCGTCCCAGCGCAGCAGGGCGATGCACGCACCGGATCCGGCGACGGCTTCCGGTGTGAGCGGCCCGGCGGCCGGGATGCGGTCCGTGTCGACCGCCAGCGGGTGGCCGGCCACGGTGAAGGTCAGCGCGTCGTCGTCCTGTCGCACCGCGTATCCCTCCAGGAACACGGGCACCGCGATGCGCGCCGGATGGCGGTCCAGCGGTGCCGTGACCGCGTCGGTGGCGACGGGCAGGGCGACCCGGGCGGTGACGAACGCGTCGGCGGCCCCGCCCGTCCGTGCGTGAGCGTCGCTCCAGATCAAGTCGCCCTCACCGGTGACCGGCATGGCGGTGAGCTCCATCGAGCGCCCTTCGCCGACGGCTGCCAGCAGGGACATGTGCGGACGGAGCAGCTGCCAGATCCCGGCTCCGACCACCGTGTCGGGTTTCGGAGCCGCTATGCCGGCCCGCACCAGACGGGGCGCCGAACCGTCGGCGGGTTCGAACACCGCGTGCACCTGGGCCTGTACGGCGGTGGCGTGTTCGTGCAGGTCGACGCCGAGGGGCAGGAGCCGGCCGGTGGCCGTGTCCGTCGCGTGCGTCGCGGCGGCGCCGGGGAGCGTCAGCAGCATCGCCCGGGACCACAGGTCGGCCCAGCGGCGTGCCGGCACGCGCTCCAGCGCGGCGCCCGGACAGGACGCCGCGAGTTCGGCGGCGAAGCCGTCGAGCAGGGTCGCGAGGCGGCGCAGAGAGGGTTCAGGGAGCATCGCGGAGACGACGGGCGCCGCGCCCGCGACCAGGTCGTGGTCCATTCCCTGCCAGCCGGCGCGCGCCAGGTCGGCGAGCCAGGAGCGGGCGGCCGTGTGCAGGTTCACCGTGGGCCGGCTCTCGGGCAGGGGTGCGTCGGCCACGCCGCACGGTCTGCCGGTCGCTTCCCCGACACGGCTCATCAGCGCGTCGTGGACCGAACCGAGCAGCGCGGTGCGGGCGGCGGCGAGGGCGACGAAGTCGTCCTCGCCCGCTGACCCCTCGGCGGTCCGGCCGGCCGCCTCGGCGACCCTCGCGGCCAGTGGTGTGCCCGCGACGGCGTGGGCGAACCCCGCCAAATCCGCGGCCCGGTCCGGACGTGGCCGCAGCAGTCCGTCGACGAGGGCCCGGTCGAAGGAGTCGACGGCGGCCAGGGCCTCGTCCAGCCCCGGAACGGTTTCGAGGAGAAGATCGGTGCGCATCACGCCGCCGTCCTGGTCGGCGGGAACCACTGCATCTCGGGCAACGGGGCCGCGCTCGGCACGAGTTCCAGATACGCCAGGTGGCGCAGGAACCGGCTGAAGACGGGGGCGGCGTCCTTGGTGCCGGCCGGCGAGGGGCGGGTACCGCTCATGCCGGCCTCGACGGCCGGCGCGCTCGGCTCCCCGCCCGCGGTCTCCACCTTCAGGTAGCGGGCCACGCGCTCGGCGCCGTACTGCAGCACCGCCTCGTTGATCAGGGCCCGGATGTGATTGCAGAACGCACCTCGCGCGCCGCCGCAGGGCCTGTTGTTGTTGGTGCTGCAGGCGAACGCGTACGTGCCGGCCGCGACCGACGAGACGTACACCCGCCCGATGTCCGAACCGCTCGACACCACGCCCTGCAGACGCCCGCCGGCCAGCTCGACGAAGGGGACCTTGGCCAGTTTGCGTGGCCGCGCGGGTGCTGTCACCCGTGCCGTGCTCGACCTCGCCCAGTCCGACAACGCACCATCTCCTATGCACCGAGGGGGCGTCCGCGCCACAACGGCGGAACACCACTCAACCTACGTGCGACCACTGACAACGCCGGTCGTGCACGTACTCGGGGAAGGACGCGCGGGCCACCGCCGTGGCGCCGGCGCACCGCACCGTGCCTGCTCGACGCCCCGGACGCCACGGGACCTGCCGCCGCCGGCTGACGGGCTCCTGACGCGCGTCCCGGTGAGCCACCGGCCCGGGCGCGGACGGCCCCCGGGGCCGGTGGCTCACCGGTGGCTCCGCCCCCGGAGCGTCAGGTGCCGGCGTTCAGGGGCAGAAGGTGCGGGCGTTTGGCGGTGCGTCCGTCTCCGGACGACCGGCCACGCAGACGGCGGCCGAGCCAGGGGCCGAGGAAGGCGGCCGCCCAGCGCAGTTCGGCCGCTGCCGACTGCCGGCCGGTGAGGAGTTCTTGTGGTGGCAGGGGCAACGTCCAGGCGTCGTCGCTGCGGGGCAGTTCGATGGCCTGGGCGACGGCTGCGGCGATCCGCGCGTGACCGAGCGGGCTGGCGTGCAGGCGGTCGACGCTCCACAGGCGTGGGTCCGTCGCGACGGGGTGCCGGGCGATTTCGGCGACGGCCACCCCATGGCGGGCGGCCGCGGCCCGGATGTGGGTGTTGAGCTCCGACACCCGGGACCTGACCGGCCGGGCGAGGGGCGCGATCTTCCCCACGTCGGGGATGGTCAGGGTCGCCACCTGGGCCCCGGCCGCGGTGAGGGCGGCGAACATCTCCTCCAGCTGCCCGGCCACCGCCGCGACGTCGCACCGCGGCCGGAGCAGGTCGTTGACCCCGGCGACGACCGTGGCCAGGTCGGGGCGCAAGGCCAGAGCCGGCCCCAGTTGCCCGGCGCGCACCTGACCGGCGACCCGTCCACGCACGGCCAGATTGGCGTACTGGAGACCGGGGTTGACGGCCGTGAGCTGCTCGGCGAGCCGGTCGGCCCAGCCCCGTAGCCCGACGCTGTCGTCCCCGTCGCCGATCCCTTCGGTCTGGCTGTCGCCCAGCGCGACGTAACGCGCGTACTCACCGCTCGGCATGCGTCGTCTGCCTTTCGCGCAGCACTGCCGCGATCCGCAGGCACCAGTCCCGGTGGCCCCGCTCGAAGGCCACGCCGCGCAAGCAGGTCAGGTACGGCCCGATCCGTTCACCGTGGCGGAGGAACTCCTCCTCGTCCGCGTCCCCGCGCATCTGCTCGAGCAGACCGTCGAGAAGCTCGATCTTCGCGTCCGCCGCGGACACTCGTTCATCGAGCTGTTCGATCACCTGCGCGGTGCCGATGCGGTCGGCGGACTGGACCTTGACGAGCAGATCGTCGCGGATGAACGACGGTTTGGACGCGGCCGCCGCGAACTTCTCCAGTTCGTCGCGGCCGGCGTCGGTGACCTGGAAGACACGTTTGTTGGGACGAGTCTCCTGCACCACTTCCCGGCCCGTGACCAGCCCTTCCTTCTCCAGCCTGGCCAGCTCGGTGTACAGCTGCTGCGGCAGGGCGTGCCAGAAGTTCGCGACGCCGACGTCGAACGCCTTCGCCAGTTGGTACCCGCTGTACTCGCCGTCCAGCAGCGCCGCCAGCACGGCATGTCGCAAGGCCATCGATGCAGCCCCTTCCCTCTCCTCACCGGTCAGCCCGGTGGCACCGGCACCGGTGCATCGTACTCAAAGATATGACTACTCAACTCTTTGAGTACGTGCTGCGGTGAAGCCGGCCCGCAGGGGGTGGCGAGAGCGTCGCGCCCGCGCCCGGCCACACCTCCTGACGCCCCCTCACCTCGGAAGGCCGCCGCACCGGGGTGCCCGGCGGACACGACGGGCCGAGGAGGACGCGCACCACCGGACGGGAGGCCGGGGCGGACGCCTACGCGCCGCCGGGTTCCGGCTCGCCCGCGCCACCCGGGGTGGGCCCGGTCTTCGCGTAGAGGACTTCGCGGGCCTGCTCCGCGGAGCGGGTTATGCCCTCGTTGACGAAGTCGAGGAAGCGGGCGATGTTCTCGAGGCGGACGGCGGCCGGGGTGTCGGGGCCGAGGACGCCGACCCCCTGCCGTGCGGTCTCGACGAGTTGGGCCGTCGCCCGGGCGCTGGCCATCATCGACTGGTACCAGACGTCGTCGTCGACGATGTAGCGCTCGCGACGGCGTTCGTCGCGCTCCCGGCGGACCAGACCCTGGCTTTCGAGGAACGTGATCGCCTTGGAGATCGACGCGGGAGACACCTGGAGGCGCTGGACGAGCTCCGCCGCGGTGAGGCTGCCCTCGTCGGTGGTGTAGAGGCAGACGAGCACCCGGGACATCATCTTGTTGGACAGGCCCGACTGCATGAGGACGGTGGCGAACACCTCCTCGTACTCCCGCACGGCCTCGGCGTCGCGGCCGTGGGGCAGCGGGGGCGTCCGCGACCCCTCGGGGACGGCCTGCCTGCGCTGGTGAGCGCGGCGTTCGGTGGCCCGGTGGGCCAGGTCGGCGCGGTAGGCGGTGGGGCCGCCGTTGCGCATCACCTCGCGCGTGACGGTCGAGGTCGGCCGGTCCAGACGCCGGGCGATCTCCGCGTAGGGCAGACCGTCGGCCAGACCGAGCCCGATCTGCTGACGTTCCTGCTGAGTGAGCCTGCCTCCCGGCATCGCTGTCCCCTTCATGGCCGTTCGAGGTCCCCGACACCGCCAGCATAGCGTTCGCGCTCATTCCATTGCAACGAAAGCAATCACCTTCGTTGCGTTAGACGGGAGACCATTGCAACGAAATCCCTGCTCTGGCCTGCGATTTCGGCATTCATACGCAACAAGTTCATTGTGCGATCCGTGAACGCAACGTAGCGTTTCCTTCATCGGAAACAACGAGTTCAAGGAGCACACCATGCAGAAGTTCGCCACCCCCGCCTCGGTCTCCACCGTGCTGGACATCCCCGCGGGGCGCTTCCGCTTCATCGCCGCCGACCGGGCCGACACCACGGTCGAGGTCCTTCCCGCCGACCCGTCGAAGAGCCGGGACGCGAAGGCGGCGGAGCAGGTCACCGTCGAGTACGCCCACGGAGTGCTGCGGATCGAGGCCGCGGCGACGAAGAACCGGGTCATCGGCACCTCCGGATCCGTCGAGGTGACCGTTCAGCTGCCGGCCGGCTCCCGCGTCGAGGCGAAGGCGGCCGCCGCCGATGTCCGGGGCGTCGGACGGCTCGGCGACGTCACCTTCGAGGGCGCGCAGGGCACGGTCAAGCTCGACGAGGCCGCGAGCGCCCGGCTCACCCTCCAGGACGGAGACGTCACGGTCGGCCGCCTGGGCGGCCCGGCACAGATCAGCACGCAGAAGGGCGACATCCACATCGCCGAAGCCCTCGGCGGCACGGTCGAACTGCGCACCGCCTCCGGCGAGATCGTCGTCGGCGCCGCGCGCGGGGTGTCCGCCTCCCTGGACGCCGGCACCTCCTACGGCCGGATCCACAACGCGCTCAAGAACACCGAAGGCACCGCCGAGCTGAACATCCGCGCCACCACCGCACACGGCGACATCACCGCCCGCAGCAACTGACCCCCCGCCCTCCGACGGAGCACCTCTGGGCCACCGCCAAGTTCAACAACGACCCCGCCTAACCGAACAAGCACCATGCCGGCCCCCAAGGCCACCGCACCCACCACCACCCGCCCCGGGGCGGCACACACCGACACCACACCGGCGTGCGCCGCCCCACCGGCGTTCCCCACCCCGCCTCACGGGCCGGGCCGGCGCCGGCCTCCCAGCCTTCCGGCCCCACGACCGGCAACAACAAGAAATCCCCGGTCCGCAATTGCGGACCGGGGATTTTCCCGAGTATATTGAGTGTTTCTGTGTACCCACAGAAAAGGCCCCACATAGGGGGGCCACTAAGAAACACCATATCCGGCAGGGAGCAATGTTGTCAACTCGGGAAAGCGCCGAATTGCAGAAGGAGCAGGAATTCATCGACCGGCTCTACGACCGTGTCGACGCGCTGCGCGATGCCGCCGCTGAGCAGGTCGAGGACGCGCTCACACCGGTGGGGACCGGGCTGCAGGCCCGTCTCGAACGCGATGTGCGGGTCGCCGAACGCTCGGGTCTGCTCGCCGCCCTGAACGCCGTGGACGGCTCTCTCTGTTTCGGCCGCATCGATCTCGCCGACGGCGCCGCGCACCATATCGGCCGCATCGGAATCCGCGAGGACGACACCGCGCACACGCCTCTGCTGATCGACTGGCGTGCACCGGTCGCCCGCCCCTTCTATCTCGCCACCGGTCACACCACCATGGGTTTGCGCCGGCGCAGGCACATCACCACCGAGGGCCGCACCGTCACGGAGTTGCACGACGAGATCCTCGACGTCGGTGACCGGCAGCGCACGGGATTCGAGGACCCCAGCGGCGACACCGTCCTGCTCGCCGCGGTGAACTCCGCCCGCACCGGCCGCATGGGCGACATCGTGCGGACCATCCAGGCGGAGCAGGACCGCATCATCCGCGCTCCGCACCGCGGCGTGCTCGTCGTCGAGGGCGGCCCGGGCACCGGGAAGACGGCGGTGGCCCTGCACCGGGCGGCGTTCCTTCTGTACGAGCACCGCGAGCTGCTCGCCAAGCGCGCCGTCCTGATCGTGGGCCCCAACCCGGCCTTCCTGAGTTATATCGGCGAGGTCCTGCCCGCGCTGGGTGAGACCGGGGTGCTGCTCGCCACGCAGGCCGAGCTCTTCCCCGGAGTCCACGCCGACGGCACGGACACGCCCCGCGCCGCCGCCGTCAAGGGCGGTGAGCCGATGGCGGAGGCGCTCGCCATGGCCGTGCGCGACCGGCAGACGCTGCCCGAGCCCGGTGCGCCGCTGATCATCGCGCATGACGACGGCGACCTGATCCTCGACTGGGAGATCGCCTACGAAGCCCGCCAGGCGGCCCGCGACACTCTGCTGCCGCACAACCTCGCCCGCCCGCACTTCGCCTTCCGGGTCATCGACGCCCTCACCGCGCAGCTCACGGAGCGCATCGGAGCCGACCCGTACGGCGGGCCCAACTTCCTCGGCCCCGACGACATCGCCCAGTTGGGCAAGGCCGTCGCCGTCAGCAAGGCCGTGCACAGCGCCGTCGACGAGCTGTGGCCGCCGCTCACCCCGGAGGGGTTCCTCGCCGGCTACCTGGCCGACCCCCTGTACGTACCGGCCGAGGACGCCGAAGCGATCCGGCGCGCGCCCGGCGACGCGCGGTGGACCCCTGCCGACGTACCGCTGCTCGACGAGGCGGCGGAGCTCCTCGGGGTCGACGACAGCGCCGAGCGGGCGGCCGCGGAGGCTGAGCGCCAGGAGCGCGTCGCCTACGCGCACGGGGTGCTGGAGCTGTCGAGGGGTTCGGAGTCGTTCGAGTTCGAGGACGAGGAGTCCGAGGTCCTGGCGGCCCACGACATCATCGACGCGGAGCGGATGGCGGAGCGGCAGGAGGAGGCCGATCACCGCAGCGCGGCCGAGCGCGCCGCCGCCGACCGCACCTGGGCCTTCGGGCACATCATCGTCGACGAGGCGCAGGAACTGTCGCCGATGGCGTGGCGGCTGCTGATGCGCCGCTCGCCGACCCGGTCCATGACGCTGGTCGGCGACCCCGCGCAGACCTCGGAGGAGGCGGGCGTCGGTTCGTGGGAGAAGATCCTGGAGCCGTACGTCGGTGACCGCTTCGAGCACGTCGGGCTCAAGGTCAACTACCGCACGCCCGCCGAGATCATGGAGCTGGCCGCCCGGGTGCTGCGCGCCCATGACCCTTCGTTCGAGCCGCCCGCCTCGGTACGGTCCACCGGTGTGGCGCCGTGGCTGCGGGATGCCGGGGACGACCTGGCCGGGGCGGTGGCCCGGGCCGTCCTGGAGCTGACGCCCGAGGAGGGACGCCTCGCGGTGATCGCGCCGAGGGCGCTCCACGAGGAGATCGCCGCCCCGCTGACGGATGTCACGGCCGGCGCCGAACCCGATCTGACGCACCCGGTGGTCCTGCTCGACCCGCGGCAGGCGAAGGGGCTGGAGTTCGACCACGTGCTGGTCGTGGAGCCCGCCCTGTTCGCGACCAGCGACCTGTACGTGGCCCTGACCCGGGCCACGCAGCGGCTCGGGATCGTCCACCGGGAGGATCTCCCCGAGTCGCTGCGCTGACGTCTGCGGAACGGGGCCGCTCCGGCAGCCGTTAGCCGCCGCAACCGGGTCCGCGCGCCGGGCGGTTCACATGCCACCGCCCGGCCGGCCCGGAGGGACGGGTTCCGGGAATCCTTGACACGCCGGAGCGGCAGGAGGAGCATCCTCACGTCGTTGACAACGTTGTCGGAGCGACGCCGTTCTGAAGCGGTCACGGCGCCCGCGCTCCCGCCGCGTTGACCGTCCGTCACACACGAAGGGCAGGAACGGTGCCACAGACGCACAACCGTCGAACGCACACCGGGATCCGGGCCGTCAGTTCCGTCACGGTCGCCGCCATGGCCGTACTGGGCATGGCGACCACGGCCGCTCCCGCGTCGGCAGCATCCGCCGAGGACACCGTCAGGAACCCGGTGGCCTACGTCGACCCGCTGATCGGCACCTCGAACGCGGGCAACACCTACCCGGGCGCCGTACAGCCGTTCGGCATGCTGGCGTGGAGCCCCCAGAACTCAAGGGGCAGACAGGTCTCCACGCCCGCGCCCGGCGGATACCAGTACGACGCGAAGAAGATCCGCGGCTTCAGTCTCACCCATCTCAACGGCGTCGGGTGTTCCGGCGCGAACGGCGACATCCCGATCCTGCCGTACGTGGGCGACGTCGACTCCTCCCCCAGCTCGGACACCACCGACGCGAAGTACGCGAGCGACTTCTCGCACGCCGACGAGACCGCCTCGCCCGGCTACTACCGGGTCGGCCTGGCCAGTGGCGCGTCCGCGGCGCTCACCACGACGGCCCGCACCGGTTCGGGGCGTTTCGGCTTCCCGGCCGGCAAGCCCGCCAGCATGCTCTTCCGCACCTCGAACTCGGAGACCGGCAGCACCGGCGCGACCGTGCGGATCAACAGGGCCGACCGCACCGTCACGGGGTCCGTCACCGCGGGTAACTTCTGCGGCCCGCAGAGCGCGAACAACCGCAAGGACCTCTACACGCTGTACTTCACCGCTCACTTCGACAAGGACTTCGCGAAGGTCGGCACCTGGACGGACGGCTCGCTCCAGCCCGGTTCCACGTCGGCCTCCGGTGGTACGGGCTACAGCTCGTCCGGCAACGCCGTGGAGGGCAAGGGCTCCGGGGCCTACATCACCTTCGCCGACGGAACCACCGAGGCACGGGCCAAGGTCGCCATCTCCTACGTCAGCCCGCAGAACGCCGAGGCCAACCTCCGCGCCGAGAACGGACCCCGCCGGAGCTTCGACTCCGTCAGGAAGCAGGCCGCCGACGCCTGGAACAAGGCCCTGAAGTCGATCGAGGTGGGCGGCGGTTCCGACGCCCGGCGCACCACGTTCTACACCGCGCTCTACCACTCCATGCTGGAGCCCACGCTGACCAGCGACGTGGACGGCCGCTATCTCGGCGCCGACCGCGAACCCCACCGCCTCGCCAAGGGGCAGAAGGCGCAGTACGGCACCTTCTCCGGATGGGACCAGTACCGCGCCCAGGTACAGCTGATGACCTTGCTCAATCCCCGGGCAGGCAGCGACTACGCGCAGTCCCTCTACAACTACGCGAGTCAGCGCGGCGGCGAGTGGGACCGGTGGCTGCTGGAGAACGGCAGGACGAGCGTCATGTCGGGCGACCCGTCGGACGCGGCCCTCGCCGGGATCTACGCCTTCGGCGGCCATGACTTCGATGTCGCGGGTGCGCTGAAGTCGCTGGTCACGGCGGCGACCGTGCCGACGGCGAACGACTCCGACAGCGCGGGCTGCAACGTCGAGTGCGTGGGACAGCGGCCCGCGCTCGACAAGTACCTGGAGCTCGGGTACGTACCGGCGGACAACTGCCACTGCTGGGGAGGGGCGGCCGAGACACTGGAGGACGCCGCGGCCGACTACGGTCTGTCGGAACTGTCCCGGCAGACCGGCAGGACCGCCGACGCGAAGAGGTTCCTGGACCGGTCGGGGAACTGGACGAACGTCTTCGACGCCAACGCCACCGCGCAGGGCGGCTACATACGCGACCGGAAGTCCGACGGCACCTGGGCGGGCACCTTCACGCCGGGCACCGGCAGCGGTTTCGTCGAGGGGACCAGCGCGCGCTACACCTGGATGGTGTACTCGGACGTGGCCGGCCTGGCGGGCGCGATGGGCGGCAACGACCGCGCCATGGAGCGGCTCGACGCCTTCTTCCGTACTCCGGACGGCGCCTTCGACTTCTCGGCGAAGGACGCCACCCGCTACGACCCGACCAACGAGCCGGACATCAACGCCCCTTATCTGTACGACTACCTGGGGGCTCCGTACAGGACGCAGGAGACCGTCCGCGCCGAGATGGACCAGCTGTGGACCGACACCCCGGGCGGCATCCCGGGCAATGACGACGCGGGGACCATGTCGTCCTGGTACGTCTTCTCGGCGCTGGGCATGTACCCGCAGAACCCGAGCCGCGCCGACATGACCCTGTCCGCCCCGCTGTTCCCGCACGCGGTGGTGCACACCGGGCACGGCCGGACCATCACGGTCGACGCGCCCGCCGCCTCGGCGGACCACACGTACATCCACGGGCTGAAGGTCGACGGCCGGACGTCCACGAAGCCGTGGGTGCCCGCCTCGCTCGTCACCCGTGGCGGCAAGCTGGACTTCACGCTCGGCACGACGCCCGACACATCCTGGGGCAGCGCGCCGGCCGATGCCCCGCCGTCCTTCCCCGGTGGCGGGCTGAAGTACTTCACGGGCGCCTCCCCGGACCAGCTGAAGGTCGAGCCCGGCTCGGGCGGCTCGGAGACGGTGGTCAAGGTACAGAGCCTGGAGACGACGGCCGTCACCGTGCACTGGGCGGCGAAGCCGCCGGCCGGCCTCACGGTCACGCCGTCGGAGGGGGACTTCACGGTCCCGGCCCGGGGTTCGGCGAGCGCGGAACTCGCCGTGTCGGCTGCGGCGGACACCGCCGAGGGCCACTACACCGTCCCGGTGACGTTCACGTCGTCGACGGGCGAGGACCTGCCGAGGACGTCGGCCGCGGTGACGGTCGCCGAGCGCGACAGCATGCTGTGGAACCGCAACAGCACGGGCGTCTCCGCGGACGACGACGATCCGCAGGCCAACTTCGACGGTGAGGGCTGGAGTTACTCGGCCAAGGCGCTCACCGCGGCGGGCGCGGCGCCGGGTGCCACGGTCTCGGCCGCCGGTTTCGACTTCGGCTGGCCCGACGTGGCCGCGGGCGAACCGGACAACATCGAGGTGGGCGGAACCCGCCCGCAGGTGCTCAACGTCGCCTCGGCGCAGGGTGACACCGGGCTCAGCCTGCTGGGAAGCGCGGCGGAGGGCGCGGCCAGCGGCACGGTCACGCTGACGTACACCGACGGCACCGCGCAGCAGGCCGAGGTCGGGTTCAGCGACTGGACGCTGGGCGGCGGCTCGCAGAAGCCGTCGTTCGGCAACACGGTCGCGGTCCACACCGCGTACCGCGATGTCCAGGGCGGCGGAAAGGATCCGGTCGGCACCGAGGTCTTCGCCACCGCCCCGATCGCGCTCCAGGCCGGCAAGCGACTCGCGAGCGTGACCCTGCCGTCCACCACGGAAGGCGGGATCATCCACATCTTCGCGGTGGCCACCGCCTGACCCACCCGAGCGTACGGGCCGGCCCTCGCGGACCGGCCCGTACGTCGTGCTCAGACCAGGTCGAACCGGTCCAGGTTCATGACCTTGTCCCACGCGGCCACGAAGTCCCGCACGAACTTCTCCTTCGCGTCGTCGCTCGCGTAGACCTCCGCGACCGCGCGCAGCTCGGAGTTCGAGCCGAAGACGAGGTCGGCCCGGCTGCCGGTCCACCGGACCTCGCCCGTGGCGGCGTCGCGGCCCTCGAACGTGCTCGCGTCGTCGGACGTGGCCTTCCACGTCGTACCCAGGTCGAGCAGGTTGACGAAGAAGTCGTTGGTCAGGAGCCCGGGCGTCTCGGTGAGGACCCCGAGCGACGACTGCTGGTAGTTGGCGCCCAGGACGCGCAGACCGCCGACGAGGACGGTCAGCTCGGGTGCGCTGAGGGTCAGCAGGTTCGCCCGGTCGAGCAGCAGGTACTCGGCGGGCAGCCGGTTGCCCTTGCCGAGGTAGTTGCGGAATCCGTCGGATGACGGCTCCAGCTCGACGAACGACTCCACGTCGGTCTGTTCCTGGGTGGCGTCGACGCGGCCCGGGGTGAAGGGGACCTCCGTGGCGAAGCCGGCGTCCCCGGCGGCCTTCTCGACGGCCGCGGCGCCCGCGAGCACGATGAGGTCGGCGAGCGAGATCTGCTTGCCGTCCGACCGGGCGGAGTTGAAGGACTCCTGGATGCCCTGGAGGGTGCGCAGCACCGTCGCCAGCCGGTCCGGGTCGTTGACCTCCCAGCCGTTCTGCGGTTCGAGGCGGATGCGTGCGCCGTTGGCGCCGCCGCGCTTGTCGCTGCCGCGGAAGGAGGAGGCCGACGCCCACGCGGTGGAGACGAGCTCCGACACCGACAGGTCCGAGGCGAGGATCCGCGCCTTGAGGGAGGCGATGTCCTGCGCGTCGACGAGCTCGTGCGTCCGGGCGGGCAGCGGGTCCTGCCACACCAGGGTCTCCGCGGGAACCTCGGGGCCGAGGTAGCGGACGACCGGGCCCATGTCGCGGTGGGTCAGCTTGAACCAGGCGCGGGCGAAGGCGTCGGCGAACTGGTCCGGGTTCTGGTGGAAGCGCCGCGAGATCTCCTCGTAGGCCGGGTCGAGCCGGAGCGCGAGGTCGGTCGTCAGCATCGTCGGCGCGTGGGTCTTCGACGGGTCGTGCGCGTCGGGGACCGTACCCGCGCCGGCGCCGTCCTTCGGCCGCCACTGGTGGGCGCCCGCGGGGCTCTTGAACAGCTCCCACTCGTAGCCGAACAGGATGTCGAAGAAGCTGTTGTCCCACGTGGTCGGGGTGTCGGTCCAGATGCCCTCCAGACCACTGGTGATGGTGTCGGCGCCCTTGCCGGTGCCGTACGTGCTCCGCCAGCCGAGGCCCTGCTGCTCCATCGGGGCGGCCTCGGGGTCGGGGCCGACGTTGTCGGCGGGGCCCGCGCCGTGGGTCTTGCCGAAGGTGTGGCCGCCCGCGATCAGGGCGACCGTCTCCTCGTCGTTCATCGCCATCCGGCGGAACGTCTCACGGATGTCGCGGGCCGAGGCGATCGGGTCCGGAGTGCCGTTGGGGCCCTCGGGGTTGACGTAGATGAGGCCCATCTGCACCGCGCCGAGAGGGCTTTCGAGCTCGCGGTCCCCGGTGTAGCGCTCGTCACCGAGCCAGGTGGTCTCGGGGCCCCAGTAGACGTCCTCGTCGGGCTCCCACACATCCGCCCGGCCGCCGCCGAAGCCGAAGGTCTTCAAGCCCATCGTCTCCAGGGCCACGTTGCCGGTGAGGACGATGAGGTCGGCCCACGAGAGGTTCTTGCCGTACTTCTTCTTGACCGGCCACAGCAGGCGGCGGGCCTTGTCGAGGCTCGCGTTGTCCGGCCAGCTGTTGAGCGGGGCGAAGCGCTGCTGACCGGCTCCGGCGCCGCCGCGTCCGTCGCTGATGCGGTAGGTGCCGGCGCTGTGCCAGGCCATCCGGACCATGAAGGGGCCGTAGTTGCCGAAGTCGGCGGGCCACCAGTCCTGGGACGTGGTCAGCACCTCGGCGATGTCCCGCTTGACCGCCGGGAGGTCGAGGCTGTTGAAGGCCTCCGCGTAGTCGAACTCCTCACCGAGCGGGTTGGCCACGGCGGGGTTCTTGGCGAGGATCTTCAGGTTGAGCCGCTCCGGCCACCACTGGCGGTTCCCGCCGCCCTGGGTCGGGTGCGGCGCGCGACCGTGCGCGAGCGGGCAGCCGCCGACCTCCTCCGTCTTCGGGTCGGTGACGATCGCATCGTGGTTCTCAGTCATGGAAATCCTTCCGAACGGGGCGGATCACGGTGCTGAGGAACTACGGACGGTGGAAAGGCCGGGTCCGGATGCCGGGGCGAGCGGCCCCGTCTTCTGACGTCACGTACTTTTCCGCGGTGCTGTCCTGTCCCTTGGCTGTCGACCGGAACCGATCCTACGATGGACATAGTCCAAGTCAATACGAACGACAGGCGTGTACGCATCCGATCGTCGGACGACGCACAGTTAGGCTGGTGGGCATGAGTGACCTGCTGCAACGGCTTCGCGCACGTGGCTGGCGGATGACAGCTCAGCGCAGGGTGGTCGCCGAGGTACTCGCCGGTGAGCATGTCCACTTCACCGCGGACGAGGTGCTCGCCCGCGCCGCTTCCCGGCTCCCGGAGATCTCCCGCGCCACCGTGTACAACACCCTCGGCGAACTCGTCTCGCTCGGCGAGGTGGTCGAGGTGGCCACCGACGGTCGCGCCAAGCGCTACGACCCGAACGCCCACCACCCCCACCAGCACCTGGTGTGCTCCGGCTGCGGCGCCATCCGGGACGTCCACCCCCGGGGCGACCTGCTGGCGGAGCTGCCGGAGTCCGAACGGTTCGGCTTCACCGTCTCCGAGGCCGAGGTGACCTACCGGGGCCTGTGCCCGGACTGCGGTCCCGGCTGACCGACGCTACGGGCGGACGGCCCGGGCGTAAGCTTCGCTCACCATGAACGCGGCGGGGGCGGAGCGCATGACGGCTGACTCGGTACAGAGGTGGGGGTCGACCCTCGACTCCGTCGTGGTGTACGCGCAGGGCGCGCTCTGCCGTCGCCTGGCCCGGGGCCGGCTGCCGGCCGACGGCCGGGTGCGGGTGACTGGACTGCCCCGCTCCGTGGACCCGGGCTCGCTGCGGGTCCGGGTCCTCGACGCCCCCGGAGCGCGGGTCACCGAGGCCCGGGTCGAGGTCGAGGCCGGACTGCCCGCAGCGCAGGGGCCGGACACGTCGCTGCGCGCGTACGAGCGGCTGAGCGACGCGTACGCCGCGGCGCAGGAGCGACGGGACCGGCAGCTGGGCGTGATCGAAGAGGTCAGGGCCCTGCATCCGGTCCCTCCGGCCCGCAAGCGCGATGACCCGCACCGCCGCACCCCGGTCGACGCGTGGCTGGAGCTCGCCGACTTCGTCGACGAACGGCTGACGGGGCTGCACCACCGCCTGGTCGAGCTGGAGGAGGCACTGCGCCGAGCCGAGCACGACCTCATGGTCGCCGCCGACAGGCTGGAGCGCGAGTCCACCGACGCACCGTCAGCGCACGTCGACACCACGGTCTGCGCGGTCCTGACCCTCGGCGGCACCGCCGGCGCGGGCGGTGCGGAGGTGCGGCTGGAGCTGGAGTACGGGGTGCCGGGCGCGGTCTGGGTGCCTGCCTACCGCCTCACCCACCGTCAGGGCGACGGCAGCGGCCGTATGGTGCTGCGTGCCTCGGTCGCCCAGCGGACCGGCGAGGACTGGACGGGCGTGCGCATCGCGCTGGCCACCGCCGACCTCCGGCGCCGCACGGACCTGCCGAGGCTCCGCTCGGTCCGCATCGGACGCAGTCAGCCGTCCCCCGCGCCCTCCGGCTGGCGCGAACCGCCGGCCGGACTCGCCGACCTGTTCTCCGGGTACGACGCGGCAGGCCCCCGCCCGGAGCCGGACACCGCACCGGCTGCCGCCGGATCCGCGCCCGGGTACGACGCGTCCGGCCCCGTTCCGCCCCCGCCACTCGCCGCGGGGCCGCCGCCCGGCGGCGCTCCGCCGGCGGCCTACGGCAGCGCGATGCCCGCCCCCGCGGCTCCGGCCGGGGCGCAGCCGCGCACCCGGGCGCGTACCGGCACCCGCTCCTTCGGGGGCGCCCCCGCCGCCGCGGCGCCGCCGGCTCCCGGCATGGCCGCTCCGCCGCCCCCGCCCCCGCCGGTACCGGGCCCGCCGCAGCCGAGCAGCGCCGAACTCGACTACGCCGCCCTCGCGCTGTGCGGTCCGGACGAGCAGGGCGGTCGCCGAGGCCGGCTGTTCCCCGGCGCCTCCTTCGACCCGGTGGCGGCCGAGTACCGGCGCCGTGCCGAAGCGGTGGCCGCCTTGCCGTTGCCCGGGCAGGCGGTGCGTCCCCGTGAGTCGGCGGGCTCCTTCGACCACCGGTTCGACGCCGCCGCCCGCGCCGACATCCCGTCGGACGGGACCTGGCACACCGTCACCGTCGGTGAGATCCCGGTCGGCCTCCGCACCGAGTACCTCTGTGTGCCGTCCGTGGAGCAGACCGTGTACGCCACGCTGGTGCTCTCCAACGCCACCGACCAGGCGCTGTTGGCCGGCCCGGTGGAGGTCACCGTCGACGGAGAGTTCCTGCTGACCACCGCGCTGCCCACGCTGGCGCCCGGTGGCGTCAGCCGGGTGGGGCTCGGGCCGGCCGAGGGCGTCAGGGTGACGCGCCGCACCAGCCTGCACGAGTCGACCTCGGGTCTGCGCAACAACACCACCGTGCTCGACCACCGCGTCCACGTGGAGCTGGCCAACCGGCTGTCGCGACCGGTCACCGTGGAAGTCCGCGAGCGCGTCCCGGTCACCTTCGAGCCGGACGTGCGGATCGAGGAGCGGGCCGACTGGACGGCGCCCGAGGAAGGCGCGGGACCCGACCGGCACGCGCCGGGCACCCGGGTCTGGCGTCTGGACCTGCCCGCAGGCGCCGCTGCCGCCCTCGACGGCGGCTACGAGATTCGCATCCCGGCCGGCAAGGCCCTGACCGGCGGCAACCGCAGGAGCTGACACCCCATGTCCACGGAACCGAAGCCGATCGCCCTCCCCGTCACCGCCGTCACGTGCCTGGAGGACCGCGCCCACATCGAGCGCGCCGTCGTGCTCGACCTGGCGGCCGGGGTCCAGCGGCTGCGCCTGGGGCCGGTCAGTGCGCTGGCCGTCGACCGGACCCTCCACGCCGAGCTGACCGCGGACCATCCCGCGACGGTGCTCGACGTGCGGATGGTGCGCAGTTGGACACCGCGCGAGCCGTCGCCGCCCGCCGGGAACGACTCCGCCCTGCGCCACCGCGTGCACGCCCTCGAACAGGAGCAGCAGGAGCTCGGACAGCGGCGCGACCGGCTGCAGGCCCGGCTCGGACTGCTCGGCCGCCTCGCCACCGACCTGCTGCGGGAGATCGGCGAAGGCGCCGGCTCCGGTGAGACGGAGCAGCTCCGCTGGACCCGCGAGCTGGACCGGCTGGACGCCGAGCGCGACGTGCACGCCGAGCACCTGCGCACGGTCGGGGCACGGCTGACGTCCCTCCCGGCCGAACTCACCGAAACGCAGCGGGCGCTGTTCCACGCGGAGGACGAACCGGCCGAGCTGGTCGGCCACGTCGAGCTGACCGTGGACGCGGCGGCCGCCGGGCCGGTCGGGCTGCGGCTGAGCCACCTCACCCCGTGCGCACTGTGGCGGCCCGCCTACCGGGCCGTGCTCGACGGCGACGGTCTGACGCTGGAGACCGACGCCATGGTCTGGCAGCGCACCGGTGAGGACTGGTCCGGCGTACGGCTGACCTTGTCGACGGCCCGTTCGGCCCTGGCCACCGATCCGCCACGGCTGGACGAGGACCGGCTGACGCTCGAGGACCGCTCCGCGGCGGAGCGCCGTACGGTCGACGTCGAGCTGCGCGAGGAGGAGATCGGGACGCTCGGGCCGGCCCCGGTGCTCGGACTGCCCGGGGTGGACGACGGCGGCGAGGCGCGGGTGCTGAGGCCCCCCGCACCGGTCTCGGTCCCCGCTGACGGCCGCGCGCACCGGGTGCGTCTCTCCGCGTTCACCGCGGCCGCACCGAGTGAGTACGCCTGCTCGCCCGAGCTGTCCCCCCTGGTCACCCAGGTCGTGCGGTTCGACAACCGGTCCGGCCACGCGCTGCTCGCCGGGCCCGTGGATCTGATCCGGGGCAGCGGTTTCAGCGGCCGCGGCACCCTGGACTTCACCGCCCCCGGCTCCCCCGTCGAGCTGGCCTTCGGCAGTAGCGACGACTACAGGGTGCTCCGGCACGCCGAGGAGGTCCGCGAAGCGGCGGGGCTCACCCAGCGGACGGTGATCACCCGTACGGTCCGGCTCCACCTGTCCCGTTTCTCCGCCCCCGGCGAGCACGGCGACCGGGTGGTCGCCCTCCGCGAACGCATCCCCGTCTCCGAGGTCTCGGCCGTGCACGTACGGCTGCACAAGGAGGCGTGCTCCCCGGCGCCCGACATGGTCGATGCCGAGGGCATCGTGCACTGGAACGTCACGCTCCCGCCGGGCGGCCGCCGGACGGTCACCCTGGTCTACGAGGTGTCGGCGAGCGCCAAGGTCACCGGACTCTGAGTCCGGCGGGCCGCCGCACGTCCGTGCGGCGGCCCGCCGGCCGTTCCCACCGCCGCCGTCGCGGCGCCGCGTCACTCCTCGTCGCGCAGCCGGCCCGCCAGCGCGACCAGCGGTTCGGTCTCCTCGGCATGGCCCAGGGAGGTCAGCCGTGGGACGGCCGCGTCGAGACGCGTGAGGGCGGGGGCGGCGCGTTCCAGGTAGATCCCCTCCACGGCCGCCGCGAGCCGGACGCACTCCGCCCACTCGCCGGCGTGGTCCTTCTCCGGCCCCGGCTCGCCCAGCAGGGCGAGAGCCTTGTCCAAGGCGGTCAGGGCGTCCTCGTACGCGCCGGCGTGGGCATGGACCCGCCCGTGTTCGTAGGCCAGGGCGGTGTCCAGGGAGCGGCCGCGGGCCTGGAACCCGGCAGCCCGGGCCTCGTCGGCTATCCGGCCGGCGTCGCCGAGGTGGACGAGTGCGTCGGCCAGGCCGTCGGGCCCCTGCCGCTCGGCCTGGAGGCGGGCGAGTTCGCGCAGGGCGTTGCTGAGCTGCTCGTAGCGCGGGGCCCGGGCGTGCGCGGCGAGTGCCTGACGCGCGGCCTCGCGCGCCCGGTCGAACTCGCCGGACTCGCCGAGGAGCACCGCCGTCTCGGCGGCGATCATGGCGTGGCTCCCCGGGTCGTCGTCCCAGCCGGCCGACTCGGCCGCGAGGGCGACGAACTCCGCGGTGGCGGCCTTGAGGTCCTCACCCGCGTGCAGCGCGCGGGCGCGGACGAGGCGCAGTTGTGCCGCGAGCCGGTCGTCCAGCTCTCCGGCGGCGACATCGGGTTCGGCGAGGACGGAGTCGAGCAGCGCGATGCAGTCCTCGACGCGTCCCAGGTCGAGGCTGAGCTCGGCCGCGTTGCTGTAGGTGCAGAACGCGCCCGTCCTGTTGCCGCGGCGGAGGTCCACTTCCGCCGAGCGCGTCAGGTGACGCAGTGCCTCGTCGGGGCGGCCCAGGTGCATGCACGCCTCGGCGAGGTCACCGTGCAGGCGGGCGGTGTCGGCGACCACGCCCTGCCACTCGGCAGCCACGCGTACGCCTTCGGCCAGGTCGGTGTACGCCGCCTGCGCGTCCCGCAGACCGAGCTGGATCCGGCCGCGCAGCCCCAGGGCGCGGGGCTGGTGCCAGGCGGGACCGTGCTCCTTCAGCCGGTGGAGGAGGGCGTCGAGTCCGGCGACGGCGGAGGGCAGGTCACCGGAGACGGCGTGCGTGCCGGCCCGCAGCAGGGCCGCGCCTGAGATCTGCGCGTCCAGGTCGTGCCGGGTGGCGAACGCGTGCAGCAGGTCCGCTTCGGCGAACGCCGCCGCGGCGTGCTCCTCGTCCCCCGTGGCCTGCAGGCGAAGGCCGAGCGTGGTCGCGCGCAGCCGCAGCAGGCGCCCCTCCTGGTAGGGGGCGAGGCCGGGCGTCTCCTCCTGCAGGCGGACCATGCGGGCGTGGGCGGCGGTCAGCGCCGCCGCCTTCGCCTCGTGCCCGTCGTCGTCCTCGGCAGGGGTCTCGGCGACGGCGAGCGCGGCGCAGGCGCGGGCGATCGCCGCGTCCTGCGGCATCCCGGCGTCCTCGTACAGGCCTGCGGCCTCCTCGTAGAGGTCGGCGGCGTCGGCGAACTCGTCCTTCTCGCCGGTCAGGCTCGCCTCGTCGGCCAGCAGGTCCGCACGCAGCCGTACGAGTGGACCGATGGCGGGGTCGTCGGGATGGGTGTAGTCGCGGGCGGCCACGAGCGTGCGCAGCCGGGCCCAGCAGAGCTGCGCCCCAGGGTGCCCCTGCTCGCCCCACTCCCGTGCCCGGGCGACGAGTTCGGGCACCGACTCGGGGACGGCGGGCGTCTCATGGCCGGTGGGTGCGGTCACCGGGGCGGCCGGGGAGACGTCGTCGAGGCTGCGGGTGCGCAGGGTCAGTTCCAGCTCGTCCAGGAGCGGTGCGCGGCCGATGCGGGCCCTGCGGCGGTCGGTGTGGGCCGTGGTTCCGTTGCGGGTGTCGAAGCGGGCGGCGAGGTCGTCGGCGCGGCTGCGCACCTCGGCGCAGAGGCCGGCCACCGTCCAGGTGCGGCCCGCGTATCCGGCGGCGGGCAGTTCGCCGTGACCGAGGAGTTCGACGCGTCGCAGGAGGACCTCCACGCCGGTGAGGAAGTCGAACTGGTCCAGCGGTGAGTCCACCTCGTCGAACAGGGTCCGGTTCTCGGCGAGCAGTTCCAGGCCGCGGGCCTCGTTGCCGGTCAGTGCGCAGAATTCCAGGTGCCGGCCGACCTCTCCGGCCATCGGGGGGTTGCGGCGGCAGCCGCGGTAGCCGGCCAGGTGCAGTTCGCGGGCGCGGTCGGTGCTGCCGGTGCGCAGCAGGGGCAGCAGCGCGTACGAGAGGGAGCGGGCCGGCTCCTCCTGGCAGGATTCCTTGCCGCTGAGGACGGGCTCCCAGGTGCGGAGCGCCCGTGCGTCGTCGCCCGCCGCCAGGTGGTGGAGGGCCCGTTCGCAGATCTCGCACGCTTCGCAGTCGCTGAGGGGGGTGCGGCTGCGGCCGGCCCACAGCTCGTAGGCGAGGGCGGTGTCCTCGCCTAGGTGGGCGGCGAGCTGGTACGCCTGTCCGTAGTAGGGCTGGAGGCCGAGTCCGGCCTTCTCGTAGCGGTCGCGCATCTCGGTGAGCCACTGGCGCAGGCTGGTCAGCGGCATCTCGGGCAGGGCGCGCAGGGCGTTGGCCACCCACTTGAACCGCCAGAACAGCAGGCGGCGCAGACGCTCGTCGAAGAGGTCGGGCTGCTCGTCGAAGAGGGTGAGCACACGGGCGAAGACGACGGGCGCCTTCCGTGGTTCGGAGCCGTAGGTGTACGCCTCCTGGAGTTCGAGGAGCGCGCGGACCAGGGCGAGGGGATCCTCGATCTGCTCGGCGGCGTCCACGAGTTCCTCGGCGGCGACGGTACGGACGCGGCCGTAGGGGCGCCGCTGGTTCTCCTGGAGCGCCTCGTACAGCTCGTCGGTGTTCTGGGGTGCGGTCGGCATCGTCAGCTGTCCTTGCGGAGGGCGTGGGCGAGGAGATTGAGGAAGGAACGGTTGATCAGGCTGGATTCGGCGGGCCTGAGCGGGCGCCGGGACAGCATCGCGGCCTGCCCGTAGAGGGCTTCGGCGCTGGTACGGGCCAGCTCGGGCTCATCGATGGCGGTGGCGGTGCGGACGAGCGGGTTGAGCTGGTTGAGGATCAGCTGGGCGCGCGGGGCCTCCTGGCGCAGGGCGCCGAGGATGTCGCCCCACACCCCGCCCTGCTGCTCACGGGCGAGCTGGGAGCGGGTGCGCTCGTGCCGGGCCTCGCGGCTGTCGACGAGGAGGGCCGGGGCGGAGGCGGGCTGGAAGGTGCGCAGCGCGACGTCACAGTCGAAGACGGCGAGGGCGTCGCGGGCCAGGGCGAGATAGGGCGCGGCGGCCAGTTCCGTCTCGCGGTCGACGGGGTCGAGATGGGCGGTGAGAGTCGCCGGGTCGAGGTCGGCGACGCTGACCTCGGGCCTGATCTCGGGGAGCCGGTGGACCAGGTCACGGTCGTACGTGTAGCCGCCGTTGACGACGCCGAGCCCGGCGGCCGAGGCGATCGCCGCGACCTGCCTGAACTCCTCCACGCTGGAGGTGACGAGCACGGTGCGGTGGGTGCGGGCGAACTCGTCGAGGCTGGTGGACCCGTCGGTGGTCTCGAACGGCAGCCAGGGCAGCAGCATCCGCAGGATCTCGTCGTCGTGCACCGCGAGCGACTTCACGGCCAGGTGGTGGGCCCGGAGGAAGCGGGCGAGCAGCTCAGGGTCGCTGGCGGCGGCCCGGGAGATCCAGGCGCGCAGCCGCTCGGCGAGGGCGTCGCGGACGGCGGCGAGGGTGTCGTCCTCGTACAGGGACTCCCGGGAGGCCGTCGGGCGCAGGCTCTCGGCATCGACGACGCAGCGGACGAAGAACGCCCACTCGGGCAGGATCTC
Organism: Streptomyces sp. NPDC005803; assembly: GCF_040630435.1. Classification (NCBI taxonomy): domain Bacteria; kingdom Bacillati; phylum Actinomycetota; class Actinomycetes; order Kitasatosporales; family Streptomycetaceae; genus Streptomyces; species Streptomyces sp. NPDC005803. The sequence goes on along the minus strand of NZ_JBEXXO010000022.1, from coordinate 30,439 downwards.
CTCGGCCTGCTCCGACAGCAGCATGCCCTTGACGTGCACGCGATGGCCGTGGCGGCGACCGGTCGGCACCGCCTCGGGCAGCACGCACGCGATGCCCTTCAGCCCCACGGCCGGAAGGTCCAGATCGATGGTGTCCAGCGGCTCGAACCCGAAGACCTCCTTCCCGTACGCGGCCAGCGCGCGGGACCGGGCTCCCGGGGTCGGATAGGTACGCGCCCAGGGCGCGGGCTCCGGGTTGATCCGTGCGCCCGGGCCGCCCGTTCCGTCGTCGAAGGTCACCGGGTGGCGCAGCAGGGAGCCGAACTGCCGGGCCAGCGCGTGCACCTGTGCCGGGCGGGTCCACTCGCCCGCGTCGGCGCGTGGCGTCAGGGTGACGGTGGTGCCGGGGCGCGGGCGGGCGGAGGCGGGCAGGGTCCGGACGGTGTAGCTGCCGTCGCCGCGCCCCCGCCACTCCACGGCGGGTGCGCCGGGGGTGCGGGCGCAGCGGCTCACGACGTGGATCTCGTCGGCGACCAGGAAGCAGGAGAGCAGGCCGATGCCGAACTGGCCGATGAAGTCGCCGCGTTGCTCCGCGATGCGTTCCGCACGCTTGCTGCTCCGGCCGATCGTGGCCAGGAAGGCGTGCACGTCGGTCTCGGTGAGCCCGACGCCGTCGTCCTCGACGCGCACGACCGACCCGTCGGCGTACAGGCGGATTCCGAAGGCCTCGGCGGGCGCGGCCGGTTCGAGGCTGTGCCGGGCGGTCAGCGCGTCCACGGCGTTCTGCAGGAGTTCGCGCAGGTAGACGCGAGGACTGGAGTAGAGGTGGTGCGAGAGGAGATCGACGAGACCGCGCAGATCCACCTGGAAGGTGCGGTCGTCGCCGGTCGGGTTCGGGACGGTGTCGGGCAGAGTCATCAGGCAGTCCGGAGGGGGAGAAGCGGCGGGTGGAAGGGGGCCTGCGCGCGCTCAGGCGCGGCGGTGGTGGCGTGCGAACTGCTTCTCGGGCTCCGCGAAGTAGGCCCACGGCCAGCTGGTGTAGGCGCCGTCGAGCGCGTGGAAGACCCGCGCCGCCGTGTGCCGCTCACCGGCGAGCGACAGGGCCATCGCGAACACGTTGAAGTCGTGCTGCCAGCCGGGACGCCGCACGTAGGCGGGGTGGAGGATGCTGTGGTCGGCCGCGTTCCGCAACTCGGCCTGGATCTCGGGGGTTCTGAGGCAGCCCTCCTGGTCCGACTCGACCCAGTCCTCGATGTGCGCCATGGCGATCACGCAGCCGAGCCGGTCCCCCTGCGGGGCGCGGGCGAGCGCGTCGCGGGCGAACACCATGGCCTGGCCGGGCTCACCGCCCCAGCGGGGCTGCAACTGTGAGACCCATTCGACGTGGGTCTCCAGGTCCAGCGGGGCACGGCGCAGGGCCGCGTCGCGCCGGGCCTCCTTGACGTCGGTCCCCAGCGACATGCCGCGGCCGGAGGTGAGGAGCCGGCGCCACGGCGCGACCCAGTCCGGCCGCAGCTCGGCCGCCTCGAGCAGCTGCTCCTCCGCGATGTGGAGCCGCTCGTGGAAGACCCGCCACTGCTCCTGCGTCACGTTCACGGCGCGCGCGGCGGTGCGCGCCTCCCAGCCCCAGTTGATGTGACGCGCCCCGGATATGAGCAGGGCCGTCGCCCGGTGCTCCTTGTCCTCCTCGACCGCTCGGCCGATCCAGTCCTGCACACCGTCCAGTTCTTCGAGTTCGTTCAGGACCTGGTGCTCACGGCCCAGATCGAAGGGCTCCAACGCCACCTTGACCGACTCCCACTCCCCGGCGTCGGCCGCCTCCACCAGCGCGAGCACCCGCACGTCCCCGAGCGCACGCAGCGTGTACATCCCGTTCTTCTGCCTGCGCGGGACCGGCAGCGCGTGGGGACCCGCCGCCGGTCTCTCGCCGTCCCTGCCGAACAGCTTGCCGAACATGCCGCGCCCTCCCCTGGTCCCGCCTGATCGTCCGGTGCAGCATAAGCGGCCGCACCGACAGCGGTTCCACAGGGTTTTCACGACTGCTCCATGGATCCGGTACCGGGACCGCCGCTCCCCGGCGCTCCCGTTCCAGCCGGGCATCTCCGTGCGTCGATCCCGTGAGCAACGAGGGCCGTGCGCCCGGTGGTTACGGACGAGGCGTCCCGGTGGGGCGGCCGGTCACGGCAGGATCTCGACGTATCCGTCGCTTCCGTGCACACGGATCCGTTGCCCGTCCCGGATCATCCGGGTGGCCTGTCCGACGCCCACGACGGCCGGCAATCCGTACTCCCGGGCGATGACCGCGCCGTGGGTCATCAGGCCGCCCACCTCCGTGACCAGGCCCGCGACGCCGACGAACAGGGGCGACCAGCTGGGGTCCGTGAAGGTCGTGACCAGGATGTCGCCCGCTTCGAGGTCGGCGTCCGCCATGTCGAGGACGACGCGTGCTCTTCCCTCGACCGTCCCGGCGGAAACGGCCAGGCCGGTCAGGGCGCCGGCCGGTACGTCGTCGCGCCGGTAGGCCCCGGTGAGCGCCTCGCCGTCCGAGGTGAGCACCCGGGGCGGCGTGAGGGCGTGGTAGGACCGGAACGCGTCCTTGCGCCGCTGGATGAGCCGGCCGTCCACCTGGTTCGACCGCACGACGTCGTGGAGTTCCCCGAACGTGAGGTGGAAGACGTCCTCCTTCTCAGCGAGCACCCCTGCCTGCACGAGACGCCCGGCCTCCTCCAGCAGGGCCTGCTTGTAGACGAAGGAGCGGCTGACGATGCCGTACTTCGGGTACTCCCGGTATCCGATGAAGGTCCTGACCCGGTCGATCATCCGCTTGGCCTCGTCGGCCTTCGCGTCCCCCTCCGGCAGGGCCCGCAAGCGCGACAGCACGTCCCGTTCCTTCTCCTGCGCCCTCTGCCGCCCTTCCTCGAAGCGCCGCTCGGCGGCGCCCGGCTCGAAGTTCCTGACGTGATCGAGGATCACGGGCACGAGCGTGCTGGGGCGCTCGCGCCACCGTGGCCTCGTGATGTCGATCTCGCCGACGCAGCGCATGCCGTACCGGTCGAGGTAGGCCTCGATGGCGTCGCGGGCTTCGGTCCCGCCCGCGAGCTTCCCCAGTTCGTCCAGGAAGTCGTCGTCCTCCACGCCTTGCAGGAACGCCACCACTTCCGGCAGCGGGCGGATCACGTCCGCCACGTCGAGCAGTTCCAGTCCCATCCGGGACGTGACGTTGTCGGGGGCGGACAGCGTGAGCGTGTCAGCCGCGTTCTTCTCGCCCAGCCACTCCCGCAGCTTGTCGTTGAGCCACCACGTGGCCTCCATGCCCGCCATGATCACCTGAATGCTCAGCGGATCGCTGAGGACGCGCTTGTGCTCCTCGAAGGCCTCCAGCAGGAAGTCGAACAGCGCCGGTCCTGTCTTCGTCCGGATGTCGCGCTCCAGGGCGGCGAGGGACAGCCGGCTGCGCTCGATCAGCTGGGTGACGAGGGCCGGATCGGTCTCGATCGGGGCGGGCGCAGCCCTTCCGGGCGGCCCGCCGGGCGCCGGGTCCGGGAGCGACGGGACGAAACCGTCGCGCTCGAGGACCGTCTCCAGAGCGTCCCTGACCAGGGGATCGCCCTTCCCCATGAGGTCCAGGAGGGCGGCTCGGCTCGTGGGCGAGGCGAGGCGCCGGGTGACGTCGACGAACAGCCTCCCGCCGGCCTCGTGCATCGGCGCCATGGCCGTCAGCTGCCACATGGAGAACCCCAGGGCCTTCATGGGGTCGGTCATCATCTGCTGGTGGCCGACGGAGACGTAGACGTGATTCTCCTGGTCGTCGCTCTCCGGGACGGGGAACAGGGTGGTGATCGGCCGGCTCTGCACGATGTGGAAGCCGTCGTCGGCCAGACACCATTCGATGTCCTGCGGGCGGCCGAAGTGCGCTTCGATACGCCGTCCGAGCTGCACGAGCCGCACGACCTGCGCATCCGTCAGCGCCGGCTCCTCCTGCCGCTGCGGATCGATCGCCACTTCCCGCGTGCCGCCGGCCGGCTCGGCGCGAACGGCACGCTCTTTGGCGGCGATCGCCTTGGTGACGACTTCGCCGTGACGCACCTCGAAGACGTCCGGGTTCACCAGGCCTGAGACCAGGGCCTCACCGAGGCCGAAGCCGGCGTCCACGGTCGCGACGTTCCGGTTGCCCGTGACGGGGTCGGCGGTGAACATGACGCCGGCCGCGTGCGGGAAGACCATCCGCTGCACGACCACGGCCATGTGGACCGTTCGGTGGTCGATGCCGTTCCGCTGCCGGTAGGTCACGGCCCGCTCGGTGAACAACGAGGCCCAGCACCGGCTGACATGCCGGAGGACCGCGGAGGCTCCGACGACGTTCAAGTACGTGTCCTGCTGGCCGGCGAACGACGCCGTCGGAAGGTCCTCCGCCGTCGCGCTGGACCGCACGGCGCAGGCGGCCCCCTCGCCGAGCCGGGAGAGCGCGCCGGTGATCGCCGACGCGAGATCGCCCGGAACGGCGATCTCCTCGATCGTCCGGCGGATCTCCGCACTCAGCGTGCGGATCGCCTCCCGGTCGTCCGGGTTCAGGCGCGACAGCTGATCGATCCGGTCGCCGGCCGATGGCGCCTGCGCCATGATCCGCCGGAAGGCGTGGGTCGTCACGCAGAAGCCGTCCGGGACGCGGACGCCTTCGATCCGCGACAGCGCGCCCAGGTGTGCGCCCTTGCCGCCGACGACCTCGGCCTGTCCCTCGTCAACCTCTCGAAGGTCCCACACGTACTGCTCGTTCATCGCGATTCCTCCGGTACGGCCGTGCTCCCCTGTACTGCGGTGCCCGATCGAATCACCGGCGCCTCCCTTTCTGTCGCATCTCCCGTCGGGCACGCCCCCGTCCGGCGCTGCCTTCCCCCTGACGGACGGCCGGTACGCGCGCCCGCCCCGCACTCCGGCCCCGGGCGCCCGCGACGTCGCTGCCGGCCGCACCACAGGCTCGGCGTGACCGCCTCCCCCGGACGTCGACGGCACCCGGCGCCCTCGTTTCCGCAGGTTGGGGCATCGGCGGACGATTCTGCGTCACGACCCGGGTCTTGCCGCAAGCCCCCCGGTGCGCTATATCTTGGGAGTGGCAGGAAGAGAGATCTTCCTGCCTTCGCCATGTGATGAGCGATGCCGGCCTGCTGCGGACAGACCGGAAGTGTTCGCTCCGACGCCGCTGATCCGGCGGCCTCGCGCTGATCGACGCCTCTTCCAGCCCTGAGGGGTGCCTGCTTGCGGGGAGACTCCGGCCCCGGCCGATGGCGGGTCGACAGACCGCGGCGCTACGGCCGGGGCTTGGTCGCGAACACCCACCGGTTGCCCGCCAGGGCGTCGTTCTGCTCGGGCAACGGGCCGCGTCCGTGATGGCGGGTGAAGTCGAAGGGGGTGTGGACCGCCGTGGACCAGCCCTTGCGCTCCAGATCGCCGGCGGAATCAGGCCGCGGCTCCCGGTCGAACAACTCGAGCAGGTCGATGCCGATCTGACGTGCCGTGGCGGTGTAGAGCGGGCTGTCGCGGTACTCCATCAGGTCCCTTTCGAGCTTGACCTCGTACGCGAGAGCGCTCCCCTCCGTGCTCAGCCGGTCCACCATGTCGATGAGGTACGTCTCGGCGGCGGTCGGCAGGTAGAACAGCAGCCCCTCGGCCAGCCAGACGCTCGGTGCGGCCGGGTCGAAGCCTGCGTCGGTCAGCGCTCCCACCCAGTCGGCACGCAGATCGATCGGGACGGGAACGCGGGTTGCCCTGGGGGTGGCCGACAGGCCGTCGAGCACCTTGTGCTTGAACGCCAGCACCCCTTCCCTGTCGACCTCGAAGACCACGGAGCCGGGAGGCCAGTCCAGCCGGAAGGCCCGCGAGTCCAACCCCGCCCCGAGTACCACCACTTGGCGGGCGCTTCCGGTGTGCACCGAGCGGAGGAGGAAGTCGTCGAGGACGCGCGTGCGCAGACCGAAGTAGCGCGCGAACCGCCCCCACAGCGGGTTCGTGTCCCCGTCCGGGACCTGGTGCGGGCGGACCGGCCAGCCGGCTGACGCCGGTGCGGCCCGCACGAAGTGCTCCGCGTAGATGTCCTGTGCCAGGGTGTCGGGGCGATGGGTTTCGATCGCCCGGGCGGCGGCGACCAGGAGAGCGGTCACCCCGACACCCCCTTCCACGCCTTCCCCACCGGTGTGGTGATGCGTTGTACCGGCCACGTTTCCTCCGTTGGGCGAGCTGGGACCACGAACAGCGAGGGACACGGATGACGGATCGAAGGCGGACGAAGGCGATCGGCGCGCGAGAGGCGTCCGTGTCCCGCTCATCGCCGCCTCCGCTCCGGAATCACGACGGGTTTGACCACGCGGCCCGCTTCGCAGTCGCGTTCGGCCTCGTTGATGTCGGTCAGCGGATAGGTACGGATCAGCTCGTCGAAGGGAAACAGTCCGGCCTGCCACAGGGCGGTCAGCCGCGGAATCAGCAGTCCCGGCACCGCGTCCCCCTCGCAGATGTGGGAGATCCTCCTGCCTCGGTCCAACGCCCCCGGTTCGAGGGGCAACGTGGTGTGGAGCCGGGCCACCAGACCGAGGTGGCCGGTCGGGCGCAGCGCCCGGAGCGCGTCGTTGATCAGCTGGGCGGAGGCCGTGGTGTCGAGCGCGTAGTACGCGCCGCCGTCGGTCAGTTGCCGGATGCGGCCGGGCAGGTCGGCCGATGCCGCGTGCAGCGGGACCGCGCCGAACCGTTCGGCCAGGGCCAGCCGTGCGGGGTGCCGGTCGACGGCGATGCTCACCGCTCCGGAGGCGGTGGCCGCCATCACGGCTGCCAGCCCCACCGCTCCCGCGCCGAAGACCGCGACGGTGTCGCCGGGTCCGGCGCCGAAGGAGTGGAAGACCGCTCCCGCGCCGGTGAGGAATCCGCAGCCGAGCGGGCCGAGCAGTTCGACGGGCAGCGCGGGGTCGACGCGCACGGCGTTGCGGGCCGGCACCACCGCGTACTCGGCGAACGAGGACTGGCCGAACCACCGGGGCGCCAGTTCGTCCCCGGCCGCGTCCGTGAACCGCGCGGCGTTCTCCTTCCTCCCTCCGAAGAGGTTGAGCGAACCGAAGGAGTCGCAGTAGGCGGGGGCAGCGTCCATGCAGTTGTGGCAGCGGCCGCAGGAGTCGAAGCTCAGCACGACGTGGTCGCCGTTGTCCAGGCCGGTGTGCGGACCCCCCGTGTCCACCACGACCCCCGCCCCTTCGTGGCCGAGCACCGCCGGCAGCGGTGAGCGGCCCGCCGACCTCCGGACCGCGAGATCGGTCCGGCACATCCCGCAGCCCGCGATCTCGACCAGGACCTCGCCCTCGGCCGGCCCCGAGTTCAGCAGCACCTCCTCGACGGTGAACGGGCTCTCGTACGAACGCAGTACCGCGGCGCCGAACCTCATCGTCACGCCTCCTGCGGACGGTGCACGACGAACGGTCTGAGATTGCCGAAGAGTCCCCATGGGCCGCCCGCGACGCCGACACCGCTCTCCTTGGAGCCCGCGAAGGGCTGGGCGAGGGACAGTTCGGCATGGTGGTTGATCCATGCCGTGCCGCATTCCAGCCGGTCGGCCACCTCCTCGGCCCGGTCGAGGTCGGTCCCCCACACCGAGCCCCCCAGCCCGAAACCGGTGTCGTTGGCCGCCTCGACGGCCTCGTCGAGGTTCCCGTACGGCAGCACCGGCAGCACGGGGCCGAACTGCTCCTCCGTCACCACCGGGCTGCCGGCGGGCACATCGGCCAGGATCGTCGGGGCGAAGAAGTAGCCCGGCCGGTCCAGCCGGTGGCCCCCGGCCACGGCCCGGGCGCCGTCCGCCAGGGCCCGCGCCGTGTAGTGCTCGACCCGGGCCAGCTGGGGGGCGTTGTTGACCGGCCCCAGCTCCGTAGCGGGATCGAGGCCCGCGCCGACGACGGCGGCCTTCGCGCGCTGCGCGAGGGCCTCGACCACGTGCGAGTAGAGCCGGGCCGGGGCGTAGACCCGCTTGACCGCCATGCAGACCTGCCCGCAGTTGCGGAACGCCGCCCAGAACAGCCGGTCCGCGATCCGCTCCACATCCACGTCGTCCAGCAGGATCGCCGCGTCGTTGCCCCCCAGCTCCAGGGTGACGCGGGCGAGTGTGGCCGCCGCGCCCTGGGCCACAGCCCGTCCCGCGGGGATCGAACCGGTGAAGGTCACGTGGCGCACCCCCGGATGGGATGCGAGGCGCGCGCCGAGGGGTTCGCGGCCGGTGACGATCGTCAGGACGTCCTCGGGGAGGGCGGTGGAGAGGACGGATCCCAGCAGCCGCGTGGCGAGAGGGGTGAAGGGGGAGGGCTTGAGCACCATCGTGTTGCCTGCCGCGAGCGCGGGCGCGAACTTCGCGGAGGCGAGCTGGAGGGGAAAGTTCCACGGTACGAGCGCGGCGACGGGCCCGAGCGGTCGCCAGCGGATCTCGCTGCGCACCGGCCGGCCGTCCGTGAAGGGCTGGCGCCGGGGCGCCATCTCGGCGAAGTAGCGCAGCCGGGCCGCCGTGCGGGCGACCTCCGCGTACGACTCGGCCAGGGGTTTTCCCTGCTCACGGGTGAGCAGGGGGGCGAGGTCCGTCCCGGCCGCGTCCACGGCGTCGGCTGCCGCGAGGAGTGCGGTGGTGCGCGCGGCAGGGTCGGCCCGCCAGCCGTGCCAGGCGTCGTGGGCCCGGCCGACGACGGCGTCCAGCTCGTCCGGCTGCTGGTGGGGAGTCTCGTCGAAGGCCTCGCCGGTGGCCGGATCGAGGACGGTGAAGCGCTCGCCGGGAGTGGTGGGCGACTGCCGGCGCTGAGGTGTGGGCACGCGAGGGTCAGCTCGCGGCGGTGACGGTCGCCGTGTGCTCCCGGGCATGCCGGTCCATCTCGGCCCGGAAGGCGGCCACCAGGTGCGGCTGGATCCGTCCGCTGTTGCGGTCGCCGCCCTCGCAGACCGCGCCGCGCACCCCGACGATGTCCGTGCCGATGCGGTTCAGCACGCCGAGATCGCGGACCTTCACGCTGCCCGCGAGGGCGGCGAGCAGGTCGGCTTCGTGGGCCCGCCGTACGAACTCCGCGCAGAGGTCCGGCGGAACGTGGTCGAACAGCCGTGTACCGTCCTTGACCGCGGTGTCGAGCATGGCCGCGTCGGCGCCGGAGCGCAGCGCGATGTCGGGCAGGGCCAGCGGGTTGACGCAGCCGATCCGGTGGGCGTCGGCATACCCCGACGCGACGACGAAGGCGTCCGGCCGGTAGTCCTTCACCGCCCTGACGACCCCCCGCATGACCTCGACGGCCTGGTCGGGCGTCGTGCAGCCGTAGAGGCCGACCTTGATGTAGGTGGCTCCGGAGACAGCGGCGCCGAGCGCCGCCTGGGCGACGGTGCCGGGCTTGTACGGCACGTCTCCCACGGTGGCGGACACCGGCTTGTCCGCCGGGACGGCCTCGCGGATCTCTCGGATGACCCACGGGAAGTTCGCGCCGAGCGAGCCCTCGTCGGGTTTCTTGACGTCGACGATGTCGAGGTGCTCCGCCGCCTTCGCGCAGTCGAGTGCCTCCTCGACGCCGTCCGGGGAGATGAGAAGCAACAAGATGAGTCCCTTCACCGCACGTCCACCCGGCCAGGAAGCAGGTGTGCGGATGCGCTAGGAAATGGTGCGGTCCGTTCATCATCCGGGCGGCCCGTAGCCCCCGGTAGGGCGCGCGGAGACCGGACGGGGCACTGCCGGCGCCCCCAGTGCGCCGCGCGCGCCGCTCCCGCCGGCTCCTGTCCGATCCGCCGGTCCGGAGCGGTTTCCCCGTGCGGCCGGAACGCGGGAGCGGGACGCGGGGCGGCTGATGCCCGCTCCGCCCGCGGGGTCCGCGGGGCTCGAAGGGGGAGCACGGCGACGGCCGGCTCGGTCCGTGCACCCGGTCTCCCACGGGCGGCCCGACGACCGGCACAGGCGCCCGGCCGCCGTCCGAGGAGGCGTGCGGAACCGGCTGGCGGCGAGGCGACCGGTTCATGCGGGAGCGGCGCTGTTTTCATTCTTTCTGCTGAACAGCCAGGTCTCCCGAAGACACCGGATTCCCTCAGCCCGCACAGTGACAGCGCGAGGGCAGTGCGACCGGCCCGCCGGAGACACGGGTCTCCCCCGTCCCACGCGATCTCCGCGGCACCTGCCGGCGGCTCCGGTACGCCTCCGGACCGTCGTGCACCGTACGGCGCAGCCGGTATGCGCGGCCGTCCCCGTCTCCTGGCCTGACGAAAGGTAAGAGCCCATGCGAAGCGAAGCGGTCAAGCGTGTGAAACTCGTGTTCACCCTGTTCGACGCCGACGGCAACGGGGTCCTGGAAGCCGACGACTTCGATCTGATGAGCAGCCGGGTCGCCGCAGCCGTGCCGGGAGCCGACGAGGCCCGCAAGCAGGCCATGCGGGCCGGCTTCACGCGTTACTGGAACGCGCTGGCCGGTGGCCTCGATGCCGATCACGACGGCCGGATCACCTACGCCGAGTACGAGGCGTGCGTCCTGTCGCCGGAGCGCTTCGACGAGGCGGTCGACGCGTTCGCGGCCGGCTTCGCGCGCCTCGGCGACCTCGACGGCAGCGGTGCCGTCACCCGACCGGTGTTCATCGGCATGCTGCGCGGGGTCGGCTTCGACCTGCCGAACATCCACGCCCTGTTCGACGCCTTCGAGCCCGATGACGCCGACCGCATCGGGGTGGACGTCTGGGAAGCCGAGATCAAGAACTTCTACGCCCCTGACCAGGGCGGCATCCCCGCGGACCTGCTGGCCGCTTCTCCGGCGGTCTGATCCGGCCCGGCCCGGCGACTCGCTCCCGAGGGGCGGGCCGCCGGGCTCCGGACGCGGTCCCCGCCCCGTCGCGTGGCCCGTGCAGGGCCGGTCCCACCAGGCGCGGACCCGGCCGTCAGCCCGACTTCGGCGGGTTCTGCGCGTCGAAGGCGAAGAGGGTGTTCTTCGCCGCGGCCACGATCACCACCCGCCCGGCAACGGTCACGCGCGGGCTTGCGCCCTGCTCGCCCGTCAGACCATCGGCTTGCGGATCCGTGGTCCACAGGGGGGTGCCGTCGTACGGCGACAGGGCGACCACGCGGCCGGTGGCCGAGCTGAAATACAGGGCGTCGCCTCCCGCGACGGGGCCCGACCCGCCCTCCACGCTGGTCTGCCGCGACCACTTCTTCCGGCCGGTCGCGGCGTCGAGCGCCGTGACGAGACCGGTCTGCCCGCTGACGTACAGGGTGCCGTCCGCCATGCCGGGCGTCCCCGCGTACGGCTTGTCCAGCCGGGAGTACGTGACCTTCCGCGAGCCCGGGTCGACCCGCGCCACCCCGTCGTAGCCGGCCAGGGCCGTCCCCTCCGTGTGCGCCCGCAGGAGTACGAGCTCGCCGTCGGCGACACCCATCGGCACGGCGGGGCCGTCGACCGCGATGGGCCTGCCCAGTGCTCCCGAGGCGCGGTCGACCGTGTACAGGGTGGGGTGGCGCACCTCCGAGGCGTCCAGTTCCGCGTCCGTCGCGCACATCGCGAAGAGGCGCGGGCCCGCCGGGACGGGAGCGCACTGCGTGCCCGTGGGGAACGACGCCGTCCAGATGACCTCACCGCTGTGCGCGTCCCGCGCCTCCAGGCGGGAGTTGAGGGCATCGACCGTCACGACGGCGGAGCCGATCACGAGGGCGTCCTGCGTCCGCCCCGTGACGGCCGTCGACTGGGCGCCGGACGGCACGGACCACAGCTCCCGGCCGTTGTCCGCGTCCATGGCCACCACCTCGGCGGGAGGGCCCTGCGGGGCGTCCTCGGCGGCGAAGCGGAAGCCGAGCACCGTGTCGTCGGTGGCGCCCACCAGATGCATGCCCTGCACGGGGACGCCCGGGCTCTTCACCGTCCACACCCGCGAGCCGTCCAGCGCGCCGACCCGGGTCGCGACCACCCCGCCGCCCCCGCAGAACAGTGCGTCACCGCGCGCGACGCAGCGCAGCTCGTCGGGGATGTCCTCCCGACCGCCCCGCACGGTCTGACGCCACGGCCGGAAGCCGGCCGGCAGCGCGGCGCCCGGCGCCGCGACGCCGTCGCCCGTGTCGCCGCCGTTCTCCCCGAAGCCGCCCGTGTCGAGTGCGGCGACTCCCCCGCCGATCGCTGCCACCGCGACGGCGGCCGCGAGCGCGGGCCGCCATCGGCTGCGCAGACGGCGGCCGAGGGGCGTGCGGGCGCTCCCTGCATCGGGACCGGCCGGGGCGGCAGCCGGCACCGGGGTGGCCGGCGTCGCCAGGTGATGCTGGGTGATCATGTCGCGGGTGCGGCCCGCGCCGGCTCGGTTCGCCTCGGTTCCCCCGAGGTCGGCCGGCAGGTCCCGCAGGAGCACGAGGAGTTCGTCCGCCGAGGGACGCCCCTCGGGCTCCTTGTCCAGGCACAACTCCACGACCGCGCGCAGGGCCACCGGCACGGCGTCCAGCGACGGCTCCTCGTGCACCACCTGATACGCCGTCATGTACGGGCTGTCCGCGTCGAAGGGACCGCGACCCGTCGAGGAGTACACCAGCAGCGTCCCCAGCGAGAAGACGTCGGACCGCGGTCCTACGCCGCGCGGCGCCTGCAACTGCTCCGGCGACATGAAGGGCGGCGTACCGATGACCCGCCCGGTCATCGTCAGCGTCTGCTGGTCCACGGCGCGCGAGATGCCGAAGTCGATGACGCGCGGGCCCTCGGGTGAGAGCACGACGTTCGAGGGTTTCAGGTCACGGTGGACGACCCCCACCCGGTGGATGTCGCGCAGCGCCTCCGCCAGCCCGACGGCGAGCCGCCTCAGCTCCGCCCCGTTCAGCGGGCCCTCAGCGGCGATGTGCTGGGCGAGCGTGTGCCCCTCGATGTAGGTCGTCGCCATCCACGGCTGCTCCGCCTCGGGGGCTGCGTCGACCACGGCGGCGGTGAACGCGCCGCTCACCCGCCGCGCCGCCGCCACCTCCTGCCGGAAGCGGATGCGGAACTCCTCGTCCCCCGCGAACTGCTGGTGGATCAGTTTGATCGCGACAGGCCGCCCCGAACTCGTACGGGCGAGGAAAACCGTGCCCATGCCACCCGAGCCGAGCCGTGCCTCGAGCGGATAACCGCCGATCTCGGCTGGATCGCCTCCGCGCAGCGACACTCTTCCCGACCTCCCGTCCCCCGTGGGCCTCCGCCGTCACGGGCCTGCGTACCTGTCCTGCCACAAACTATCCGCAGGGCGGTACGGCAGAGCAAAGCGGGGGACGAACGGGGACTGTTCCGGTCCAAGGGACCGTTCGGCACCGAGGGGAAGCGGCATGCGGCGAGTATGGGCGGATGCGCATCGCTGAATCGGACCGCCCCGCCCCCGGCCCCACACTGGCGCAGCTCCTCGCCCTGCTCCCCTCCGGGACGCTCGACGTCGTCATGGCCCCGTGCGGCACCGGCGTGCCCGTGTCCGACGTGGTGCTGCACGACTCGGGCGAGGAGAGGGACGAAGAGGCCTGGGCCGCCACCGGGCTGGTCCTGCTCGCGGTCGGTGTGGAGGTCGCCTCGCCCGAGGCGGTCGACGTGCTGGGCGCGGCGGACCGTGCCGGGGCGGCGGCCGTGGTGATGCGGCGCGGAGCCCGGGGGCCGCGAACAGCTCTGCTGGAGGCGGCGGAGCGGGGGCGTACGGCGTTGCTGACCCGGCGACGTGGACAGGGCTGGACCGAGGTGCTCGGCCAGTTGCGGACGGCATGGGCGCACAGCGCCGCGGACCGGTCCGCGGGGGCGGCCGGGGTGGACGGGCTGCGGCTGGGCGATCTGTCGGGCCTGGCCAACACCGTCGCGGACCTCGTCGGCGGCGCGATCACGATCGAGGACCCGCAGTCGCGGGTGCTGGCGTACTCGCGGATGGATCACGAGCCCGATCCGATGCGCAGGCTCACGATCCTCGGCCAGGAGGTGCCCCGCTGGCGGGTCGCCGAACTACGGGAAAGCGGCTTCTTCCAGGCCCTGTGGAGCACCGACGACGTGGTGCGGCGACCCGCCGACGACCGGTACGCCGAGCGGCTGGCGGTCGCGGTGCGGCACGGCTCCGAGGTTCTCGGCTCGATCTGGGCCGCCGCCGACGGGCGGCCGCTGGCCGAGGACGCGGTGGCGGCGCTGCGGACGGCGGGCCGCGCCGCCGTCCCCCATCTCTCGCACCACCGGACGTGGGGCCGGGCCGCAACCCGGGCGCGCGAGGGGGCGGTGCACGCACTCCTCGCGGGCAGCGCCCACGCGGCGTACGACACCGGGATCGTACGGGGCCGGCCGTACGCCGTGATGGTGGCGGAGGCGTACGACGGCCTGGAGCCCGCACCGGGTGAGGTCGCGCAACGAGTCCTCGACGTCCTCGCGTTGCAGGCCGCCGCCTACCGTCCGGGGTGCGTGACCGCACGGTCGGGGCAGCGGCTGTACGCCCTGGTGCCGGCGGTGGACGGTGAGGCGGATCCCGCGCGCACCCTGCTGGCGACGGTCCGTGCGGTGTCGCGCGGCGTGGTCTTCGCCGGGGCCGGGCCCGTCGTGGCGGACCTGGCGGAGCTGCCCCACTCGCGGGACGCGGCGGAGCTGGTGGTGCGGGTGCTGAGGGCGCGGGCCGCGCGGCTGCCCGCCGGCGGGGCCGGGTCGGCGGTGGCGTCGTACGCGGAGGTGGCGGCGGAGGCGACGGTGCTGCGGCTGCTCGACCGGGTGGCCCCTCTGTGGGAGACCCTCTCGGGACCGGTGCACGCGATGCTGGAGCACGACCGGGCGCACGGGTCGTGGTACGGCGCATCGGTCTCCGCGCATCTCGACGCGTTCGGCGACACGGCCGCCGCCGCGCGTCGCCTCAACGTTCACCCCAACACCCTGCGGTACCGGCTGCGCCGCGCCCGGGAGCTCTTCGGCGTGGACCTGGCCGACCCGGCCGTGCGGCTCCTGGCGGACATCGGTCTGCGTCTGGGGACCGCCCGGCCCTGAGCCGTCGCAGAGCCCCGGCCCCCGCACCGGACGGGCACGTTCCGGCGCGGGGGCCCTCTGCGTGATCGTTCCCCTGTCGGCACGGACAAGCTCACCGGTCGTTCCTGGTTCCGGACGACGAAGACATGACGGGCTGCGCACGCCGAAGCTGGGCACCACGGCCCGCGAACCGACGGGCGCGGTGCACGAGCGACCCTTCCCGCAGGAGTGTGGTTCAGGTGACTTCCGACAAGGCCCCTCAGCGCAGCCGCGCACGCGAGGCGGCCCTCGCCCGTGCCGTCGAGGAGGGCCTGCTCGGCCCCGGCGCGCCCCTGGTCGGTCTGCTCGACGTCGACGGCGTGCTGGCCGCGGTGGACGCGTTGAAGGAGGCGTTCGAGGGCCCGGCCACGGTCCACCACACGTTCGCGGCCAAGGCCTGTGGACTGGTCCCGGTGCTGCGGTTGCTCGCCGAGGCGGGCATGGGATGCGAAGTGGCCTCGCCCGGTGAGCTGGAGCAGGCGCTGGCAGCCGGCTTCAGCCCCGGCCGCCTGGTCTTCGACAGCCCCGCGAAGACGGTCGAGGAGCTGGAGTTCGCGCTCGATCACGGCATCGCGATCAACCTGGACAACTTCCAGGAGCTGGCGCGCGTCGACCGTCTGCTGGCAGGCCGCGAACCGGCCGGCCCCGTCGGCCTGCGGGTGAACCCCCAGGTCGGGGCCGGCGCGATCGGGGCGATGAGCACCGCGACCGCGACGTCCAAATTCGGCGTCGCCCTGCGCGACCCGGGAGCCGTCGACGCGGTGATCGACGCGTTCGCCCGGCGCCCCTGGCTCAACCGCCTGCACGCCCACGTCGGCTCCCAGGGCTGCCCGCTGCCGCTCATCGCCCTGGGGGTGGGCGCCGCGTACGACCTCGCTGAGCGGATCAACAACCAGGTGGGGCACGCCCGGATCACCGGCCTGGACATCGGCGGCGGCCTGCCCGTCAACTTCGACACCGAGGACGACCGCCCCACGTACGCCGACTACGTCGCCGAACTGCGCGGCGTCGCCCCCGGACTCTTCGACGGCCGCTACACGCTGGTCACCGAGTTCGGCCGCTCGCTGCTGGCGAAGAGCGGCACCATCGGCTCGGTCGTCGAGTACACCAAGTCGGCCGGTGGCCGGCGGATCGCGGTCACCCACGCCGGAGCCCAGGTGGCCACCCGCACGGTGTTCATGCCGGACGCGTGGCCCCTGCGCGTCGGCGTGTTCGACGCCGCGGGCCGTCCCAAGGAGGGGCCGCTCCAGGTCGTGGACGTCGCGGGGCCGTGCTGCTTCGCCGGAGACCTGACCGCGGTCGCCCGCGAACTGCCGGCGATCAGCCCGGGGGACGTGGTGGCGCTGTACGACACCGGGGCGTACTACTTCTCGTCGCACTTCTCGTACAACTCCCTGCCCCGGCCCGCTGTGTACGGCTACCGCGCGGACTCCTCCGGGCACGTCCGCCTCGCCCTGGTCCGCGAGGCCCAGAGCGTGCGCGAGGTCGTCGAGGAGAGCGGCCTCTCCCACGCGGACGCTCTCGTGGCGCTGTGCGCGGAGGGTTCGGAGCGATGAGCGAGGGAGGAGGGGGCGGGGCAGGGGGCGAACTCGGCCTCACGAGCCGCTCGGCATGACGGAGAGGGCCGGACTCCAAGGGGGCTGACGCGGTTCGGCCCTTCGTCATGGTGGATGACGACGACATCCCGGAACCCGGCCACCGACGCGGTGTTTGCACGTGCTTCTACCGGTCACACGAGAAGTGTCCCTGACGCCGAGCAGAGCAAGGTGTGAATGACATGGCTGCCGATGAGAAGACCCAGGCAAAGACGGAGCAGGCCAAGGGCAAGGTCAAGGAGGTCGCCGGCCGCGCGGTCGGGAACGAACGCCTCACGGCCGAAGGCAGGGCCGACCAGGCCAAGGGCGACGCCCGCCAGGCGAAGGAGAAGGCGAAGGACGCCTTCAAGCACTGACCCGGAGAGCGCGACGCGCCCTCTCCGACATGCGTGTGGCCCGGCCGTGCCGGGCCACACGCATGTCGGGCCTCACGCGCGTGAGGCGTGCCCCGGCCATGCCGGACCGGGGCGCCCTTCCTCCCGCTCCGCGTCGCTCCCGCCCCCAACTCAGCTGACGTCCCCACCGTGCCGGGGCTTCGGAGCGCCCGGGGGCACGAAGCAGGCGGTGACGGTCTTGCCCGACGCCTGGGGATGCGTCGTCCAGCCGTCGGCGAGCGCGTCGACGATGGCCAGTCCGCGCCCCCCGGTCATGGTGAGGTCTTCGGGCTGCTTGGCGGGCGGCAGGGGGTCGGAGTCGTGGACACTCACGTGCAGGCAGTGGCTGTCCCAGGTGAGGACCAACTGGGCGTCACTGTGTGCGTGCACGTGTGCGTTGGTGATCAGCTCCGACACACTGAGCAGGATCGCGTCCACCGTCTCGGGGGCGTCCTCGGTCCACTTCAGGGACGCCAGGTGTTCCCGCGTCCACCGACGACCCGCCCGCACTCCTTGCGACACCGGAAAAGTCTGCGCCCATCCCACAGCGCGCAGCGACGTGTCCTTCGTCATCGTCCCTCCCTCACTCCGCTCTCTCCGCTCTCTCTCCGCCCTCTTACCCCCGCCTTGGAGGCACACCCCCGCGGCGGCGTCACGCGGCCCGGCCGGTATCGCAAGCCGAGCCGAAAAGGAGGTCTGTCCGTGGGATGTCCGGGCACACGCACGTCACCCCCTTCGAGAGGAGCACCTCATGCTCGGCATAGCAGCGGCCGTCCTGTTCGGCATCGCCTTCCTGATCAACGCGGCGGACATCACCACCAACGACGTCTTCTCGTCCGTGAACGTCATGCTCCTGGGCCTGACACTTCTTGCCCTGCACGTCGCGGGCATCGGAGCCGGCCGCCCCTCCCGCAGACGCTGACGCTCCTGCGGGAGCCCTCAGGTGCGGGTGACCGCTCATCGAACTTCCTGCCCGCACCGCACAGAACAGCCCTGGCCCCGAATCGATTCGGGTCCAGGGCTGTTCTGTCGTTCTCGTCCGGCACCGTCCCGGACCTGGCCGCACGGAGGAGCGCGGCCCCCGGATCAGCCCACCAGATCCGGCGCGCGCAGCATCTCGGGCGGGACGCCCCAGGCGTCCACGAGGTCGACGGCGAGGGGCCGGACCTTGCGGCCGAGTTCGTTCACCTCCCGGCTGATCGCCTTGGAGCGCTGGACGGTCAGGCGGCCGTGCTCCATGAACCAGGCCCGGTCCGCCTCGATCGTCGAGAGGGCGAACAGGTCGCACAACAAGCCCAGCGCGACCTTGTTTCCGCTCTCGGGCAGCGCTCGCACCTTGTCGACGAACGCCTCCAGCACCAGCCGCTCGACGTGTGCGTGGGCGACGGCGATGACGTGGTCCTGCGCCTGCGAGAAGACGTCTCCGGGGTCGCGCCCCTGGTCGATCCCCCGCTTGAGCCGGCGGGCCACGCCGGCGAGCATGTGCTCCTCCCGGTAGCGGAGCATGGCGAGCTGGTACGCGGAGTCGAGCAGGCCGGCTTCCTGGTCCCACTCGTCGCCGCCGGGCAGAATGTCACGCACCCGTTCCAGGAGCTTGTGCGCGGACGTCCTCTCGATGACCGTATCGACCGCGAGGCTGGTGACGTAGCGGACCATCCCGAGCTGGTCCAGGTCCTCGAACTCGCTCGCGTAATGGGTGAGCAGCCCCTTCGCCACAAGCTGCAGCAGGACGTGGTTGTCGCCCTCGAAGGTGGTGAAGATGTCGCTGTCGTTCTTGAGGGCGGCGAACCGGTTGACCGTGAGATAGCCGGCGCCCCCGCAGGCCTCGCGGCACTCCTGGACGACCCGGGTCGCGTGCCAGGTGGCGAGCGCCTTGGTGCCGGCGGCCCGTGACTCCAGCCGGCGCCGCGTGCTCTCGTCGTCCCTGACACCGGAGAAGACCTCGTGCACTTCCGTGCGCACCACGTCCTGTGCGAAGTGCAGCGCGTACGTGCGCGCGATGAGCGGCAGCAGACGACGCTGGTGCAGACCGTAATCGAGGAGTACGTGTTCCTCCGCGTCCGAGGTCGCTCGGAACTGCCGGCGCCGCACTGCGTACTTCGTGGCGATCGCGAGGGCGACCTTGGCGGCGTTGACCCCCGCTCCGCCGACGCTGACCCGGCCCTGCACCAGAGTGCCGAGCATGGTGAAGAAGCGTCGGTCCGGGTTCTCGATCGAGCTCTCGTACACGCCGTCGGGGGTGACGTCGGCGAACCGGTTGAGCAGCGCCTCGCGCGGCACCCGCACGTCGTCGAACCAGATGCGGCCGTTGTCCACGCCGTTGAGGCCCATCTTGCGGCCGTCGTCCTCGATCCGGACACCGGGCGCCACCTCCCCGCCGGTCCGGACCGGTACGACGAAGGCGTGCACGCCCTCGCGCTCCCCGTCCACCTCCAGCTGGGCGAAGACGACCGCCAGCTCGGCATGGCGGGCAGCGTTGCCTATGTAGTCCTTGCGCGCCTGGTCGCCGTGGGTGGTGAGGACGAACTCCTGGGCGGCGGCGTCGTATCTGGCGACGGTGCCGAGTGCCTGCACGTTGGAGCCGTGCCCCGTCTCGGTCATGGCGAAGCATCCCATCAGCCGCCCGGTGATCAGGTCCGGCAGATAGGCGTCGTGGTGGCGTCCGGTGCCCAGGTGCAGGATCGCGCCGCCGAAGAGCCCGAACTGCACGCCGACCTTCACCAGCACCGACAGGTCGCCGAAGGCGAGCGTCTCGAACGCGGCGATCGACGCTCCGACGTCGCCGCCCCCGCCGTACTCGCGCGGGAAACCCATGCCTGTCTGACCCGTCGCGGCCATCTCGACCACGAGCTCACGCACCCGCTCGCGGTAGGCGTCGACTCCGAGCTCGTCGGCCTCCTCCAGAACGGAGGCGTACGTCACCAGGTTGGTCCGGACGAGGTCACGGATCCCGGCGTACTCGCCGTCGAGGATGCCGGTCAGCGCCCGGACGTCGACCTCGGGATGCGCGGAGCCGCTCGCGGCAGTGGATGCGTTGTCAGTGGCCATGCCACTTCGCTACCCCGCCCAAGGACGATCAAGCCGTCGCGGCCGGCCGCGAGGGCGATGCCCCGGTGCCTGGCCGGTGGCGTTCAGGCGCCCGGAAGGAAGAGGCAGAACGGATGGCCGTGAGGGTCACGGAGCACCCGCACGTCCTTCTGGGGCTGATGCTCCTCCAGCGTCGCGCCCAGGGCGAGAGCCCGCTCGGTCTCCGCCTCCAGGTCGTCCACCTGGAGGTCCAGGTGTGCTTGCATCTGCTGCGCCCCCGGTCGCTGCGGCCACTGCGGAGGGGTGTGATCGGATTCCAGCTGGAAGCTCAGGCTGGGGCGTTCCCGTTCCGGAGCTTTCAGGCGCACCCACTCCGGCTCGCGCTCGACTTCTTGCCAGCCGAGCAGGGCCCGGTAGAAGTCGGCCAGTGCGGGAGGGTCGGGAGTGCCGAGAACGAAGGCGCCGAGTGTGGTCGTCATGCCTCCCCCCTTGCCCCCGGGCACCCGCCGCTACGCCTCCCCCGCGCGGCGTGACCGTCGGCGATGAGAGGTCCGGGTGGAGTACCCGCCCCACGGCCTGGCGTTCTGCGCGTCTGCGCGGTGCGCCAGCCTCCGCCGACGCGGGTTGACTTCTGCATCTAGTGCAGATTCACTAGGGCGACACTGATGTCCTCACACTATGGGGTAGTGATGCGGCAGCTGACGACAGGGGGCCCCTCCGCAGCCAGGCCTCGTGACACCGCGGTGGGCAGTTCCCCGCGTCACGTGAACACGGGAAGGTGCGGGGCGCTATGAATGTTCACCCGTTCACTTCGCGTGTCGTGGTTCGCTCGGGCGTCGTCCGAGTGATTCTCGTCGGCGAACTCGACCTGGACAGCGGTTTCGTCGTCCAGGAGGCGGTGACGGCGTGCCTGGCGAAGGAGCCGCCCCGCCTGTGCCTCGATCTGGCCGGTGTCTCCTTCTGCGACTGTGCCGGCCTGAGCGCTCTCCTCAGGGCACGGATCGCCGTTCTTCGCGCAGGCGTGGATCTTGTCGTGGAAGGGGTCGGCCCGCAGTTGGCGCGGCTGCTCCGCCTCATCGGAGCCGACGACATCCTCACCGCGGGAAACACGCGGACGGCCCCGGAGTCGGCAGACGGCGCTCCGGCGGGAACGGCCGCGGCTCCGCGTGCGGACGGAACGGCGGCCACTACGGAGTCGCCGTTCAGAGAACTGGCATGATCAGGCGATCCGCCCACTCCGAGGATGCACCGATGCCTTCACCTCCCCCGCACAGCCGACCGGTCAGGATCCTGCTGGTCGAGGACCACGACATGGTGGCCGAGGCGATATGCCTTGCCCTGGAGCGCTCGCCCGATCTGCAGATCGTGGCACGCGCGGCTTCCGTCGGGTCGGCACTCGCCGACGTGCAGCGGTACGAGCCGGATGTCGTACTGATGGACCGGCGCTTGCCGGACGGTGACGGGGTCAACGCCATCCCCGATCTGCTGGCACTCGTGCCGGACGTGCGCGTCCTGGTCCTGGCCGGCGAGGGCAGCGCGTCGGTAGCGGCGCGCGTCGCGGAGACCGGCGGAGCGGGCCTGATCCTCAAGGCCCGCGGTCTGAGCGAACTGGAGGAGGCCGTTCGCCGGGTGGCGGCGGGTGAGGTGGTGTTCAGCCAGGACCTCCTGGGCGACGTGCTGGAGAGGCTGACCGGCCGGGCGCCGGGGCTCGGCGCGAACCTCACTCCGCGGGAGCGCGAAGCCCTCCATCTCCTGGGAGAGGGCCACACCACCGCGGAGATCAGCGAGCAGCTGGGGGTCGCTCTCAACACGGGGCGCAACCATGTCCAACGGGTGCTGGAAAAGCTGCAGGCACGTTCCCAGCTGGAAGCCGTGACCATCGCGCGACGTGAAGGACTCCTCAAGTGACGCGGGAGCCGCAGCAGCGGAAGTGGGTGAGGAAGCAGGCCGCTCCGTTGTCGGACGCGGCTTTCACCCTGCTGGTCCAGGGGGTGCTGGACTACGGCATCTTCATGCTCGACCCCCAGGGCTACATCATCAGCTGGAACGCGGGCGCGGAGAGGATCAAGGGCTACAAGGCCGAGGACATCCTCGGACAGCACTTCTCCGTCTTCTACCCGCCCGAGGACCAGGCTTCGGGCAAGCCGCAGTGGGAGCTCGAGACCGCCGTGGCCGAAGGGAGACTGGAGGACGAGGGCTGGCGCGTCCGCCAGGACGGCTCCCGGTTCTGGGCGAACGTGGTCATCACCGCCTTGTGGGACGAAGAAGGCGTACTGCAGGGCTTCGGCAAGGTCACCCGGGACATGTCCGAACGGCGGGCAGCGCAGCACGCCCTCACCGAGCGACGCCGCTTGTTCGACCACCTGGTCCAGGCACAGGAGACGGAACGACGGCGCATCGCGTGGGACGTCCACGACGACTCCATCCAGGCCATGGTCGCCGTCGGCATGCGGCTGGAACTGCTGGCGGACCGCATGCCGGAGCCGTACGCCGCGGAACTGCAGCGTCTCGACACATCGGTACGGGAAGCGATCGGCCGCCTCCGGAGCCTGACCTTCCGGTTGCATCCGCCCGGGATCGACAGGCATGGCCTGGTCGAGGGGCTCTCCAGTCACCTGGAGGACGTCGTGGGCTCCTCGTGGGGGATGCCCTACTCCTTCGACCACCAGCTGGACCGGGAACCCCCGCCCGAGACCGCCATCACCATCTTCCGCATCGTTCAGGAAGCTCTGCTGAACGTGCACAAGCACGCACATGCGAGCAGAGTCGATCTCAGTATCAAGTCGGCTGACGGGGGCATCGTGACGCACGTCAGGGACGACGGTACGGGCGCACCGATGTCCCAGGACGGCACCCGCGATCACTTCGGGGTCATCGAGATGCGGGAGAGAGCGGAGACGGCAGGCGGATGGTGGTCGATGCACAGCCGCCCCGGAACGGGCACGACAGTCGAGTTCTGGGTGCCCAATCCGCTTCCGCTTCCCGTCCCGGCGCTGACCGACGAGGCGCCATGACCGCGGCGACACCGGACGACTCCCCCGGCTCCCCGTTCAGCGTGATCCTCTGTGACGACAACCTGATGCTCCTGGAGAGCCTGCGCGAGGTCGTGCAAGCACAGCCCGATCTGGAGGTCGTGGGCACCGCGCGCAACGACGAGCAGGCGCTCCGGCTCGCGAGCCGCCATCAGCCGGACCTCGTGGTCCTGGACATCCGCTTCCCCGGCGGCGGCCCGTCCGTCGCCCGGGACATCGCGCGGTGTTCCCCGGCCAGCCGCATCGTGGCGTTCTCCGCGTACGACGACAAGGGCTCCATCGAGCAGATGACGGGGGCCGGCGTCTGCGCGTTCGTGCTCAAAGGGGCCAGTAATCGAGAACTCCTCACGGCCCTGCGCCGGGCGGCGCACCCTCGATAGACGCGCACTGAGGACGCGGTGGCCCTTTCCGCTCCCGCCCTGGCCGCCGCCGTCATCGCCGAGAGGACCGGCTCCGAAGGCCCGCGTACGCGACGGCATCGGCCTGGGCCGCCCGCCGAGGGTGCCCCAGGCCCATGCCGACGGCGTCGGCCGCTCTCCGCGCCGCCGCACCCGGAGACCGGGCCGGGGAGTTCTCGGCTCGGATGCCTGGCCCCGCGGTTCGGGCGGGGATGCCGAGCCCTGGCCCGAGAGGGCGGCCACCGGGCCCGGCTCGCCGGCGCGTGGGGCTACCGGTCGGCGCTGGGGACGGCGAGGGGCTCCCCCGGAGCCTTCTTCTTCGCCTCTTCCATCTGCTCGCCGAGTTCGGTGAGGCGGTTGCGTCCCATGGCCTTGCGGACGTCGGGGAACCACTCCTTCTCCTCTTCCTCGACATGGTGGCGCACGTTCTCCATGAGGACGCTCATCTTGGCGTCGAACCGCTCGTCGGCCGGGTCGAGGTCCTTGAGCTCGGAGAGCATCCACAGCACCACGTGGTGTTCCTCGACGCTCTCCAGGACGTCGTCCTTGGTGTCGGGGGCGGCTTCACGGACGGCCGGGTAGAAGATCTTCTCCTCGATCCAGGTGTGGGTGGTCAGTTCGCTGATCACCCGGTCGGCGATCTTCCGCTTCAGGGCGTGGGCGTTGTCGCCGGCCTGCTCGTACTGCTTGAACAGCTTCTCCACCGTCTTGTGGTCTTCCTTGAGCAGCACGATCCCGTCCATCAGGTTCTCCTCACGTCACGTACGGGGCGGCGCCCTCGGCCGCCCGTGGCCCCGTATACCCGGTGCGGCACGACGTACCGCCTCCCGCGTGTGCCGCAACTCTCACCAGTGATCCCCGTGCACCGCTCACCGTCCGCCGGCGGCCCTGGCGGCCCTGATGACGCCGGCTGCGGCACGGCGCACCTTCCGCTGCCCGCGTCTCGCCGCAGGGCTCCCGCCTTCCGGTACGCGCACGGCCGTGGTGCCGATATCTCCGCCGCAATCGCGGCAGCGGATGCGCGCGACGCACGGATGACGTGGAATTGAGCCTGCCTACTGCATCGCCCGTGCCCGGCACAGGGCACAGCGGGGCGGACCGTGCGTCGTCTCGGGCGCGCGGGGTACGCGAGGTGCGACACCGGACCGCGCCGCACCCGCAGTGGGCGCGCACCCACGGGAGGAGCAGCATGACCGACCGCAGGCCCCAGGGCCCCGCCTACACCGGGGCGAAGGGCAGTCCGCCGCCCGTACCGGCCGATATGCCCGATCAGCAGGTCCAGGAGGGCGAGGACGCGCTCGACGTGGTACTCCCGGCCGCAGGGCCGGGGAGCGAGGCGGAGGCCGATGCGGCCGACAAGCCCGACCCCGACGAGGCCGGCTCGGGCCGCAGCGCCGCCCGCAACGCGAGCGTCCACCCGGAACACCCCACCCCGGACGAATCCACGGGGTGACGGGCAGCCCGCCTGTGCGGGGATCGCCTGTGCGGGGATCGCCTGGGCGGCATCCCTCCGCCGACCGTCAGCCGAACCGCTGGGCCGGCCTCGCGATGCCGCCTCGGGACCGCGGACGGAGCGGAGCCGACGGCAGTCCTCGCGCTGTGCCGGCTCGCCCGGCCGTCCGGCCGGGGACACACACCACAGAGAAACCCAGGAATGCTTCGCATGAAGCGGGGCATTCGGACGTCGTCGTGAACGACACCCGTGCTGCCGTGTCGGCCGGGAGGACGAATCCATTGGATGAGGAGTTGGCCTTGCTGCATCCCACGCCTGCTGACCTGCGTGCCGCGTTGTCCCGCTACGCCGACGCGGTGATCGAGGACGAGCGCCGTTCCACCCCCAGCACCGTCCGGCAACGCGAGGACACGGCGTACACGCTGTGTGTCATGACGGGCGTCTCCGAGGTGAGGCAGGCTCTGGCGAAGGCCGACGCGCTCCTTCGGTCCAGCGCCCCCGAGGTGGCGGTGGCGCGGAACGAGGGCAGGCGGCCGGCGGCCGTCCGCCCCACGTGTTCAGGCACCGCTGCTGTCTGAAGTGGCAGGCCGGCGCTTGGCGACTCGAGAGCGTGTGCGGGCGGCAGCAGGTCATCGTCCCAGGAGGGGATTCGGGGGCCACGCCTAGCTCGTGCACGGCCGTCCCTCCCGTCCCCGGGCGGCCGGCCTCCACCACCGCGTCGCACACGCGCCCCCCAGGCGGACATCGGCACCCAGGGCCGCGCGCACGGCCTGCACACGACCGAGGTCTCCCACCGCCCACTGCGGACGACCCGGGTCACCTGCGTTCAGGCGAGGCAAGCGGAGCCGGAGACGGGCTGACGGATTCCACCCTCGCGGTGTCGTCGTCAGCCCGCCGCCGTTTCTCCCTCGCTCGCCGGGCGGCCGGGCGTCAGCAGCCGACCGGCGAGGATCCGACGACCACGTCGTCGAACCACAGCGTGTCGTCGCCGGTCCCGTAGCTCTCCCAGCCCAGCCGCAGGGCGGTAGGCCTCGGCGGAGTGGTCCGGGAGAGCCACTGCCCGTCGACGTCCTGCGTCGGTACGCCGTCGGCGTGCAGCCCCGGCACCTGCTCGTCGTCGAGCCAGGTGTCGAGTCCCGGTGCCGAGGTGTCGATCGCGAACCGCAGGCATTGCCAGCTGCCCGTCGGCATGGGCCTGCTCAGGCCCACGCCGACCGGGCTCTGTGCCGGGAGCGTGGCGTCGTCGCTCTCCCGGTTCCACTGCAGGGCGCCGTTCTGGCCGCCGATCCGCAGCGCCTTGCCGCCCTGCGAGCTGTCCGGCATCGACACGAAGGTGACGTGCGCGGCCGGGAGCGCGGTGGTGTGCCGCACCCACATGCGGACGTGCAGCACCGGGCCGACCGACGACAGGTCCGCGGTCGCGGCCACGAAGGCGTGGTTGCAGTAGCCGGCCCGCCCGTCCAACCGCAGCGACCGGGTGCCGCTGTGCGCGACGGCCGTATCGACGGCGGCCGTGCCCGTGCCCTGACAGTCGGGTGCGGTGAACCGCCAGTTGCCGGCGGGGGCCGGACCGGCCTGGTTCTCGAAGTCCTCACAGACGGCGGCATCACCGCATGACGCGGAGGGCGGTGTCGTGGGGGGCGGCGTCGTCGGAGGTGGCGTCGTGGGCGGCGGCGTGGTCGGCGGCGTGGTCGGCGGTGAGGTGCCGTCACCGCCGCAGGACACGCCGTTGAGGGCGAAGTCGGTGGGTGCCGAGTCGGCCGCCTGCCAGGTCCCCTGCAGACCGAAGTCGACCGTACCGCCGCTGGTCAGCGCTCCGTTCCAGGCCGTGTTGACGGCAGTCACGGAGTGGCCGGTCTGCGTGACGGTCGCGTTCCAGGCGGAGGTGACGTGCCGGTCACCGTCGTACGTCCACGTCAGCCGCCAACCGCTCAGCTCGGGACCGGTATGCGTGATACGCACCTGGGCGGTATAGCCGCCGGCCCACTCGTTGACGGTGTAGTCGACCCGGCATCCCGACGCCATGGCCGAGCCGCTGGCGGGCACCACGACGAACAGGGACAAGGCCAGCGCGAGGGCGGCTCCGGCCGCTGTCCAGGGTCTGCGCAGTAATCGTGCGGGAACCATCGGATGTGCGCCTCCTCGGGCTGGGGAACCGTAGGGCAGTGCAGGATGGGAGCGCTCCCACTCATCACAGCGACATGACGGCGTACTGTCAATACGTCGGTCCGCCCGGGTTGGCCGGTCACCGTGGGCCTCAGCTCCGCACGGAGCGGCCGTTCACAGGCCGCGGCTCGCCGCCCCGGGCGAGGCGTTCACCGCTTCCCACGACAAATCGGTCATTCTCCTACTGTCCGAGGTGTCCGTTCCTCGGCCGGTGGGGTGACGCCGGTAGCTCGGCCGGCCAGCGGGTCGGCCGTCCAGAGAGGTGCTCGGGGATGAAAAGCGCGGGAATGACGCGTGCAGGGGCGTTGGCCGGGTTGATTTCCGCGAGCCATCTCATGCCCATGGAGCAGTTGCCGAACGCGGTGGCGTCGCGGGCCGCCCGGGTGGGCTGGCCCCGTGTGCTGATCTATCTGGCCGATCTCCAGCAGGAACAGTTGTATCTGCTGACCGCCTCCGCCGGTGCTGATCCCGCTGAACCCGACGCGCAGCCTTCGATCTCCGTGGAGGGGACCGTCGCGGGGCGAGCGTTTCAGCTGGGCCGGATCCTGCCGGCCTCGTCCACCACGCAGGGCGAGTGGTGGGTCCCCCTGCTGGACGGCGCCGAGCGTCTGGGGGTGCTCCGAGTGGGTGTCCCCGGGGCCCAGGTGGAGGTGGACGAGGACCTGAGCGTTCTCGCCGGACTGATCGCTCTCCTCCTGGTGAGCAAGCGTGAAACGAGCGACTCGTACTCCCAGTTGGTCCGCCGCCGGAAGATGAAGGTGGCGGCCGAGATGGAGTGGCAGCTGATGCCACCGCGCACCTTCGCCACCGACCGCGTCCTGGTCAGCGCGATCATGGAACCGGCTTACCAGGTCAGTGGGGACGCCTTCGACTACGCCTTGGCCGACGAGACCCTGCATCTCTCGATCTTCGACGCGATGGGGCACGACACGGCCGCCGGACTGACCGCGAACCTCGCGCTGGCCGCGGCCCGCAACCGGCGCCGCCAGGGCGCGGATCTCCTGCAGACCGCGGAGGGCGTAGGAGGGACGTTGACCGAGCAGTTCGCCGGCCGCCGTTACGCCACGAGCCTCCTGGGCGGACTTCACCTACCCACCGGCGTGCTGACCTGGACGAACTACGGCCACCACCCCCCGGTCGTCATCCGCGGCAACCGTACAGTCGTGCACCTGACCTGCCCGCCCGCCCCTCCTCTGGGTACGGGGCTGGGCCTGCCCGGCACGCTGCGCCGCGACCAACTGGAACCCGGGGACCGCCTGCTGCTCTACACGGACGGCATCACCGAAGCGCGGAACCAGGACGGGCAGGAATTCGGCCTCGAACGACTGATCGACTTCCTCATCCGCCACCACGCTGACGACCTGCCCGTGCCGGAGACCCTGCGCCGACTGATCAGACACCATCTCGGCTATCACCACGGCCGCCTCAACGACGACGCCACCGTCATGCTGGTGGAGTGGCACGGTCCGACCCCGTTCCGACCCCAACAACTGCAGGCGCTGGTGGGCCTTCCCTCCGCCGGGAAACCCTGAAAGAACTCACCGCGACCACAGCGGGGAACGAAAAGCGAAAAGGCTCGCTCCTCCCCCGCTGCGATACGGCCGCCCGGGACTCGACGCGCAATGAGCATCACATCTATGCGGGATTCCCCCACGTGAAGTGATCGCCCCGTGCACAATGCACCACCTCGTCCGCGAATCCCTGCCTGGCTGCTTCCGCCAGGAAGTCTGACAACGGGGACCGCATTACCCCGTACTCTTCGTAGTGGACGGGCATTACCTTTCCTGGCCGAAGGGTCCGGACGAGTTCGGCTCCCTGGCGCGCGTCCATGGTCACCAGGAGACCGCCGGGCAGTGTGGTTCCGCCCAGATGCAGAATGGCCAACCCCACATCGGGACAACGGCGCGCGATTTCCTGGATGCCCGGAAACATCAAGGTGTCACCGGTGACGTAGAGACGGTGATCCGGCGCGCGGCCCACCGTCCCGAACTCCCACAGGCTCCCCATGACCGGCGGCAGCAGCCGGTGGACACCCTTGGGCCCATGGCGGCCGGGAAGTGCCGTCACACACACCTGCCGGTCGCCACGCACCACCGTCTGGGACTGCCAGGTCCTCAGCCCCACCGCACGGGAGAAGCCGTGCAGCCCCTGCAAACGGCGCGAGGCGTGCGGCGTGGTGAGGATCGGCAGGTCTTTGCCCAGCCCTCGCCGGGCCCGCCGGTCCCAGTGGTCCCCGTGCAAATGGGAGAGCACGACGGCGTCCAGCGCGGGAAGACCGGACAGTTCCATCGCCGGATCGTGCAGCCGTCGTGACGAGAGGCCGTTGCCGAGATAGGCCCGCTCCCCTCGGTGCAAGAAGTTCGGATCGGTGAGCAGCGTGAGAGGGCCGTACCGCACGAGGAGCGTGGCGTTGCCGATGAAGGTGACGTCCACCTGCTCCGCCGAGGGAATGTGGGTCATAGCTGCTCCTGAACGTCACCGGGGGGCCTGGGCTACATCCCGACGGCCTTCCCACGGTTCCAATGCCGGTGGGCCCGGCTTGCGTGGCAGTGCGACCGGGCGCCCCGGGAACCGCACTGCGGGAGGTGACATCGGCACCTTCACGGGAGTCCGCCACCCATGCACGTGGGTACCCGCATAACCTGTGTCGAATCAGCCGATATCAGGCAGTCTGGTGCCCACATAAGCGGCACGCCCGGAGGCGACACGCCCCTGCCGGGGCTGACCCTGGTTCCTGGCCGGGCCACCCTGTCGCGCCTGCCGGGGGGGCACACATGATCCGCGGCTACCCCGTCGCTGCCTGGCCCGGCACCCTGAGCCTCTCCCGCTCGGCGTAGTAGAGCTCCCCGGCCCTCTACAACGCCCACGGCACCCACTTCGACGCCCTCGTCGGCAAGAGCTGGTCCACCTGGAAATACACCAGCGCAAGCTTCTCCACGTACAAGGTGTACTTCTTCTCCTACTATCCCGGCACCGGCAACAGCACGGACACCATCTGGAACACCCTCGACGGGATTCACCCCGGTCTGTTGCAACGACGACCACGACGGCAAATCGTCCACCAGCAGCCGGATCATTCACTCGAAGTACCTCCTGATCGACGGGAAGTACGACGGCAGCGTCAAGCGGGTCATGGGGGCCGGCATTCACCACTACACGGGCCCCGCGCTGCGCGAGAACGACGAGGCGCGGCTCAAGATAAGGGCTGTCCCGTAATCCCTGGTGGATCAGCGCGCGGCGTCAGATGCGGTGCATCGCAAGGCGGAGGAGCGTCCGCGTACTGGATGTATTCGGGCGTTCCGACAGCGCGGCGAGGTGCCGTAGCTGTCGTCGTGCGCACGCCAGGGATTACGGGACAGCCCTTAGCTTGATCTTTAACCTGTGCGGCGTGGACGCGGGGTTGTTGACTTCTTCGTGCGTCGCTTCGTGGAGCC